>CASDQY010000031.1 GCA_949282975.1 uncultured Oscillospiraceae bacterium | reverse complement strand
CGTGGGCGCAGCGGGCAGCGAGGATGAAGTAGTTACTTTCACCAACAACTACACCGCAACTCCCACAACCCTTTCCGGAAGCACCAACCTGAGGGTGACCAAAAACCTGGTTGGCCGTGACTGGTTGGAGGGCGATTCCTTTACAGTGAATCTGCGGGCCGTTACTTCCGGAGCCCCCATGCCGGCGCAGAGCAGCGTGGTCCTGACCAACGAGAATCCATCTGCTTCCTTCGGCGACATTACCTACACCGCTCTCGGTACTTATGTATACCAGATCAGCGAATCCAGAGGAAATCTGGTGGGCATGGATTACGAGGAAGGCTATTATCTGGTAACTGTCACGGTGGAGGACCAGCAGGGCGCTTTGGTTGTCACCAATGTTGCTTATCAATTCGTGGAAGGCACTTCTTCGGATTATGACTATGCAGACAGCGGCGCTATGGTGATCACCAATGAGTTTACCGCTGACTCCGCAACCACACGTCTGGCAGGTACCAAAATCCTCACCGGCCGTGATCTGGACTTCCATGAATTTACCTTCCAACTGGTAAGCGTTACCGTGGATGAAGGTACGGCTGGAGCCGTTACCTACACAAGCGGCACTCCCGAAGGCGTTCCGCTGCCGAATCAGGTGTCTGCCATTGGCGGCACCATAACCAACGGCGGAACAGCAGAGCAAACCGCTTCCAACATTTACTTTGGCGACATCACCTTCACCGGCGATAACGTTGGACATACCTACACCTATACCATTCAGGAAATGGCCGGCAGTTTGGGCGGCGTGACCTATGACACTGCGCCGGTTTCTGTCACCTATGCCGTTTCTTCGGGCGTGGTGGAAGGCAATCCTGCGGTGACTGTTGTGGTAACCAATGATGAAAGCGCATCCGGTGTGACCACCGGCGCAAACTTCATTATTGAAAACACCTACCAACCGGATGACGTTGTCCTGTCCGAAGACACCGATACCGGCATTAGCGTCCAAAAGACCTTCACCGGTCGCACCTGGACTGCAAACGATCAGTTTATCTTTACCATCGTCAACATCTCCGCCCCGGATGGAGTCACTGTTCCCATGCCGGAAGGCGGCAATACCGTGACTATCGGCAGTCCTGCTGACGGCACAGTGAACACCGCTGTGTTCGGCGATATGACCTTTGATACGGTGGGCACCTATGTGTATGGTATTCAGGAAACCTCTATGACCAGCACCGGCGGCATTGCGGCGGACGGCCATATTGCACGGGTTACTGTGGTGGTCTCCGATCCCGGCGACGGCCAGCTGGTTGCTCAAGTGACCTATGATAACAGCGCCGCAACCACCGATACGGACCGCAGCGAAACCGATTTGGCTGCCTTTACCAACACCTACACCCCAACTTGGGCAGACGGCAACGATGTCTCGGTGGACATTACCAAGAATCTCACTGTCATCGGCAGTGATAACGAGTCCTTGACACAGGGCCTTGTGTACTTCGTTGTTTCCGCCCAGGACAATGCGTCTCTGCCTGGAGCAGGTTCCGGCAGCAACCTGTATGTTCCGGTATCCGCCGCAACCGATGGCAGCAATTCTTCCATTACCGAGATATTCAGCAATCTTACCTTTGATGCCGACGATTTAGCCGGTGCGACGGAAAAAGATTTTGTGTATTTGGTTTCGGAATACCAGGGCGTTCGTCCCGGTATGAGTTATGACAGTTCTGTCTATCAGGTGACCATTACCGTCACCGATGACGGCAACGGAAACCTGAATGCGGATACTGCCATCGTCAAGGGCACCCTGCAGGATGGTGCATTTGTGGCTGACGCCGATCAATCCGGCGTAACCGGTATTGTGTTCAACAATACCTATCAGCCTGCTTCTGTCACCACCTCCAGTGGCCTGACCTTGAATAAGACCTTTACCGGAGATCGCAACACCGGTCTGCAGGCAGGGGAATTCAGCTTTACCATGGCACTGACTTCTGCCACTCCTCAGGACGGCATTCAGCTTCCCGACACCCTCACCGTCTCCAACCAGGCGGACGGCGTGGTAAGATTTGACAACATTACCTTCACCAAGGAAGGCACCTATGTTGTCTCCATTACCGAAAACATTCCGGAAAATGCCACTCAGAACGAGGATGGCAGCTATACCTTAGACGGCGTTACCTACGACACCCACACCTATACCATCACCTACACCGTTACCGACCGCAACGGCCAGTTGGTGGTCAGTGTCGGAACCCGGGGAAGCGCCAACTTCACCAATGAGTACAACACTACCGGCATCCTGTCTGGCAGCGCCAACCTCATGGTGACCAAAGCCATTGACGGCCGTGATTGGAGAGAGGGCGATAGCTTCACCTTCACTCTGGCGGCCAACAACACCCAAACACAGACCGCCATTGAAAACGGCAGTGTGGTAATGCCCCAGTCCAACACAGTGACCATTACCAATGCCACAACCAATCATCAGGCTGCCTTTGGCGACATCACCTTTACGGCTCCCGGTACTTATGAGTTTGTGATTACGGAAAACACGCCGGAAACAGCTCTTCCCGGTATGAGCTATGATACCAACCGCCATGTGATTACCGTAGTAGCCACCGACAATGGCGACGGCACCTTGTCCATTGCTGTGCAGCAGGGAAGCAGCACCAATCCCACCTTTACCAACACCTATACCCCCAACAGTGTGGTCAACACGCCTTTGGGTGTAACCAAGGTCTTGGAAGGACGGGATCCCGGCCTCCAGGCAGGCGAGTTCACCTTTGAGATGAGCGTTTCTGCCCAGGCAGGTTCTCTTGCAAACGGCTTCACCCTGCCGGCTTCTACCACCGCTGCCAATGCGGCGGACGGTTCTGTGACCTTCGGCAATATCACCTTTACCCAGCCCGGCGTCTATGACGTCACCGTGCGGGAAGTGATTCCGGCGGAGCAGGCTCCCTTTATGGAGTATGACAACCATGTATTCACCTATACTGTCACGGTAACGGACAACACCGCCACCGGTGAATTGGAAGCAGTGGTTTCCGGCGTGGAAGAAGGGGAAGCTACCTTCACCAACACCTATACTCCGGAAGACGATACCAAGACCGTGAATAAAACGGTGGACGGTATCACCACCGATGTAAACGGCAAACTGGTTGGCGTGGGCGACGAGCTCACCTACACCATCCATTGGGTCAACGACGCCCTGAACGATCAGGGCCAGTCTGTGGCCTCTGCCGTCACGGTAACGGATGTGGTCCCCAACGGCACTGAATTTGTCAGCGCAAGCAACGGCGGATCCTACGATGAAACCACCGGCAGGGTTACCTGGAGCTTGGGTACCCAGCAAGCAGGCGCCACCGGCGATGTCACCATGACAGTGCGCATCACCGAGGATGCCGTCCATTATGACAGCATCCGCAATACCGCTGGTATCCAATTAGGTGAGAACAATCCCAAGTACACCAATGAAGTGGAAAGCTTTGTTCCGGAAAAATCGGTGGACGGCCTGCAAAATAACACCGCTCAGGTGGGCGAAGTTCTGACCTACACCATTTCCTATCTGAATACGGAAGAAACGGATGCGACTGTGGTCATTCGTGATACCTTGAGCAACGGCCTTACCTACACCGGCGTACCGGAAGGACAGGCGGCACCCACGGTAACAACCGAATCGGGCAGCACCGTCCTGACCTGGACGCTGGAGGACGTACAACCCGGCGCCGGTGGTGAAATCGCATTCTACGCTACTGTGAATGAGAACGCCGTTACCATCGACTCCATTACCAACCGGGCTTCTGTTCAGGTAGGCGATGATCCGGCGGTGGACACCAATACCACAACCACCACGGTGGAATCCGGCAGCCTGGCGATCACCAAGGAAGTTGTCTCCACCGATCCCGGCGTATCCATTGATACCCAAAAATCCTTCACCTTTACCATCGCCTTGACGGATGTCAACGGTCAGCCCTTGACCGGCAGCTATTCTAACACCATCGGCAACGGGGACGCCCAGACTTTGACGCTGAATGCCCAGGGTCAGGCCACGATTCTGTTAAAGCACGGTGAAACCGCAACCATCACCGGCCTGCCGGATGGAGCACAGTACACTGTAACAGAAGCAGCGCCCGGAAACGGCTATACCGTGGATTCCGAAAACGCAACCGGTTCCATTTCTGCCAACGGAACCGCTGCGGTAACATTCACCAACACCTACACCCCCGATGAAGTGATTGTTGGCGGCGAGGACGGCATTGCCGGCATTACCGTGGAAAAGACCCTGGTCGGTCGTGATTGGCAAAACGGTGATTCCTTCACCTTTACCCTCACCCCCGTGGGCAATGCTCCCGCTTCCAGCAACGGATCTGTGACCATTACCAACAGCACAGCCGGTTATGAAGCCGCCTTTGGCGACATCACCTTTGATGCAGCGGGCGAGTATCAGTACACCGTTTCCGAAACTCAGGGAAGTTTGGGCGGAGTTACCTATGATACCCATACTGCCACTGTTACCGTAACGGTCACCGATACGGATCACGACGGCGAGTTGGAAGCTCAGGTCAGCTACGATAACCGCACAGCGATTACCGATGCCGACCGTGCTGTCACCGATGCAGCAGCCTTTACCAACTCTTACGATGCCGCTGATTTTGTGGATGTTCCGGTGAACTTTAGCCTGACCAAGGTTTTGGAAGGCAAGGATTGGGAAGACGGCGACAACTTCCAGTTTGAACTGACCGCTGTTACCCAAGGCGCTCCCATGCCCGCTGATTCTGTGATCACGGTTTCCAAACCGGCTGCAGGCAATACCGCTTCCTTCAATTTCGGAAGCATCACCTATACCACACCCAACGTCTATCAGTACGTGGTGCGGGAAATCGCTGGCAGCAATGCCGGTATGACCTATTCGGGCAATGTGGCTGAAATTACCGTTACGGTTGTGGATGGTCTGGACGGTCATCTGTATGCCACCGCTGCTGTGACCAACGGCACCTTCACCAATACCTACTCCACCGACGTAGATTATGTGGCGAAAGGCGGAGCCAATATTGTGAAGAACCTTACCGGTCACGACCTGGCAGCCGGACAGTTTACCTTCACCGTAACGCCCAATGACCAAGCTTCTGCCGCAAAGGCCGGTATCAACGGCAGCAAGGAAATCACCACCACTGCCGCCACTATGACCGACGGCACTGCAACCGCCACCATGCCCATCTTCTCCAGTTTGACCTTCGATCAAAGTGACGATGGCGCTACCTACACCTATACGGTGTCTGAAACCGCAGGAGGCGGTGCCGGTTACACCAATGATACCACCGTGTATACCGTCACCATCACCGTCACCGACAATGGGGAAGGTACATTGACCGTCAACACCGCAGTTTCTGACGGAACCAACACCACCAATTACACCTACACCAATCACGATCAGGCTCCGGCCGCTGTGCCTACCCTGACCTTCAACAACAGCTATACTTCCAGCGGTGAACTGGGCGGAAGCGGAACGGTTTCCATCCAGGCCACCAAGACCCTTACCGGCCGTCCCATGGTCGCTGACGAATTTACCTTCAACGTGGCAAATGTGAACGATCCCGACACCGTAGTGAGCACCGGCACCAATGCCGCTGCCAACGATGGTGCGGCTGCCGGCATCACCTTCACCCCCATTTCCTACACCACCGAAAGCCTGCTGGCGGACGCTGCCAATGGCTTGGCCACCAGTCAGTTCAACGAGAATGGAAATCGTGTCTACACCTACAATTACACCGTGTCTGAATCGGATGAGATGGATGCCGGTGTGGCTATGGTAACCGACAGTTTCCAGATCACGGTAAGGGTCACCGATAACGGCGACGGCACCTTGGATATCCAGGTCACCTATCCGGAAGGCGGATTGTCCTTTGTAAACACCTACGGACAGGACGCTCAGGCAGACATCACGGTCAACGGTGCAAAGGTGCTGGATGCGGCGGAAGGCTTGTCCGCTCCCGACATTACCGGAAAATTCACCTTTACCATCCAGGGCTCTGAAGGCGCACCGATGCCTGAGAACACCACGGCAGTCAACGATGAAGCCGGAAACGTCAGCTTCGGTACCATCACCTATACCATGGAAAACACCTTTGGCGTTTCCGATACTCAGACCATGAGCGAAGTCCGCAGCCGGACCTTCACCTACACCGTGACCGAAAGCGGCAGTGTGGATGGCGTGATCAATGACCAGAGCAGCAGCAAGACGTTCACCGTTACTGTTACCGATAACGGCGACGGTACCCTCTCGGTTGCATCCGATCCCGAAAGCGGCGCTTACTTCACCTTCACCAATACCTATCAGGTAGAGGAACTCACTTCTTCTGTTACCGATCAGATCAATCTGAACAAGGTTCTGGAAGGACGGGATTTGTCTGAAGGCGAATTCAGCTTCCAGTTGATGGATCTGGACGGCAATGTGGTTGCAACCGGCAGCAATGGGGAAGACGGCAGTGTTGTCATGAGCAGCATTACCTTCACCCAGCCCGGCATTTACAACTACACCCTCACCGAAGTGAACAATGAACTGGGCGGCGTCACCTACGATTCCACCATATATCAGATCGTTGCCACGGTTACCGACCAGAGCAACGGCACCATGGCTGTGGAATGGACCGCTTTGGATGCAGACGGCAACGAAGTGGATCTCACCAATGGCTTGTCCTTCGAAAACCGTTATGAAGCGGCACCCACCAGCGTTTCCATCGGCGCCATCAAGCGGCTGGATGGAAGAGCTTTGACCGCCGGGGAATTCCGGTTCGAACTGAAGGACGAGAACGGCCAGGTAGTTGCCACTGCGGTAAACGATGAAAACGGCACCATTCAGTTTGAAAAACTGACCTACACCCAGGCAGGAACCTATGTGTACACCCTTTCCGAGGTACAGGGCAACGATGCCAATGTAACTTACGATAATACGGTGTACACCATTACGGTTCAGGTCACCGACGACGGCCAGGGCAATCTGGTTGCTGCGATGGATATGGGCGAAGAAGATTTGATCTTCAGCAACCGTTACGTGCAACCCGATCCCACTCCTGTTCCTCAGACCAGCGACCCCGCTCCTCTGATGGTTCTTGGCTCCGCCATGCTGCTGGCAATGCTGGTAGCGGTAGGCGCTGTGGCCATGCGCAGAAAAGGCCGCCGGTAATCCGGGAAACATTCATTGGCATAGGAAATCAAATTGATATTTAAATTAGGGAAGAGGAAGGCAAAACGCCTTCCTCTTCTTTCTGCTTTTATAGATTTATGGTCTATTTTATTTGCTGGAATGATTTGAATAGCAGGCCGCATTGAGCAGAACAATAATCATGGATTTTTTAATTCATGACTGCTTTTCTGTTGTTTTCATCTATTTTAAATTTCAATATGGGCTGAATGTCATTTTTAATGTGAAACCGCACAACAAAATTGGACAGGAACTCTGTACTTTCTACAATAATTCCGAACAATACTGCTTTGGCTTGAATTCCCAAAGTTGTCGTGATATAATGAATAAAGTTTGAACATAATTCTTTTTAAGGAGAAAAATGGTCATGAAACTTATTATTCAAATTCCCTGTTATAATGAAGCAGAAACCTTGGAAATTGCTTTGAATGATCTGCCAAAACAGATTGACGGTATTGATGAGATTGAATATTTAATCATCAATGACGGCAGCCAGGACAACACGGTAGAGGTCGCCAAAAATTGGGGCGTCAATTATGTGGTGAATTTTAAATGCAACAAGGGCTTGGCAAAAGGCTTTATGGCTGGTTTGGACGCCTGCCTGCGGCAGGGCGCCGACATCATTGTGAACACCGATGCCGACAACCAGTACTGCGGTGAAGATATTGAAAAACTGGTGCGGCCCATTTTGGATGGAAAAGCCGATATCGTCATCGGGGAACGGCCCATTGATCAGACAGAGCATTTTTCCCCCATGAAAAAGCGGCTTCAACACATTGGCAGCTGGACCGTGCGTGTGGCCTCTAAAACCGATGTGCCGGATGCTCCCAGTGGATTCCGTGCCTACAGCCGGGAAGCGGCTTTGCGGATGAACGTTGTCAATGAATACACCTATACTCTGGAAACCATTGTGCAGGCAGGGCGGAATAAAATGGCCATCACCTCGGTGCCCATCCGCACCAATCCGGAACTGCGTTCCTCCCGGCTGTTCCACAGCATGTTCGGCTATATCAAAAAGTCCATGCTCACCATTGTCCGTGCCTTTATGATGTACAAGCCCCTGCGCTTTTTCACCATCATTGGCGGCATTATCTTTGCCATCGGGCTGATTATCGGAATTCGTTTTCTGGTGTATTTCTTTATGGGGCAGAGCGGCGGTCACATCCAGTCCCTGATTCTGGCCAGCACGTTGCTGATGCTGGGCTTCCAGACCTTTGTTTCCGGCCTGCTGGCGGATTTGATTGCTTCTAACCGAAAGCTTTTGGAGGATACACAGGAACGTGTCCGCCGTTTGGACTATGATCACGAAAGCAAGAAAAACAATCCCGAAAAAGATCAAGATCACAACTGAGAAGGGAGCCTTTCATGGAGCAGCAGGAAAAGAAGAAGAGCAGTTGGAAGAAGAAGCTGTTTAAAATTGTAGGCATTCTTTTATCCATTGTAATCCTGTGGTATTTGATCAACAACTTTGTTTCCGCTTGGAATGATATTCAGGATTATTTGATCAATGCCAGCTGGCTGTTGATTGTGGTAGCAATTTTTGTGTACGCCTTTACCTTTGTGGCAACCGGCCATAACTGGGCGTATATGCTGCACAAATTGGATCAAACCATGACCACAGCAGACTATCTGGACATCCACATGACTTCGGCTTTCGCACGCTATATTCCCGGCGGAATTTGGAATATTGTGGGAAAGGCTTATATGTGTACTTCCAAAGGGGTCAACAAAAGCGCTACCACCGCCAGCATGATCCTGGAATATGTGTATCAGATCATTTCCAGCGGTCTGTTCCTCTTGTTCTTTCTTCCGGTTTTCTTTGACAGATTGGGCTGGTGGCTGCTGGTTCTGGTAATTGTGGCCGCTATCGCCATTTTGGTAGCCCTTCCTTGGCTGGTAAGAACCGGTGTAAAGCTGCTGGCAAAGATTTTTAAGGAAGATGTCAGCAATCTTCAGCTTCCCTTAAAACTGATTTACGGTTTGTTGCTGCGCTACGCAGTGGTGTGGCTGATCACCGGTTTCGGGCTGGTGCTCTGGGTGTTGGCCTTTGATCAGGTTTCCCTGGAGCAGGCGTTTTACCTGGTTCTTTCCTATCCCATCTGCTGGGTGGTAGGCTTTATCAGCCCGTCGCCAAACGGTTTGGGTGTTCGGGAAGGCGTTATGCAGTTTTTGCTGACCGGAATGTATACTGACAGCCTCTTGGTTTTGATTACCGTAACCTCCCGTTTGTGGACCATCGTAGGCGAAGTTCTTTCTTTTGCTATTTTTAAGCCTCTCTATCTGGTAGCAAAGCGTCAAAAAACGAAACGATTAAGGGGGAGCGAATAATGTTTGAAGAACTGGCCGGGAAAAAAGTGCTGTTTGTCACCACAAAGAATCTGGATTATCTGCGCAATACCCAGGAACTTCGCCTTTTAAAAGAGGCGGGTGCGGATGTGTCGGTGATCGGCAGCAAAGAGAAAAGCTATCCTCTGCGGTTATTGAAGGTATTTGGGCGTCTGCTGTTTGCATCTTGCAAACAGTATGATGCCGTTTTTGTGGGATTTGCACCTCAGTTGGTGTTGCCGTTTTTTGGATGGAAATTGAAAAAGTCGAAACTTTACATTGATTTCTTCATTTCCATGTATGATACCCTTTGCTTTGACCGCAAAAAATTTGCACCGGATTCTTTTGTGGGAAAACGGATTTTACATTTCGACCGGAGCACCCTGAAAAAAGCGGATGTCATTCTCTGCGATACCTTGGCCCACGGCCGTTACTTTGCGGAAGAGCTGGGCGCCGATTCTGAAAAGCTTCAGGTGCTCTATCTGGAAGCGGATCGGAGCATTTATTATCCCCGTCATGGTGAAAAGCCGCAGGAAGCCCAGGGAAAATTCACGGTACTTTACTTTGGCAGTGTTCTGCCTTTGCAGGGCGTGGATGTGGTGCTGGATGCCATGAACCGCCTGAAGGATCAGCCGGATTACTGTTTCTACTTTATTGGCCCCATTGGCAAAGAGGTTCCTCTTCCTCAGGGGGAAAATCTTCATTATATTCATTGGCTTCCCCAGGAGGAACTTGCAAAATACATTGATTTTGCCGATCTTTGCCTGGCCGGTCACTTTAATGTGTCCATTGAAAAAGCAAAGCGCACCATCCCCGGAAAGGCCTATCTTTACCATGCGATGGAAAAGCCCATGATTCTGGGGGAAAATCCTGCCAACCACGAACTTTATTCGGAAAAGGAAAAAGGTATTTATTTTGTAGAAATGGGCAGTGGGGAAAAACTGGCAGAGAAGATTGATGAGATTAAGAGAAAAAACAAAAATGAGAAGTAATGAGGTGATAGGATGAAAGAAAAGAGATGGCTGCTGGCATTAAAAAGCAATTGGCTGTTGATCGTGGGAGCGGTTTTGGCAATTGTTTTTGTTTACTCAGATTATATTTTGGGTGATTACCAGATTTCATTTACAAATTTAATGTATACCTTTGCGCCCTGGTCCAGCGAAGGAATTGACACTTCCGGCCCGCTTCTTAGTGATGTAATTGATTCTTTTTATCCGGATATTTATACAACGATTACTGACGGAACCTTTTTTGGCTTTTGGAATCCCAATATAGCATTAGGTACCACTAGCAATGTATCAAACTGGTTATATCCGCTGAATTATTGGTATCTTCTTCCGTTTACTATTGCTACTTTCCTGCGGACATTGTCCGAATTTCTGCTGGCCTTCATCGGAATGTATCTTTTGATGAAGTCGTTTGGCTGCAAAAAAAGCGTATCAGCGATTACCGGCGTTTGTTATTGCTTTTCTTCGGTGATTGTAATGTGGCTGGGCTGGCAGCACAGTGACGTGGCTGCTTTAGCGCCGTTTGCATTCTATTTCTTTGAAAAATTCTTGACTACAGTGCAAATACGGTATTGTTTCGGAATTGCGGCATCTACCTTTTTAATGCTGGTTGCCGGAATGCCCACCTATGCCGGGTACTTCTTGTATCTGTTAGCCATTTATGTTCTTTGCCGCACTATTTGGATTTATCGAAAAACGCCGAAAACAATTTGGATTATTTTTATCGGTACTTTGGCAGCGGTGCTGTTGGGAGCAATTTGCAGCCTGCCTTATACCATGGATCTGTTGACTTCCTTAGGCGGAAACGGGTATATTGATTCAAGAAGCGGGCAGGCAAGGGCTACGCTTTCGATGGATTATCTCCATTCATTGTTTTTCCCGTATATCCGTTTGATGGATAGTCCAAGGCATTACAACGAATCCACTATTTATGTTGGCTTGCTCCCGCTTCTTACAGTCTTTTTCACGGCATTTCGATTCCGGAAGAAAAAGCGGATGATCTTTTGGTGCGCAGCTCTTGTTGTCCTGTTTTTGCTGATTTTTACTCATGGACTTGATTTTATCTTTACGCACCTTCCGATGATCAACAGTTCGCCGAAATTCCGAGTCATTGCTCTGTTTAATTTTGCTGCTGTGGTCCTGATGGGATTAAACCTCAATGATTTGTTTGCTCATCGAGAAGAATATCAACGCCATAAATTTACCACGATCCTGTTGCTTTTGGCAGGGGTAGCATTGCTTGCCGGTGTATTTTTCTATACCTACAGTCAGGTAAACAATCAGGGCCATCGAGAAGATTATCTGAATTATATTATTACCGTAGTATTGATGGCACTGATTCTGGCTGCTTTGCTGATTCCTAAAATCCCCACTCGTGTTTTGGCGGTGCTGCTGAGTATTGTAACCATTTACAATATGGGTATTTTTGTGAAATTTTATCTGCCGATGACCGAAAAAGCAGGTGGAGATATGCCTGCTGCAACGGAAACGATTTCGTTCCTGCAGGAAAATACTACCGATGAACGAATCGCTGTTACCGGATCTTGGGCCTTATTCGCCAATTCAAACGTATTTTATGGGTTGAGCGATGTACGTGGTCATAATTTTGTCTTCACCAATGAGGATATGTCAACCTATTATCAAACCATGGATTCGGATAGTAGATCTTCCCCAACAAGATATTGCCTTACTGCTGATGCAAATCAGAATTTACTCAAATATCTTGGTACAAAATACTATGTTATTGGTGATTTCCAGCAAGGTAAACAGTTGTCAGCTGCCGTTCCGTTATATGAGGGGCTTACTCTAAGTCAAGAACATGTCTTTGAAACCGATCAGCCAACTGGAATCATCCTACTCAGCGCAACCTACGGAAGCAGTTATACCTCAGATCAATATTGCTATCTGACCATTACTGAAACTGAAACCGGCAATGAAGTTTATTTTGCAGAATATTCGATGGAAAACTTCCTGGACAATTCTGTTTGCTATTTGTCATTGAAAGATAATGATCTGCAAGCAGGGGTTCGTTATACTTTGACGTTCTCCACAAATGCGACAGAGGATCATCCTGTAACCTTCTGGTCGGAGGCCAACAATCCAAGGCCGGAGTTGCAGGAATATTATAACAACGAAGCAACGGATTCTGACCTTTTAATGATGGAAGTGGGACCGCAATTTCGGGTAGAGCAGGATCGAGCCATGAATGACGGTCTGATGCCTCTGCAATTTACGGAATATTCTCAACGGGTTGAATTAGCGGATACTGTGGTAGTTTTGGATGATTCGAATGCGGTTTTGGATGCCATGAGTGAAGAATTCGTTTCCAACACTGCTTTCCTCACTTCGGAAGAAGTAGATAAATTGGATTACGATGAGATCGGGCCGCTGACGGATACTGATTCTGCTGAAATCATTGACCGTACTGATGATACAGTTACCATCCAGGTCAGCACCGAAACTTCAAAGGTGTTGATGCTTAACGAGTATTACGATTCCAACTGGAAAGTCTATGTGAATGGGGAAGAACAGACTATTGCAAAGAGCAATTATCTTTTCCGTTCGGTCACAGTGCCTGCCGGCGACAGTGTTGTTGAGTTCCGCTATGAACCACAACTTTTATATGCTATGTTTATCGTTGCGGGCGTTGCACTGCTTGGTATTATTGTGCTGATCATTTTCCATAAGCGGATTCAGAGAAGAATTGACCGCTTCCAGCAAAGATACCTGCAAAGCCATAACCAAAACAAGCATTGATCAATAGGCACAAAAAAGCAGCGTTTCCGATTCTGGAAACGCTGCTTTACTTATCTTTCCCTTAATCTCTGCGGAAAATGTCCCGGGTATAAACCTTATCGCTGACATCATCCAGACAAGCATCATAACGGTTGGCAATAATGGCCTGGCTTTGCTTTTTAAATTCCTCCAGATCGTTGACCACCTTGCTGCCAAAGAAGGTGCTGCCATCTTCTAAAGTGGGTTCGTAGACAATTACGGTGGCTCCTTTGGCCTTCACCCGCTTCATCACGCCTTGAATGCTGCTCTGGCGGAAGTTGTCGGAATTGCTCTTCATGGTCAGGCGGTAAACACCGATAACGCAGGTTTTTTCCTGATCCTTGTCGAAATCCCCACGGTTGAAATAATCATAATATCCAGCCATCTGGAGAACTCGATCTGCAATAAAGTCTTTTCTGGTGCGGTTGGATTCTACAATGGCTTCAATCAGATTTTCCGGTACGTCCTGATAGTTGGCTAAAAGCTGTTTGGTGTCCTTGGGCAGGCAGTAACCGCCGTAGCCAAAGCTGGGGTTGTTGTAGTGGGTACCGATTCTTGGATCCAGGCAGACGCCGTCGATGATCTGCTGGGTGTTTAATTCTTTCATTTCTGCATAGGTATCCAGTTCGTTAAAGAAGGAAACCCGTAGCGCCAGATAGGTATTGGCAAACAGCTTCACCGCCTCTGCTTCGGTGAAACCCATAAACAGGGTGTCAATATTTTCTTTGATGGCGCCTTCCTGCAACAGGCCGGCAAAGGTATGGGCCGCTTCCACCAAACGGGGATCTTCCAGGTCAGTTCCCACAATAATGCGGCTAGGATACAGGTTATCATACAGAGCACGGCTTTCCCGCAAAAATTCCGGACTGAAAATAATGTTTTTGCTTCCGGTTTTTTCCCGGATGGATTTAGTGTATCCCACCGGAATGGTGGATTTGATTACCATAATCGCCTGGGGATTGTATTCCATTACCAAACCGATTACGGTTTCCACAGCGGAAGTGTCAAAATAATTCTTTTTGGAATCATAGTTGGTGGGGGCGGCAATGACCACAAGGTCGGCGGTGGAGTAAGCCGCTTTCGCATCCAGCGTCGCCGTAAGATCCAGTTCTTTGGTCGCAAAAAACTCTTCAATCTCTTTGTCCTGAATGGGCGATTTTCTCTGATTGATGAGATCTACCTTTTCCGGAATAATGTCTACTGCAGTGACATGGTGATGCTGCGCCAGCAAAGTGGCAATGGACAGCCCCACATAACCGGTTCCGGCAATGGCAATATTCATAAAGATCCGCTTCCTTTCTCCTGCGCTGCTAATTTTATCAGCATGCACATTCTCCAGTTTCGTATGGAAAAATTTTTCAATCAATTTCAAATCGTGCCGCATGATACAATGATAATCCGGCTAGGTTTCCTCGGCTTTTGCAAAGCAAAATGACCGGCCGGATAGAAACAGCACAAGCTGTTTCGGGGTCGGATCAAAAGGGGAGCCGCAACGATTTCTTTTGCCGATCATTATACCACATTTTTCCCCCTTTATCAACATCAACAGCCGGAGATTTCTGTTTAAAAATGTTTTTTGACTCAAGCATTATCGTAAAACGCATTCTTGCCCATGTTAAATCTGAACCGAACTTCTTTGCTGCTTTTTGCAAGAAGGCATAAGCCCATAGGCTCCATTGAAACTGAATTTTTTGGAATATCTTGTTCTTCTTTTCTCAATCTGCTACAATAAGAACAGCATATTGGAAAGGAAGAAGATTGTGGCTGTTTGGAATCCATGGCATGGCTGTAAAAAGTACTCTCCGGGCTGCGCCAACTGCTATGTTTACCGCCGGGATCATCAGTTTGATCGGGATTCTTCCCGGGTAACCAAAACGGCTTCCTTTTCTCTTCCTCTTCAAAAGACCCGTCAGGGGGGTTACCGCTTGACGCCTCAGGATGCCCCGGTGTATGCCTGCATGACCTCGGATTTTTTCCTGGAAGAAGCGGATCCCTGGCGCCCTCAAGCATGGGCAATGATTCGAAGCCGTCCGGATTTGGAATTTATCATCATTACCAAACGAATCCATCGTTTTTCTGTGGGGCTGCCTTTGGATTGGGGGGAAGGGTATCCCAACGTTACCATTGTCTGCACCTGTGAAAACCAGCAAACAGCGGATCAGCGGTTGCCGGTGCTGCTTTCTCTGCCCATCCGCCGCCGGGAAGTGATCCATGAGCCTATGCTGGAGGAAATCCAAATCCTGCCCTATCTGAAATCCGGGGAGATCGCCCGGGTAACCTGCGGCGGAGAATCCGGCCGGGGAGCCAGGCTGTGCCGGTATGATTGGATTTTGTCCACTCGCAGACAATGTATCGAATGCGGCGTTGCTTTTTCTTTTCATCAAACCGGCGCATGGTTTGAAAAAGATGGGCGCACCTATCAGATTCCCCGTTCCCAGCAGCTTCGTCAGGCCGAAAAGGCAGCCCTGGAATATCGCCCCTCCTTGTTGCCGGACAGCGAAAAGCAGCGGGAAGATTTGTTTTTGCGGTTGTCAAAATCCTCTTTTCGCAGCCGGTTTTCTCTGTCTCCCTCCATGAAGCAGTATGTGTCGGAAAAAGGGGAGGAGGTTATTCAACGTCACGCTCAGGATTTCGTTGGCACCCGTCTGGCTCCGGCTCAGCCGGAACACGACGGAAAGCAGACCCCCATGAAGGGCCATCCTGTCTTTTTGGCCCAGCATGCTACAGGCACCTGCTGCCGTGGCTGTCTGGAAAAATGGTACCAAATCCCCAAGGGGCGGCCGCTGACGGAATGGGAACAGGATCGCATCGTGGATATTCTGATGGACTGGATTCATCGGCAAATGAAATAATTTCTCAATCATCCTGAAAGCGCCTCTTTTTTAGGTTCGCTTTCCTTCACCCCCGCATCTAGGTCAGAGAGGAATTGCATTATGTATAATCCGCAGTTAGATACTTTTTTATGTGTTGCTGAGTCCGGCAGCTTTAATAAAGCCGCAGAAAAGCTCTATATTTCGCCTCCTGCTGTAATTAAGCAGATCAATTTGCTGGAAGAGAGTTTGAATTTGCAGCTTTTTGTCCGTACACACCGGGGACTTCATTTGACAAAGGCCGGACAATCCTTATATCAGGATGTGAAGTACATCATTCAATACTGCAAAGATTCGGTTACCCGGGCAAGAAATGCCATGCAGGAAAGCAGCAGTGTCATTCGCATCGGCACCTCTCCCATGACCCCAGCCCAGGTGCTGGTGGATCTCTGGCCCAAGGTACAGGAACACTGCCCGAACATCAAATTTCAGCTTGTTCCCTTTGAAAATACGCCGGAAAACGCCCGGGAGATTTTGGCCAATCTGGGCCAGAATATTGATGTGGTGGCCGGTGTTTTTGATGAAACCATGCTGAGCCTGCGCCAATGCGACGGGATGGAGCTTTCCCGAGAGGCGATTTGCTGCGCTGTGTCCATCCACCATAAATTGGCCCAAAAAGAAAGGCTGGCGGTGCAGGACCTTTATGGCGAAAACCTGATGTTGATGCGCCGGGATTGGAGCCATTACGTGGATATGCTCCGAGACGACATTTGGAAAAACCATCCCCAGATCCACATTGTGGACTTCGATTTTTATGATGTTTCGGCGTTCAACCAGTGCGAAAACCGGGGCTGTGTTTTGATGGCGGTGGAGAACTGGAGGTATGTTCATCCGCTTTTAAAAATCCTGCCGGTGGATTGGGGTTATACCATCCCCTTCGGGCTGCTGCATTCGTCCCATCCCTCTGCCACGGTGAAGCAGTTTTTGCGGGCGGTAGAAAAGACGGTAAAAGGGTAAGCTGGCCGCAACTGTTAAGCTTAAAGTAAATACTGCATAACGAATCGAGACTTCTGCGGAGGTCTCGATTTGTTTATAATAGAATCAGCGAAAAGCTTTTGGCATCAAACCCGGAAGGAGGGGTTTTATGCGGCAGGAACCGAGCAAAAGCGGCCCTTTTACACTGGATACCAAAATCACCGAAGTAATCCACCATCCGGCTTTTGGGACCTATGGAAAGTTGATGTTTCCACTGAATCGAAATTACTACAGCGGCAGCACTCTGAGACATTTAAGGCTTTCATGGTACAGCCACATCAATCCCAGCAAAACAGTGGAAATTGTCAATTATTTTAAAGATCATGCCGAAGCCGGTGATACGGTTTTTTATGATATTTACTCCCGGGAAGAAAAAGCCGCCGATCCTAATAAAAGAAACACCGGCCTGTTTTTCTTCCGTGGAAAACCCGGGGCACGGTTTGCGATCTGCAATGCCGGGGGCGGCTTTTCCTATGTGGGCGCTATGCAGGACAGTTTTCCACATGGGCTGGAGCTTTCGAAACAGGGATACAATGCCTTTGCGCTGATTTATCGCCCCGGCGCTCGGACGGCCTGCGAAGATTTGGCGCAGGCAATCCGCTTCCTGTTTGCAAATTGCAAACAGCTCCAGCTTGACACCGATTGCTATTCTCTCTGGGGCGGTTCCGCCGGCGCAAGAATGGCGGCATGGTTGGGTTCCTACGGTCCGGCGGCGTTTGGGGGCGGGAAGCTTCCTCGGCCGGGAACGGTTGTGATGCAGTACACCGGGCATTCCGAATATACCCCCAACGACCCTCCCACGTTTGCCTGTGTGGGGGACAACGATTGGATTGCGGATTGGCGGATTATGGAATGGCGGTTAAAACAGATGAGCAGCCTTGGCATTCCCACCGAGTTTCATCATTACCCCGGCTTGCAGCACGGCTTTGGCTTGGGGGAAGGAACAGTGGCCCAGGGCTGGATAACACAGGCTATTGCCTTCTGGCAGGCTCAGATGAAAGAAAAAACCATATAGAAAGGATGTCGTATTATGAACAACTTTATCTTTCAAAACAGCACCAAAGTTTATTTCGGAGAAGGTTGTGTCAAAGAATACCTTTCCTGCTTGACTAAACCTTATTCCACTGTGATGCTGGCCTATGGCGGCGGCTCCATCCGCAAAAACGGCATTTTTGACCAGGTCACCGGCCTGCTTCATGACGCCGGGAAAGGGTGGTGGAGTTCTCCGGAATCATGTCCAACCCCACCTACGCCAAAGTGCTGGAAGGCGCCAAGTTGGCTCGTGACAATCAAGTGGATATAATTCTGGGGGTTGGCGGCGGTTCGGTGATGGATTGCTGCAAGGCCGTTTCTTTGGCGGCCCGGTATGAAGGCGATATCTGGGATGCTTTCTGGGCCAATCCCGGCGTGATTGAGGTGGAACCGCTTCCCTTAGGCGTCATTGTCACGGTGGCGGGCACCGGAAGCGAATGCAATGGCGGCGCTGTCATTACCAACGAAGAAAAAAAGATTAAGACCGGGCGGGACTATCCCAAATTAAATCCGGCCTTTGCTTTGATGGACCCCACCTATACCTACAGCGTGCCGGTCAAGCAGATGGTGTCCGGAGGATTTGATATCCTCAGCCACATTATGGAAACCTACTTCAGCGAACCAAACGAGGATAACGTCTCCGACGATATCATGGAAGCGCTGATGAAAAGCGTCATCCGAAATCTTCGTGCTTCCATTCAAAATCCCAAGGATTACACCGCCCGGAGCAATCTTATGTGGGATTCCACCATGGCGGAAAACCGGGTGATCAAAATGGGGAAAAAGTGCGATTTTCAGTGCCACAATGTGGAGCATCAGCTTGGCGCTTACACCAACTGCAATCACGGCTGCGGTCTGGCTGTACTGCACCCGGTATATTACCGCCATATTTATAAGGAAGGCCTGCCCAAATTCCTTCGGTTTGCCACCAATGTCTGGGGAATTGCCCGGGAAAACCGCACCGACGAAGAGCTGGCCCTGGCCGGGATTCAGGCTCTGGCGGACTTTATTCGGGAGATCGGCCTGCCCACCACGCTGCAGGAACTTGGCCTGCGGGATGAATCCATGCTGAAAGAGATTGCTGATTCCTGCGGTATCTCTGCCGGCAGCTATAAAAAAATGACCCATGAGGAAATCCTGGAAATCTTCCGGGAATGCCTGAAATAAACGAAAGGGAGTCGTAGTATGAAAAAGTTTTTGACCGTTTTGATGAGCCTTTCTTTGGTGTTCGGCCTTGCCGCCTGCAGCAATGGAACCACTGCCGGCAACAGCACCTCTGATTCTTCCGGGCCGGAAAGCGCCGCCGTTTCTACGGCGGAAGAGGATGCCGCTTCCACCGGCCAATCCGGCAGCACTCTGGTGGTGTACTTCTCCGCCACCGGCAACACAGAACAGGCCGCCAACTATATTGCCCAGGTTACCGGCGGGGATTTGTTTGAATTGGTCCCCACGCAGCCCTATACCAGCGATGATTTGAACTGGACCGACGACAACAGTCGGGTGGTGCGGGAACACGACAATCCGGATCAGCGGAATGTGGAGTTGGAACAAGATACGGTGGAAAATTGGGATGCCTATGATACCGTTTATATCGGCTATCCCATCTGGTGGGGCATTGCTGCCTGGCCGGTGGATACCTTTGTGCAGTCCAATGATTTCACCGGCAAAACCGTCATCCCCTTCTGCACCTCTTCCAGCTCCGGCCTGGGTGACAGCGGCCGGCTGCTGGCAGATCTGGCCGGCACCGGTGATTGGCAGCAGGGCCAGCGCTTTTCTTCCCGGGTTACTTTGGAAGAAGTGCAAAGCTGGATCGACAGCATGAGCTGATTTTCACCTTAAGGAACACAGCGCACTGCGCAGATTTTCCATGATTGGCTGACAGAAGTCGAGAGACACCTGCACCGCAAAATGCAACCATAGAGCCAATCTTGGCTCCATAGCTTAAATAAGAATATTGGAAATACTCCAATCTTTTTCTTCTTTCTTTTCTCTGCATTTTTGCGGTGCAGGGGTTTCTCGACACTCTGAGGCCCTCCCAACCACGGGAGGGCCTGTGTTTTCCCTTTGACGGAAGTTGGAAGAAAGAAGGAAATATCATGCGAAAGGAAATTTCGGAACAATATCTCTTTGAATCCATGCCGGTGCATAAAGCGGTGGCAACTTTGGCCATCCCCACCATCATCAGTCAGGTGGTAACCATGATTTACAATCTGGCGGACACTTTTTTCATCGGGCAGATCGGCGATCCCACCATGGTGGCGGCGGTTTCCCTGGTGTCACCCTGGTTCAACCTGTTGACCGCTTTGGGCAATCTCTTCGGCATCGGGGGTAGCAGTTTGGTTTCCCGCATGCTGGGCGCCCAAAACCATCGGGATATTAAGGGGGTTGCCGCATTCAGTATTTGGGGCGGCGCAGTGGTGACCCTGCTGTTTTCTTTGGGCACCTATCTGGCCCGCAGCCCGCTTTTGAATTTTTTAGGCGCCAGCCCGGACACCTACGGTTACGCAGAGGACTATCTGTTTTGGGTGGTGGTACTGGGAGGCGTCCCCACTATGATCAGCTTGACCATGGGCCACCTGCTGCGCAGCGAAGGTCATGCGAAACAGGCCAGCGCCGGGATGATGTTCGGCGGCATTTTGAATGTGGTGTTGGATCCTGTGCTGATTTTCGGCTTTCAGATGGAGGTAGCCGGCGCCGCCATTGCAACGGCTTTTTCCAATGGGGCTTCGGTGGTGTTTTTTGTCATGGAATACCTACGGTTAAAGGGGAAAACTTCCGTTTCCCTCCATCCCCGTTATTTTACGTTTCGGTTTGTGGGCCAAATCTTTTCGGTGGGACTGGCCTCTGCGCTGGCCACGGCTTTGGGGAATGCCTCCAATATGGTGATGGTGCATCTGGCTTCTGCCTATGGGGATATTCCTGTGGCTGCTTACGGCATTGTGAAGCGGATCGATCAGTTCCCGCTGAATGTTTCCATGGGCCTTTGCCAGGGGTTCATGCCTTTGGTTGGCTATAACTTTGCGGCGAATAATTACCAGCGAATGCGCAGGGTATCGGTGTTTTCCTGGAAGGTGGCTCTGGTGATGTCCGCCTGTTTTGTGGCTTGTTTTGCTGTCTTTGCCCCCCCAGATCCTTCATTTGTTTATTCCGGAGGAACAGACCAGCACTTTGGGCGCCGAATTCTTGCGGATCGCCTGCCTGGCTGTGCCGCTGACGTCGGTAAACTTTCTCATCAGTTACACACTTCAGGCCATGGGGAAGGGCATCCAGTCCGCCGCATTGACCTTCAGCCGCCAGGGATTGCTGAATATTCCGCTGTTGATTATCATGGATGTGACCATTGGCCTATACGGCATGATCTGGACCCAGCTTGTGGTGGAGATCATCATGCTTCCCGTTTCCCTTTGGATGTACTTCCACACACTGAAAAAGCTGAAGCCGGAAACAGAAAACAGGACGTAACGTTTGGGTTAATACTGCATAACCAACGGAAACTTCCTTTTTCCGGAGGGTTGCCCTATAATAGAATCAGGAAAATCATCTAAGGAGATGCAATCGAATGAAAACCAGAGTGCTGGGAAAAGATTTAACCGTTTCCGCCGTGGGGCTGGGCTGCATGGGTTTTTCCCATGCCTACGGCGCCCCTACAGAAGAAAAGGAAACCGTTGGTCTGCTGCGGCAGGCAGTGGAGCTGGGATATACTTTTTTTGATACTGCCGAGGTTTACGGCACTGCCGAAGACCCGCACGCCAATGAACGCCTGGTGGGGGAGGCGCTGGCGCCCTTCCGGGATCAGGTGGTAATCGCTACGAAATTCGGCCTGCGGTTTGATTTTGAAAGCGGTAAGGTGCCCCTTCCTCTCATTCCGGATTCCCGGCCGGAAACCATCCGAAAGTCGGTGGAAGGTTCGCTGCGGCGGCTGCGGACCGATCATATCGACCTGTATTTTCAGCACCGCATCGACCCTGACGTTTCTCCGGAAGAGGTGGCCGGGGTGATGGCGGATCTGATTCAGGAAGGGAAGATTACCCACTGGGGCATTTCCGAAGTAAACGAAGAATACCTTCGCCGGGCCAATGCGGTCTGCCCGGTGACTGCGGTGCAAAACCGATACTCCATGATGGCCCGGCGTTATGAGCCGCTGTTTCCGGTGCTGGAAGAACTGGGAATCGGCCTGGTGGCTTTTTCGCCCATGGCAAACGGGTTCTTAACCGGGCAGTATGGCAAAGATTCCAAGTTTGACCCCAAAAACGATTACCGCAGCACCATGCCGCAGTTTTCCGCTCAGGCAGTGGAACAGAACCGGGCGCTGCTGGATCTTTTGCAGAAGATGGCTCAGCAGAAGAAGGCCACACCGGCGCAGATCTCTATGGCGTGGATGCTCTGTAAAAAGCCCTGGATCGTCCCCATTCCCGGCACACGCAAACCCCAGCGGATGGAGGAAAATGCCGGATCCGCCGATGTCATCCTCACACCCGCAGAGGTGCAGGCGATAGACGATGCTCTGGATCATATGGAGATGTCCGCCGTGTTTGGCGTCATCCGGTAAGGCCGAAAAACTAAAATAGGAAATGCGCATTCCCAACGTTTTCCGTTAAGAGAGAGGATATCAATGAATCAAATATGGTTGGTGACCGGATGCTCCAGCGGTTTGGGGCGGGGAATTGCCAAAGCAGCTCTTGGCAAAGGCTGCAACGTCGCAGTCACTGCCCGGAATCCGCAAACACTGCAGCCGCTGGTGCAGGAATTTCCTGAGCAGGCTTTGCCCCTTCGCTTGGATCTCAACGATCACGGCAGCATGAAACAGGCGGTGGAGGAAGTATATCGCCGTTACGGACGGATTGATGTTCTGGTGAACAACGCCGGCCACGGATATCGGGCGGCCATCGAAGAAAGCCAGCCGGATCAGGTGGCGGAACTCTTTGAAACCAACTTTTTTGCTCCTTTGGAACTGGTGAAACTGGTTTTGCCCGGGATGCGTGCAGAGAAAAAGGGCATGATTGTAAACGTCACCTCCATCGGCGCCGTGCGTGGCGCCATGGGCAACGGATACTATTCTGCGGCCAAAGGCGCATTGGAATCGGCCACCGAAGCGCTGGCCAAGGAAACCCGGCACCTGGGAATTCGAACCATGCTGGTGGAACCGGGCGCCTTCCGTACCGGATTTTACGATCAGCGTTTACAGGCAAGTTCTCAGAATATTTCGGATTACGACTGCCTGGCCCGGCAATACCGGAAGGATTGCGCCGTAAATGCCCACAATCAGTTGGGCGATCCCGAAAAGGGCGGGGAAGTCGTGGTGGAAATGGTTCTGAGAAAAGACGCACCTTTCCGCCTGATGCTGGGAAGCGATGCGGTGAAAGCCGCAGTGGATGCTTTGGAATCCAGACTAAGTGAAATCCATGCCTGGGAAAGGGTAAGCAGGCAGACAGATTTTGCCAAGTCTCAACAATAATTTTTTGAAAGGAATGGTTTGTATGGAATGCGCAACCTTGAACAATGGAGTCAAAATGCCCATGGCCGGAATCGGGACGTTCCTGCTCTCGCCGGAGGAGGCGGAGGCCTCTGTCCTCAGCGCTTTGCAGTGCGGGTACCGCTTAATTGATACTGCCAACGCCTATATGAACGAAAAGGCGGTGGGCCGTGGAATGAAGCGTTCCGGTTTGGCCAGAGAAGAAATTTTCCTGGAAACCAAACTGTGGCCCTCTTTCTATGAACAGGAAGATGCGGTGGACAAAACCCTTCAGCGGCTGGATGTGGACTACATTGACCTGCTGCTGATTCATCAGCCTGCCGGAAACTATATCGCCGGGTACCGTCAGATGGAAAAGGCATACAAAGCGGGCAAGGTCAAGGCAATCGGCCTGTCGAACTTTACCGAGCAGCAGATTCAGGAGATTCTGGATATTTGCGAAGTGAAGCCTGCGGTGCTGCAAACTGAGGTTCATCCTTATTCCTAGGAAAAGGAACTGAAAGAATTTTTGGCCAGGGAAGGCATTGTGATCCAGGCCTGGTACCCCCTGGGCCATGGGGACAAAACCCTGATTCAGGAACCGTTGTTTGCCCAGTTGGGAAAGAAATACGGAAAATCCAGCGCACAGATCATCCTGCGCTGGCACATTCAAGACGGCAACATTGTCATTCCCGGCTCCAAAAACCCGGCTCACATCAAGGACAACTTCGATTTGTTTGATTTCTCCTTAACCCAAGAAGAAATGGCGCAGATTTCCGCCATGGATCAGAAAAAGCGCTACTATACCAGCACCCCTGAAATGCTGAAGAAGTATGCGGAAATAGTGCCTCCGGTGGATGACCAGAAATAAAGCACCGGCTTGCTTTGGCGATAAAATGAAAAGGAGTGGAATACGGTGAGAAAGAATTTTGGACCGAAACCCTGGCTGTTCCCGCTGCCGGTGCTGATGATTGCCACCTATGATCAGGATGGGAACCCGGATGTCATGAATGCGGCTTGGGGAGGGCTTTATGATGGCGCTAAAGTCATCCTCTGCCTCAGTGCAGGCCATAAAACAACACAGAACATCCAACAGCGAAAAGCCTTTACCTTAAGCTTTGCCGATGCCGCCCATGAAAAGGAAGCGGATTATGTTGGATTGGTATCTGCAAACCAGGTGCCGGATAAATTGGAAAAAGCCGGTTTTCACACCGAAAAAAGCGAATATGTGGACGCCCCCATTGTGAAAGAATTTCCCATGGCGCTGGAATGCAAACTAATCAAATTCAACGAAGACGGCAACGTCATCGGGGAAATCATCAATGTCAGCGCCGATGAAAGCATCTTGACCCCGGATGGGAAAATTGACAGTGATAAGCTGGAAATTCTCTCCTTCGATCCGGTATGCAATGCCTATCGAAAGCTGGGCGAAAAGATCGGCAATGCCTTTCAGGACGGCAAAGCCCTGCAGTGAATGGGAGAGCATGATGTTTGTTGTGTGTCATATGCTTGCCTCGTTGGACGGCAAAATAGACGGTGATTTTTTCGGTGTGCCGGAAGCGGCGCCGGCTCTTGCGGCATATGGAAATCTGCGGGAGTTTTACCATTGCCAGGCCACTTTATACGGTACCACCACCATGCTGGGCGGCTTTGCCGATGGGCCGGCCCCTGCATTGCCTGCCGGGGCAAAGGCGTATCCCAAAGAGGATTATATAGATGCCATGAGCCGAAAAATGGATCAGTTCGTTGTTTCCATTGACCCCAAAGGCGTTTTGGGCTGGAGTTCCAATGTAATGGCAAAAAGGGGTCGGGCCCCCACCCATGTGATCGAGGTGCTGACCCGGCAGGTTTCCTCCAGCTATCTTGCCTATCTTCAGCAATTGGGGATTTCCTACCTGTTTGCCGGTGAGGACCGGTTGGACTGCTGCCTTTTGCTGCAAAAATTAGAACAATATTTTGGAATACAGCGGTTAATGGTGGCGGGGGGCGGCGTCATCAACTGGTCTTTTTTACAGGAAGGCCTGATTGATGAATTGAGTTTGGTCATTGCCCCGGCGGCGGATGGGAATACCACCTCTGTTTCCATCCTGGAACGGGCGGATTACCTGCCGCCCCACCCACCGGTAGCTTTTGCCTTAAAGGAAGTCAAACTTCTGGAGGAGGACGGGCTTTGGCTTCGGTACACCCCAAAATATCCCCAATGATTCTTCGGCAAGAAGAATAAAACCCTTTCTTGTTTTAAGAAAAGGCAGCGAGCCACGGACGACTCGCTGCCTTTTCCTTTTGGTTGAATGCAGTTTTTACCGAAAACCATGCGCCCCGGGCGAGAATTCTCTCACAGGGCGCATGATTTGCTTTTGGGACCGAAAAGTCAGATGGATTCCTTTTGACACCATCTGCGGTATTCCGTAGGTAAGACCTGCACACTCTCCTTAAACGCTTTTGTGAATTTCCCCTGGGTTTCATATCCCACTTTCCGGGCAATTTCCGCAATGCTGTCCTGGGTTTCCCGGAGCAGCTTCATGGCCTGTTGAATGCGGCATTCCTTGACATAAGAAGCAATGGGCTGGCCGTACACCGCTTTAAACACCGATTTCAGGGTAGAGGTGTTAATCAGATATTTTCGGGAAAGCTCCTCGATGGTAAACCGTTGATCCAGATGTTCAACCAAAAAATTGCGGACATCCCGAATCAGTTCCGTTTGCCGGGAAACGTATTGGGATAAACCTTGCTCCTGCTTGGGGTCCATCTGGCAGAGATACAGCAGGATTTCTTGCGCTTTTAACTTGCAGTAGGGCAGGCGCAGGGAAGGGGGCAGATCGTACAGCACCGAAAACAGGGCGTCGCTTTTCGGCCCGGCAGGAATGCCAAATGGCTGTGCCGCTCCGCCCAGTTTTTGGTAAATAGCTTCTGCCCGGAAACCCGCTTCTTTGGGGATCTGGGGGCATTCCTTTGCCAGCAGATGCAGATCCATGGTAACCGAAATTCCTTCATAATAGCCCAAGGGAAGGGTCATCCGGGATTCAGCGCAGCTTGCCAGCGAATGAAGGCAAAGATCCCCGCTCCCCAGATATACGGCTGCGCCGTCCGCCATATTCCAGCCCACCCGGCCGATGCGGCAATGGTCGATTTCCAGAACATGGTCCGCCGGCGGATGGTGAAAAGAAATCTCTTCCGCCAAATACTGGTGGAAGGAAATCGCAATACCGGGATAGACCAAAATGCTTTTGATCCGGCCCTTTCCCGTGGTCTGGGTGATTTGCTTCACCGGCAGGGGAGATGCAGCGCTCAGATCGTTTTGGCATTGGATTTCAAAAGAACCGCCGGGTATTTCCTGTAATGATTTTGCCAAGGCGGTACGGTAATCTTCCTTCATAGACGTGTTCACCTCGATTGTCAGTCAGCGGGACATGAAATCTCAACCATTTTTTCAATCATTTTGTGCAGCAGCTGGGCCTGTTCGGTATCCGCCGCTTTGTAATACACTTCTTTTCCTTCCCGGCGGCTGATGATCAGCCCGCTGCTTTTCAGCTGCCGCAGATGGTGGGAAACTGCCGGACTGCTCATTCCCACCAGAGCAGCAAGATTGATCACACATTCCTCGCAATGACAAAGCACCCAAAAAATCCGAATGCGGCTTCCGTCGCAGAGCAGTTTAAAAATATCGGATACGGTTTGAAACTCTTCTTCTTTGGGCATGCTTTCCAGTTGTTTTTCAATGGGCTGCCCGTGGTCGTGGGGCAGAGAGGGGTTGGCCATGGAAATTCCTCCTTTGCCGGATATGATGCCATGAAAAACTCGTTAGGTTTCCGCTGGTTTTCACCGCAGGGTGAAATGCCGCCGCTGTTTTTTGGCGGCAAAGAGGGAACCGTAATGACTGGCTTTGCCAGTCATTATACCATGAAGCATCCATTGGGTTTCCGCTGGTTTTCGCCGCAGGGCGAAATGCCGCCGCTGTTTTTTGGCGGCAAAGCGGGAACCGTAATGACTGGCTTTGCCAGTCATTATACCATACTTTTATCCCTTTCGGTACCCTGAACTTCTTCGGCAACACCGAATTGCTTCGCCGTCAACAGACCATGCTCCCCGGCGGTGCAGCCCTAAAAAGAAAAGCAAACAAGAACCGGAGTCTTTGCCCGTTTGCCCAAACAGAAACACTTTTGTCCCAAATGGAAATACCGCAAAAAACCTATTGACCGCTTTCTGAAAAATGGATATTATATAGATGAACGATTAAACAATCGTTGAATTATTAAACCGATTTCAGAAAGGGGTTATACACCATGAAAAAAACATACAAAATTGAGGTTGACTGCGCCAACTGCGCCAACAAAATGGAAGAAGCCGCTCAAAAAACGCCCGGAGTAAAAAACGCCACCGTGAATTTCATGACCTTGAAAATGAATGTGGAGTTCGAAGAAGGACAGGAACCCAAATCTGTCATGCAGCAGGTCCGCAAAAACTGCAAGCGGGTGGAGGATGACTGTGAAATCTACCTGTAACAGCTCTCCTTCCGGAAAGGAAGGGACGGGAGGGAAAAAGGGATGCAAGAAATGATTATAGATTGTCTGCTGGCCGTTGTGATAGTTATGGCTGTGGTGCTTCTTTTGCTGGGAAAGCGAAAAAAGAACCACATGACCAAAAAACAAAAGGTCATGCTGTACCGCATCTTGGCCGCAACCGTTTTGCTGCTGGGATTGCAGCTTTTGCCGGAAACTGTATTTCACTGGTTGGACGGCCTGCTTTTGGGCGCTGGTTATTGGGTGCGTTTGGCACTCTACCTGGTGGATTATCTCATCATCGGCTACGATATTTTGATCAAAGCCGGGAAAGGCATCAAGAACCGGCAGATTTTCGATGAAAGCTTTTTGATGGCCATCGCCACCATCGGCGCCATCGCTTTGGCGCTGTATGAACAGAGCGGCGACTATACGGAAGCCATTGCCGTTATGCTGTTTTATCAGATCGGGGAATGGTTCCAGAGCTATGCCGTGGGCAAGAGCCGCCGGAATATCAGTGAACTTATGGACATCCGCCCCGATTACGCCAACATTGAGCATGACGGAACACTGGAAAAAGTGGATCCGGATGAAGTGGAAATCGGCAGCGTCATTGTAGTGCAGCCTGGGGAAAAGGTGCCCATCGACGGCGTAGTGGTGGAAGGAACATCCAGCTTGAATACCAGCGCCTTAACAGGGGAAAGCCTGCCCCGGGATACCAAGATTGGTGACGAAATCATCAGCGGCTGCATCAATATGACCGGCGTGCTGAAAATCCGCACCACCAAAGAATTTGGGGAATCTACCGTTTCCAAGATTTTGGATCTGGTGGAAAATGCCAGCTCTCGAAAGTCCAAGTCAGAGGATTTTATATCCAAGTTTGCCAGAATCTACACGCCTGTGGTTTGTATCGCCGCTTTGGCTTTGGCCATTCTGCCCCCGCTGGTGCTAATGTTGATTGGCATGGATGCCGGTTGGGAAGATTGGATCTACCGTGCCTTGACCTTCCTGGTGATCAGCTGCCCCTGCGCTTTGGTTATCAGCATTCCCCTTTCTTTCTTTGCCGGGATCGGCGGCGCCAGCAATGCGGGGGTGTTGGTAAAGGGGTCCAACTATTTGGAAACTTTGTCTCAGACGAAAATTGTGGTGTTTGACAAAACCGGCACTTTGACCCAGGGCGTCTTTGAGGTCAACGGTATTCACCACAATCAGATGATCAATGATAAGCTGATCGAATACGCTGCTTTGGCGGAAAGCGCTTCCTCCCATCCCATCAGCAAAAGCCTGCAGCGGGCTTACGGCAAGGAGATCGACCGCAGCCGTGTCACCGATATTCAGGAGATCAGCGGCAAGGGCGTAATCGCCAAAGTGGACGGCATTGAAGTGGCGGCGGGCAACGATAAGTTAATGGAGCGGTTGGGAATTCCGTATATCCACTGCCACAGCGTGGGCACCATCATTCACATGGCAGTGGATGGGGAATATGCCGGGCATATCGTGATTTCCGACATTGTAAAGCCCCACTCCAAGGAAGCCATTGCCGCTTTGAAGGCGGCGGGGATTCATCAGACGGTAATGCTTACCGGTGACGCCAAAAAAGTAGCAGATCAGGTTGCCGGCGATTTGGGTGTCGACCAGGTTTACAGCGAACTGCTGCCCGCCGATAAGGTAGCAAAGGTGGAAGAGCTGCTGAAAGGTAAGCCGGAAAAAGCAAAATTAGCCTTTGTGGGCGATGGCATTAACGATGCGCCGGTACTCCGTCGGGCAGATATCGGCATCGCCATGGGGGCGATGGGCTCCGATGCAGCCATTGAAGCGGCGGATGTGGTGCTCATGGATGACGATCCCATGAAGATCTCCAAAGCCATTCGGATTTCCCGGAAATGCCTGGGAATTGTGTACCAGAATATTACCTTTGCCATTGGAATTAAACTGATCTGTTTGATTCTGGGTGCGCTGGGTATTGCCAATATGTGGCTGGCGATTTTTGCCGACGTAGGGGTTATGATTCTGGCGGTACTCAATGCCATTCGGGCGCTGTTCGTGAAAAAATTATAATTGTATATTTCAGCGGCAGGCAGAATATTGTCTGCCGCTTTGCTTTGCCCGCATGTGAAAAAGCAAATTATACGAAAATCTGCTTGCGCACAATAAAATTTTTTGCTATAATTACGATAATAAACATCCTGGGAAGGGCATTGGTCCGAGACGCAACAATCATCATCAAATGATTTCGTTGGATATTGGAGGACTACCATGAAAAAAGGAATGCAGAAAGCAA
>CASDQY010000030.1 GCA_949282975.1 uncultured Oscillospiraceae bacterium | reverse complement strand
TGCTCAACCGGCCCGAAACAGACCAAGAGGATTCCCGGGTCAGGCTGGTGGAAGCGGTGTCGGTGGACAGCGATGCCGGAGCTTCCTATCAGGTATCCGGCGGCAGGGCTGGGGAGGAGATCCAAAGCGCTTTGCCCTGCTATTCCTTCACCCCGCCGGAAGGGTATATCACGGTGCTGGACGCTGCCCAAAGCGCCAATGCCTTAAGCACCTATCATGTAGACCTTTACACCACCAACTATGATTCTGATTTTTGCTGGTATGTGCCGGTGGATAAGAATAACTTCCATTCGGACTACAGCGATTGGCTGTATGAAAGCTTTGGCCCTGGGCAGGAGCCGGAGGACCGGCTGCGCTTTTCTCAGGAATATGCGGTGGAGGGCAAGCGGATCACCTTTTCCAGGGATGCCGTGCCCTATTGCCTGAGAACATCGGATGGCGAGATTGTGTATGCGGCGGATGCCGGGAGCACCGAAATCTATTGGATCGCAGGGGATTCCCTGCTGTCCCTTTCCACCAATCAGTATCTCGACCAGCAGGAGGTGCTGGATTGGGTATCTCGGGTGGACACCACGCCCCGCACACCGGAGTACTCCCCTTTGACACTGGGACGAAATGAGCAAATGGCCCAAAACCCCAATACGGAGGATTTTGAAGGCTATGTGGAGATTTACCGTGCCCAGGGCAATTCCCAGCTTTCCGACCCGTTGTCGCTCTATGCCTTTTCCAATCTGCCGGAGGGATTTCAACCGGTGACCAATCAGAATTTGGATTATACCGCTACCGCTTTGGAATGCAGCAAGGATACCCTGTATCGGAACGAGGATGGGGACCGGCTCCGGGTATATCAGCATGCCGGAAACGGAGAACTGTTCCATTTTGATTTCAACAATACTTACCAGTGGTATGATGTGTTGGCGGAAGAAGTCACGGTCAACGGCAATCCCGGGTATTATTGCGTGGATGGAATCGATTCCATGCTGGCCTTTGCAGGGGATGGCCTGGTGGTGGAACTGGAGTACCGGGGCGATATTACCAAAGAGGAGCTGATTGCTTTGGCAGAAAGCATGGTATTGCAGGAAGTTCAGTGGGAAAGCGAGACTTTTTCGGCTCCCCAGTCTTAAAATCAAATTTAGGTCAGTCGCTTTGTTGGGGCGGCTGGCTTATTTTGTCCGGGAGAAAATGGCCGGAAAACTTTGGTCAACTGCACAAAAACGACAACGGAAATTCAGTTGTTTTACCGTTGATTTTTCAAGGCAAGATACAGTATAGTAAAAGCAGGGAAATCGTCGAAAAAACGATGCAATCAAACGGCTTCCATATCAAATCGGCTGTGGCAGAGTGATTGCCGATATTTTATGGAGCGAAATCCAAGCAGCGGGAATATTGCAGACTCGTTGCTATGAAAAGGAGGTACCGGTATGGCCATCACAAAAAAGAAAAAATATATTGGCATTTCATTGCTTGCTGTTGCAGCAGCCCTGGTAACGGCGCTTCTGTTATGGTTTGTTTTGCAGGAGCAGGATTCCCCAAATGAGATGGAGTTGGTCCAAAAGGCAGATGCCACAGGCGGACCGGGCACCACCACCTACATCATCCTTAACAGTCCGGATCGGGATGCCGAACGGCCGCAGCCTCTGCCGCTTTATTGCTTCACGCCGCCGGAAGGATTTGTCCAATCCGAAAACGCAGAAGAAAGCGCCAACCGATTTTCTGCGAATTATTATGACTCTTATGAAAATGAAAACAAGGTAATCCTATCCCTGTTTCAGCAATTTGCAAATGTTGGCTGGTCCTATACCGGGGACGGAGAGTTCCGAGAGGTACAGTTTGGGGAAACCAAAGTGATCTGCCGAATGGATGAGGATAATGCAGCTGCTTTATGGCTTCATGACCAAACCGTTTTCGTTCTTTCAATTCAACAGCCGATGAATGAAAACCAACTGTTGGAATTGGTCAGTCGGGTGGATTACGGGAATCAGCGGGAACCGATCTACTCCCCTTGGGAATTCTATTGGGGAAGCTATACCGAAGTGGTGATCAACGATACGATTCAGACACGGGAAGAAGGTTATAAGATTGAGGGCAATCCCCAACTGCCGGAAAAGGTGTTGTATTACGGTTTGGGGGATGCGCCCCAGGGGTTTACACTGGATCGACGGCGAACAGAATTAAATTCCCAAAACGGGATCCGTAAGGAGTTTTATACCAGTGAGGATGCAGAGATTGAGGTGTACAGTACGGTAACGCCGCAGCCGGTATTTATGGAAATTGAAGGCGAAGATTTGAACAACCACGATTTGATACAGGAAATCACCGTTGGTGATTGGGAAGGATGGTACTATCAAAGGGAAAACGGCGCAGAATTGGTATTCCTTACGGATTATCTGATTGTAAACATCACCTATGCCGGCACCACGACCCAAGAAGAAATGATTGCTTTGGCGGAAAGCTTAGTGCAAAAAGAACTTCAAACCCAAAGCGAAGCTTTCGCATCTTCTTAACGGAACACCCATTGCACCCAGCCGCTCCGGCGGCTGACAGGCATCGTTGGAAAAACGAAAAATCAACTGCGATCTCGTTAAAAATGAAAAAGGAAAGCGGTGATATCATGACTATGACCAAAGGAAAAAAGAGGGTTCTGCTCATCGGCATTCCCGCCGCCGTGGTGGTGATTGCGGCAGCGGTGGTTGTGGCGGCAATGCTCCAATCCCGAAGGGCCGGGCCGCATCTGGTGCAGGCCTATGAGGAAAAAAGCAATCCGCTTTTTGTGGTGGTGGATGGCATAGAACGAGAAGAGTTTACCGTTCCCCTGGCATTTTATGGATGGGGATTGCCGGATGGCTGGGAACAGGTCACCAATGCGGAGGAAAAAGCCAACCCCTTCAGCGAAACATATGAGGATCATTATTTCAATCCGGAAACCGGCGTGTCCATCACATTGTTTCAGGAGCCGGCTTTCAACAATTATCAGGTTGTAGCAGAAGGGGAATTTCAAATGATTCCCTTTGGAGACATCGAAGTGGTTTGCTTTCGCAATCCGGAAGGAACGGAGATTACCACCGCCCCCTCCGGCGCATATTGGATCTATGAAAACACCCTCTTTACCTTATCCTGCGATACGGTTTTAGAATATGACCAGATCATGGAATTGGTGGGGCGGATGGACTACAGCGTTCAACGGGAGCCGGTTTATTCTCCGCTGCGCTTCAGTTGTGTTCCGGGGACCAGTGATTATGAGGTGATTGGAAATCCGGAGGTGCCGGAGGATGCAAAATGGAGTTATTTCTCCCAGACGCCGGAAGGTTTTACTCCAATAAGTTGTGCTGTGAATTATCAGGATACCACAGCCGGAAGTTTTTCCACCGGTTCTGTCTGTTCGTATGAAAACGAAAACGGCGTTACCCTTACGCTGACGAATTGGACCGTCCCCAACAACCTAATGAATTTCCAGATTCCCAATAGTCTTGAAAACGGTTTTTCTTTGGAAGAATTAAACGATCCGGATACGGTGGAGGAGTTGACGGTTCAGGGAAAGGAAGGGCTGTTTTATTACAAAGGCCGGTTTGCCAAACTGATCTGGATGGTAAACGATTATTGCTATCTTACCATAACTTGTTACGCACCCACCCCGGAAGCGCTTATGACCCGGCAGGAATTGCTGGATTTAGCATCCACCGTCAGCCGGGAGGCTGCGCCGCCCCAAACCCAAAGTGAAGCTTCCGCTTCTTCCAACTGAACAACTTCATTGCCATCCAGCCGCCCCCACAGGCGGCTGGGTGTTGCACTGCTGCCCCCGGAGATGGAAGATTTTCCCGCTTTTTGGGGAATACACCCTTTTTTTGGTTGACAACGCCCTGAAAATTCGGTATGATAATTTTGAATTGCTATGTTTTATCCCATAAAATGAGGGAAGGATTTCCATGGAAGAAATAAAATTATTGGATCAGTTGTTTCTGGCCATGGCGGAGTATGAGAAGGGAGTACCCCACCGCATTGCCCATTTTGCCAAAGTGCACGCCTATGCCGCTTTGATCGGGCGGAAGGAAGGGCTTTCGCAGGAGCTTCAGTTTATTACGCAGGCGGCCGCCCTGGTTCACGACATCGGCATTCGCCCCAGCCTGGAGAAGTACCATTCCTCCGCCGGAAAATACCAGGAGGAGGAAGGCCCCGCCCCGGCCCGGGAAATGCTGGGTCGGCTGGGTTTTCCTGCGCCGGTGACGGAGCGGGTGTGCTGGCTGGTGGCCCACCACCACACCTACCATCCGGTGGATGGCATGGATCACAGAATTTTGCTGGAAGCGGATTTTCTGGTGAATGCCATGGAAGAAGAGATGAGCGAAAGCGCTATTCGCACCGGGCGGGAAAAGGTGTTTGCAACCAAAACCGGCCGGGCGCTGCTGGATGCCATGTACCCCCTGTAACCCTGTGGAAAGAGAAAGGAACGGTGTCCTTATGAAACGATCCCTCTGCGTGCTGTTATGTTTGGCGCTGCTGTTTTGCTGTGCGCCTTTGGGGGTGTGGGCGCAAGGCGGGGTGACCCCCCAGACGCTGGATGCTTCCCAGTTTTCTGCGGGGGAGGAAGCGGGACTTCCCGCCCTGACCGCTTCGGCCAGCCCCACCCCCTCCCAGCTGGCGGCCCAGACCCCCAGCGAAGAGGATGTGGCCAACGCCCAAAACCTGTCGGTGACGCTGGATACCCAATCCCTGATCCAGCAGGCCAATGTAACCCCATACGGATTTATATATCCCGATACCTACTGCGTGCTGATGGATGCCTCCACCGGCCGGGTGTTGGCGGAGCAGAACAGCCATAACCAGGTGGCGCCTGCTTCGGTGACCAAGGTTATGACCATGCTGCTGCTCTGCGAAGCCATGGAGGCAGGGGAGATCGGCGAAGAAGATGTGGTAACGGCTTCGGCCTATGCCTCCTCCATCGGGGGTAGCCAGATCTATCTGGAAGAGGGCGAACAGATGACGGTGGAGGACCTGATGATGAGCCTGGCCCTTCCCAGCGCCAACGATGCGGCGGTTTGCCTGGGGGAATACCTTTGCGGCAGCGAAGAAGCTTTTGTGGAACGGATGAACCAGCGTGCCCAGGAACTGGGCATGACGGACACCCACTTTTCCAATCCCCACGGCCTGGACGAGGAGGAACACTATTCTTCCGCTTACGATGTGGCTTTGATGACCCGTGAACTGCTGCAGTCGGAGTTGGGCCGGAAGTATGTTTCCACCCGGCAGTATGTCCTTCGGGAGGGGACCGGCCGGGACTGGACCATGATCAACAGCAATCCCCTGCTGGAAACCTATGATGGCTGCATCGGGGTGAAAACCGGGTTTACCGACATTGCCCATTACTGCCTTTCCGCCGCCGCAGAACGGGACGGTTCCACCTTTATCGCCGTCTGTTTGGGTGCGGTTACCACCACATCCCGGAACGAAGAGTGTGCCGGGATGCTGGATTACGCCTTTGCCAACTATAAAACCGTCACCCCCGATTCGGTGACCATTCCCGCTCAGACCCTGTCGGTGGAACTGGGGCTTTACGACCAGGTACAGACCCAGCCGGTGACGCTGAACTTTACGCCTCTGTTGGTACCGGCAGCGGTAGACCCGGTGGTGGAGAGCGATTTCACGGTGCAGTCCTCCATCACTGCGCCCATGGAACAGTCTGCTTCGGTGGGGGAAATTACCGTGACCCTTAACGGGGAGGCGGCTTATTCCCAGCCCATTACCCCCATGGAGCCGGTGGAGCGGCGAAGCTTCTGGGCTGCGTTTGTGGAATTGTGGAAACGGATCGTTTCCTGATAACAAGATCGGATGCGACAGCGTCCCGGAGTCATCTCCGGGACGCTTTTTGCGTTTTGGCTTGCTGCCCGGCCGAAGGCAGCCTTGTTGGGCCGAAGATTTCCCCCAAAAATGCGTTCCCTCTTTCTTCTCTTCGGCATAAAAACTTTTTTTCTGGAATTATATTCTTTTCATATGGATAACTTGTAAGATTAAATTAGAAGAAATGAATTTATTCGTTTCTTTTTATACAAGATGCACAAAAACAGAGCGCAAATTTTTACTTGACTTTTGGACAAAAATAAAGTAAGGTAGGAGTAGAGAAATGATAGAAAATGTCAAAACAGAAGAATTTATCCAATGGTGGAAAGGAGGACAATTCCCAGGCGGCCCGTGGGAAGGTCCTCCTTTTGCGTTTTTATAAAGGGAAACGGCAACTTGCATGGAAAGCAAAAAACCGTAAGCTGCCCACGGAAAAACGGATTGGAAAAAACCCGGCGGCAGCCATGGAATGCGCCCCTTCCCGAGGCGGATGTTCCCGCCTTCATAGAGGCAATGTTCTGTTTTTGCGCAGCGAAAACCTATGGAAAGGAGACAGAAAAATGACGAAAACCCGAAAAAAGAAACTGCTTATTTTCCTCATCCCCGCCGCCGTGGTGGTGATTGCTGCTGTGGTGGTGACGGTGATGCTCCTGAACCGACCCCAGCCGCCCCAGCGGTATCTTCAGGATATCAGCGCCTATGACAATTCTTCTGAGCCGGTATTTGTGGTTCAGGGCGGGCTGGAAGAGGCACCGGTGCCGCTGCCCCAATACCATGTGGCGGAAACGGCCCCGGAAGGATATACCCAAGTAAGTTTTTCGGCCCAAACCGCCAACCGGTTTTCCTATGAATATCAGGACGTCTACTTTACCCCGGCGGGGGATGTGGTATACCTGCTACAGCAGCCCGCCGGGCAGAATATGGAGGTGGGATTCCCGGCCCAAACCCAGCGGGCGGAGTTTGCCGGGATGGAGATCATCTACGCCGTGGGGGAGGACAGCTCCACCGCCGCCTGGATCTGGGAGGACACCCTGTTCACCCTGAATGCCCATCTGCCTTTGAATCTGGAAGAAATGCTGGCGTTTGTAAATTTGGTGGACTATTCCTCCGCCGGAGCGCCCCAGGCCCGCCCCCTGGAATTTATAGAGGGGGGTGTGCTGCAATTTGGAAACACCCTTTATTCTCTGTACTGGACGGTAGGGGGCAATCCCCAGCTGCCCCAAACGCTGGACTATTATTCCTTTACCCAAGCCCCGGAAGGATATACCGAAACCGTTTCCATTACCTCCGACATCCTTCCTGCCGATCTGCTGGCGCAACAGGGAATCGACGCCGGAGATGGGTCGGATTGGTGCCAGGCTTATGAAAGCGAAAACGGCACGGTAACCCTGACCAACGGCGTAGTGGATGACTATTCCGCTGTTTTCGGATCGGTGCCCTATACCAGTATGGATAACCCGGTGGAAATCGAAGAGGTTACCGTCAACGGCATGGAGGGACGGCTGTACTGCGGGGCGGAGTTATCCGAACTGGTGCTGCTGGGGGATTACCTTTACATTGATCTGACCTATGAAGGAAGTATCTCCCGGGAAGATTTTTTACAGTTGGCCGAACTGGTGGGGAAATAAGTTTCGCATGGACACAACCGGCAGGCAAAGGCTCCTGCCGGTTTTTTGCAAAAAAATTGCCAAACCCGCCTTTTTTATGTCTCCGTTTAGGCGAAATTGGGATTGTAATAGTAGAAGGATTTTTCTTATTCTCTCCGAATCAGAAAGGATGGTGATTGTTATGGCAAAGGCAAAATCGAAACACAGGGGAAGAAAAGCGGTGGTATTTCTTTTGATTGCGGCGGTGCTGGCCGCCATCGGGATTACCTTGTGGCTGACCCTCTCCCCCCAGCCGGAACAGACGGCCATGGAGCTGGTGCAGGAGGAGGATCCCGCCCTGCCCCCCGGCACCGTGAATTACATTGTCAGCGGGGGGTTGGACCTAACCCAGGGGCGTTCCCTTCCCATTTACAGCTTTTCCCCGCCGGAAGGATACACCCATTCCGTCAATGCCCAGGAAACCGCAAACCAGTATTCCGATTCCTACGAGGATCAATACCGTTCTCCGGACGGCGGCACCCTGACCTTTTCTCAGCAGGCCGCTTATTTTAACTGGAGCTGCAGCGGCAGCGCCGATGCCTTCCGGGAAATGCAGTTCGGGGGAACCAAGGTGATCTGCCGGCTGGAGGAAGGGGCATCTTCCGCTTTTTGGCTGGAAGGGGAAAGCATTTTGCAGCTTTCCGCCGACTGGGCCATGGACGAGAACCAGCTGCTGGAACTGGTAAGCCGGGTGGACAGCAGCAATATTCGCCAGCCCATCTACACCCCCTTTTCCTTTGAAGAGGGCTACTGCCGGCAGGAAACGGTAAACGGAACCACCCAGACCCTGCGGCAAAACTATCGGGTGGTAGGGAATCCCCAGCTGCCCGAAACCCCGGATTATTTGGTTTATGCCCAGCCGCCCCAGGGGTTTGTGTACAGCGAGTCCTCTTCGGAAACCAACAACGCCCAGGGCTTCCAAACTGTTTGCTATTACAGCACTTCCTCCGATGATGCGGGGCGTGCCAATGTTTTGATCGTAACCAATTCTTCCCAGCGGCGGGAGATTTTCACCCACCTGACCGACGAGGAACTGGCCGACCCCGATTTGGTGCAGGAGGTAACGGTAAACGGCAGGCCGGGGCTGTACTGCTTTTCCGGCAACCAGGCGGAATTGGTCTGGCTGGAGGAGGATATGATTGTAAGCCTGAGCTATACCGTTTACGTGGGGTCCGGCTCTTCCCAGCGGATGGTGGAACTGGCAGAACAGCTGACCCGTTCCAGCGGCCAGGCACAGCAATAAGCCCCAAAAAAGAAGGAAGGTGTCCCCCATGACAAGAAAACAACAGCTGATCTGGACCCTCATCCCCCTGGGGGTAATCCTGGCGTTGGGCGCTGCGGTGCTGTTGGTCAGCCGGCAGTTTACACCGGCTTTATCGGAACCGGAACCTGTTCAGGAGATGTATTTGCAGGATGTCAGTCAGGAGGAGGGCCAGCCGGTGTTTGTGGTGGTGAATGGGCCGGGGCAGCGGGTATTTTCGCCCCTGGCCCGCTATCCCGTCACGCCGCCGGAAGGGTACACCCAAACCACCGATTCTGCCCGCACCGCCAACGAGGAATCGGAACGGTATACCGACTGCTTTTTGGGCCGGGGCAAAAAGGTGGTGCTGCGCCAGCAGGCGGTGGCCAATCAGGATCGTGTGACCCTTCCGACGGCGCCCCAGCGGGTGCGGTTCGGGGAGTTGGAACTGTTTTGCTATACCGGGGACACCCAATCCGGGGCGGTATGGCTGTTCGGCGACAGCTTGCTGAGGCTGGAAGTCACCGGCCGGATGGAGCAGGAGGAGCTGCTGGAATGGGTCAGCCGGGTTGATCTGAACAATCCGGCGTATCCCGCCTTTTCTTCTCTGACGTTTCTGCCCGGATATTGCCGGGAGATTCAGGGGGAAACCGGCCTGCTGCGGGACAGCAGCGGCTGGCAGGTGGCAGGCAACCCGGAACCGGATCCGAAAAACCGCTTGTTCCGCTTTCCGGAAACCCCGGAAGGGTTTACGCCCCAGGAGGGCGAACACCTTTCCCGCTGGACCTACCAAAACGGGCAGGGGGATCGACTCTCTTTAACCAATCGGTGGATTCGGGGTTATACTCATTGTAATATTTTTAACAAAATTCCCGAACAGGATTATGCCAATCCGGCCCTGGTCCGGGCGGTAACGGTGAACGGCCGGGAAGGCCGCCTGTACTGCACCGGGGACTATGGGGAATTGGTGCTTTTGGGGGATGACGTAGCCGCCCAACTGATCTATGAAGGAGAGGTTACGCCCGAAGAGATGCTGGAACTGGGCGAAACTTTGATTTTGGAATGAGAAAGGTGAATCAACATGGCAAAGGCAAAACGAAGGCTGAATAAAAAAAGAATCGCCCTTGCGGCGGTCATTCTGGCGGTAATCCTTGCCGCCGTCATCACGGCGGTGGTGCTGCTGGCCGGGGGAAGCGGCAGGGTGTCTTTTCGGGATATCAGCACGGTGGACCCCGCCCCGGAGCCGGTGTTCGAGGTGGTCAACGGGCCGGCTGAAACCCCGTCCCCCTTCCCCCGATACACCGTCACCGCCCCGGAAGAATACACCCAAACCGACGATTCTTCTTTGACCGCCAACCGGTTTACCCAGGAATATCTGGACACCTTTTACACCCAGGACGGGCATTACCTGAGCGTTACCCAGCGGCCTGTGCGCAACGGGGATCGGGTGAGCCTGACGGCGGGGGCGGAGTATGAAATAGTAGAGTTTGCGGGGATGGAGGTGCTCTATCACCGGGAAGTGAGATACGACGGGCAGGAGCTGGTGGGCCTGACCTGGATCAAAGACAACACCAGATTTTCCCTGACCAGCAATCAGTTGCTGGAGCGGGATGAAGCGTTGCAGTGGATCACCTGGGTGGACCTGGAAAATCCTTCCGTGCCGGAAACCAGGCCGTTGGAGATCCTTCCCGGACAGGTTTGGACCTTTTCCGGAGAAACCGGGGAGATCACCGTCAGCCGCCCATGGCAGGTGGTGGGCAATCCCGATCTGCCCTCCCGGCGGCAGACCCACAGCTTTTCCGCCCCGCCCCAGGGCTTTTCCGGAGGCTCCTCCGGCTATTCCAACGGTTTTGAAACCTGGGTGTATGAGAACGAAGCCGGGGATATGCTGTACCTCACCAATCCCACCATCAGCAGCTATTCCTGCACCTTCTTTTCCCTGACTGAGGAAGAATTGGCCGATCCCGATGCGGTGCAGCAGGTCACCGTGGGCGGCTGTTCCGGGGTGATGCATCTGGGCGAGGAGGAATCCACCCTGGTGTGGCTGGTGGAGGACGGCTATGTGGAGCTGGGCTACCGGGGGGAAATCACCGCTGAGCAGCTGCTGGCTTTGGGAGAACAGGTAAACTGAATCCAAACCGGCAGGGGGCAGCAGATAGAAGTCAACAGAACTGCTGGCACTGGCATCCGCCGTCCGCCAAAACGGGTGGCCCCCGGGCCAAAAACCGCTGTGCGCCCCATGTATCATGAAAATTCTTCCTTTTTTCTTAGAATCCGGCTTTTTGTGAGAATTGTGCAAATATTTTCCGGAAAGAAGATGGAAATAAGAGATTTTGCTGTTTCCCCCCTTGAAAAACCAAGCCGGTTAGTGTACAATGAAAGCATACCGATTTCCCCCGACAGGGGAAACGCAAATGCGAGAAACGGAGGAATCTAGCATGGCGATTACACTCAACGATAAGCATCTGGCGGGCTTTGTACGCTCCCACGAGCTGGATGGGATGGCCCCCCTGGTGAAGGCCGCCCATGAAATGCTTCACAATAAGACTGGTCTGGGCAATGACTTCCTGGGCTGGGTGGAGCTGCCCACCAATTATGACAAAGAAGAGTTTGCCCGAATCCAAAAGGCGGCGGAGAAGATCAAAAAAGACTCCGACGTGCTGGTGGTCATCGGCATCGGCGGTTCTTATCTGGGCGCCCGTGCGGTGATTGAGGCGCTGAAAAGCCCCCTGTACAACAACCTGCCCAAGGACACTCCCGATATTTACTTTGTGGGCTGCAACATCAATCCCACCTACTTAAATCAGATCCTTACCATCTGCGAGGGCAAGGATATTTCGGTGAATATCATCTCCAAGAGCGGCACCACCACCGAGCCTGCGCTGGCGTTCCGGGTGTTTAAGAAGCTGCTGGAGGACAAGTACGGCAAAGAAGGGGCCAAAGAGCGGATCTATGCCACCACCGATAAGGCCAAGGGAACCCTGAAGGGCCTGGCGGACCGGGAAGGCTATGAAACCTTTGTGGTGCCCGATGACGTGGGCGGACGGTTTAGCGTCCTCACCGCCGTGGGCCTGCTGCCCATCGCCGCCGCCGGCATCGACATCGAAGCTTTGATGGCCGGCGCCAGGGAAGCCCAGAACGCTTTGTGCGACACCGATCTTTCCAAGAACGACTGCTATAAGTATGCCGCTTACCGGAACATTCTGCTGCAAAAGGGCAAGAAGGTGGAGATGCTGATCTCCTACGATCCTGCTTTTGCCATGATGAACGAATGGTTCAAGCAGCTGTTTGGGGAAAGCGAAGGCAAGGACCAGAAAGGGATTTATCCCTCCAGCGCCATCTTCTCCACCGACCTGCACAGCCTGGGCCAGTTTATCCAGGACGGCAGCCGGATCATGTTTGAGACGGTGGTGAATATCCACAAACCCCAGCAGGATTTCTTTGTAGAGGACGATCCGGAAAATCTGGACGGCTTGAATTTCCTGTCCAACCAGAACATGAGCGTGGTCAACGAGAACGCCTTCAAGGGCACCGTCATTGCCCACACCGAAGGCGGCACCCCCAACATGATTCTGGAAATGCCCGAATTGGACGAAGCCAACCTGGGCTATCTGATCTATTTCTTTGAAAAGGCCTGCGGCATCTCCGGCTATTTACTGGGCGTGAACCCCTTCAACCAGCCCGGCGTGGAGAGCTACAAGAAGAATATGTTCGCCCTGTTGGGCAAGCCCGGCTATGAGAGCGAAAAGGAAGCTCTGCTGGCCAAATTGGGCGAGTAAACAAGCCTGCCCTCTGCCCCAAACCGGCAACGGCAAGCGGCGGCCGGGACGGGGAAGCACCTACACCGCTTGAGATTGGAGCGACAGTATGATTAAGTTGATCGTGGGGAGCAAAGGCTCCGGCAAAACCAAGACCCTCATTACCATGTGCAACGACGCCGTGAAAAATACCGACGGCTGCGTGGTGTGCATTGAGAAGGCCATGAGCCTGCAATTCTCCATCGTGCCCCAGGTGCGGCTGATTCACGCCGACGCCTACAACATCAGCGGCTATGATGAATTTTACGGATTCATCTCCGGTGTGCTGGCGGGCAACTACGACATCAAGGATATTTTTGTGGACGGCATCCTGCGCATCGGCAACCGGGACCTGGACGGCCTGGGTGTGCTGCTGGATCGGATTCAGGCTTTGGTGAAGGACGAGGTTACCGTTGTGGTTACCGTTTCCACCGACGTGGAAAACCTTCCCGCCAGCGTCAGCAAGTATCTGGACTAAAATCAAATCGAACATAAGAGAGCGGAGTGCGAAAGCACTCCGCTTTTGTTATCCCCGGCGTTTCCATTCCGGATATCCCAGGGCATCGTTCCGCAGCTCCATAATCTGTTCCAGGTAGCTTTTGCGGACACGATACGAACTGGTTGTTCCGTCGGCTTGAATTGTAAGTTGAAAGTTTTCTCCTTCGTCCAGACCCACCAGCACCTGGCTGCCGTCGGTATAAGTCAGCCGCAAAACGGCGGGGACGTCGTATATGGTTTTTTCCTCCGGCTCCGGTTGGAGCACCCCACGAATGGCGCTGAGCAGTGGCACCACTTCTTCTGTGGCAGAAGGGGAAAGAGCCAGAAATGCCGGCGGCTCGCCCCGGTCGCTTTGCACCGCTGCTTCGGCAAGCTGTTCTACGCTGAGGCCTTCCAGCGGTTGGACAATGGGGCTGGCGGAGGTGTCGGTGAGCCGAAGCATCACAATCTGTTCGGCGGAAAGGGTGGAGGTATGCCGGTTCACTATGTCGTCATAGTCCAACGGTTCGGTGTCCGGCAATTCACCGGTAAAGAGAAGATTGGCGGTCAGCCCCGGGGTAAGCTGGTCCGGCTCCACCCGATTGCCCTGGGCATCCAGGCAGACCAGCCCTTCCAACGGCGCTTGAAAATAAAAGTCGATGACGTGTGTCTGCCGGAACTGGAGGCATCCCCCCTCATCGGAAAGGATGGTGAGGTTCCAAATGGTGGATACTTCTTCTCCTTCGCTTATATAGGCAGAGAGGTCGGAGGGGCCGTCGAAGGAGGAGACTTGACTGGTGGTGATATCGGGATCAATTGTGCCGGGGCCCACCATGAAGGATGGGGTGGTGCATCCGGTAAGCCCCAGCAAAGCGCAGGCCAAAAGGCAGGGGAGGATATTTTTGATTTTCATGGGAGACATCTCCTTTCTATTTAAATGATGGCCGGCAAAGAATCCTTTTTTTGCAGTATAACAGATTTCCATGGAGATTCCTATTCGCAATGTCACTAAGAAAAAAAGAAAGTTTTTATCATGTCCTACAAAAAGCCTTTGTTGTACGGACAACCACCCATCAAAGCCAAATCCGCTTTCTCCCTTTACCTTGAAGGTGGGAAAATGGAGTGGATTGGTTACACAAAACTGAAATTTTTCCGCAAAAAAAGCGTGCTGCTTTCGCAGCACGCTGACTGTATACGGAATTTAAACCCGCTCAATCATTTCACCGATGGTGATTTCCGGGTCCTCCACGGCGGTAAAGAGGATCCGCATCAGATAATAGTACAGCTTCTGGATGTCCTCTTTGGAATACAGGGCGGATTGATACCGGAAGTAGAAGTCCATGCCTACTCCCAACGGACGGTGCATCACCGTCAGATAGATGGGAAGTACCTCGGTGCCGGCGTCGTACCAGGTAAAGCGGTAGTCAATGTGGTTGAGCCGGTCGTCGCTGAGCCGCATGGGGAAGGGCTGGTAGGTCAAAGAGATGCTCTGGTACCAGGAGTTGGCGGGGGCGCCCCACTTTTCCTGAAGCATCTGATCTACCTTCAGGGAGTCGAAGTCCTTGTGGCGGAAGATCCGGCTTTGCAGAGCGGTGATCTTTCGCACGCCTTCCAGAAAAGTAATGTCCGGCTCCATAATGGTGCGGCAGGGATAAACATGGATGCGGCTGCCCCCCGCCTTCCGGTCCAGCTTGGAGGTGCGGCGGGAAACATAGCAGCGGAGGCTGATGTCCTTCTGCCCATCGCATTGCTTGGAGAGGTAGGTCCTCAGCCCCATCAGGAGCAGGTTGTTTAAGGAAATGCCCTGTTCCTGGCAGAATTCCAGCAGCCGTTCTGCGGGCTGGGGCTCCAGTACATAGGTGTCCTGGCCCACGCTTTGATCCTCTTCTTCCTGATAAGCCCAACGCTTGCCGGGGGCGGTGTAGCCGGGACCACGGATGTCGCTGTACAGCGGTTCCCCGTCGGCTTCCACCATCTTTTCCCAGAACGCCAAATCCTTGGCCAGCCGCTTGGGATCCTTGGCCCGCTCCAGATCGTTGAGCAGGGACTCCAGATAGGAGGTGCGGTCAGCGGGCTGGGGCGTTCCCAGCACCTTGGAGGCGTACAGCTCCACAATATCGCAGACCAGCACGATCATGGCGCAGGAATCGCAGATGGTGTGGTCGGTGTGGACATAAATGCCGTTCCAGCCCCCGGGCATGGCAACGGTGACGATTTCGCAAAGGGGGGAGTCCCAACGGTTGGGGAAGGGCTGGCGGCTCCATTCACGGAGCGTTCCTTCCGCTTCTTCCCAGCTTTTTTGGGTAAAGTCCTCGTGACGCACCGGCGTGTCGTCAGGGGGGACGATGTATTGTTCTACATTACCGTTTTCATCTTTGGTAAACCGGGCCCGCACAGAATCATCCCGGGCAATGGCTTCCTTGACCGACTGGGCCAAAAGGTCGAAATCCACGTCCAGCTTGATCAGCAGACTGACGCAGACATTCAGCACCTGTTTGTGTTTGGCGCCCTGGAGCATGGTCAGTAACAGATTTTGGGCAACGGTGATGGGGTATCGCTTGAGTTCCATTTCTATCATCCTTTCCTTGCTGAATTTAGGAAGGTATCCTTTCAGTTTGGGGACAGGATAAACCCTGTTCCCAAATTCTATTATACGGGAAGGATGGGCGGAATGCAATGAAAAAAAGGAAAGAAATTGTAAAGAGATGCAAAAAAATCCTTAAAAATTTGACAGGTGTCGACAAACG
>CASDQY010000029.1 GCA_949282975.1 uncultured Oscillospiraceae bacterium | reverse complement strand
CAACAGTTTTCTCTATACCCTCTTCATGATGAGCCGTGCCCAAACCGACAAATCGGATATGCTGAACCGGGAAGGCCATATTTATGTGGCGGAACAGGCCCAGATTCGACGTCTGGCAGATCAAAGCCGTGCCATCTTTTTAGGGCACTGCGCTTCGGAAGCGCTGAAGGAGCGCAAAGGCGTTGTCAAGGTGTTTATACGGGCCTCCGAAGAGGACAAAAAGAAACGGATTATGGAGGATTACCAGATTCCGGAAAACAAGCTGGAAAGCGTTCGCAGGCGGTTCGATTCCAAGCGTTCCAAATACTATTATGCCAACACCGCCAAACGCTGGAATGATTTGAACAATTATGACATTGTGCTGAATTCCTCCCGTCTGGGACTGGACGGGTGCGTCAAGCTGTTAAAAGGGCTGCTGCTGGAAAAGTGATGGACTTTCCTCCAAATTTATGATATACTGATTGGCAAAGCCAGTCAGTACGGTTCCCACTTTGCCGCCAAAAAGCAACGGCGGCATTTCGCCTGGGGGCGAAAACCAGTGGAAACCTAACGGATTTTTCATGGTATACTGATTGGCAAAGCCAATCAGTACGGTTCCCCTCTTGACCGGCCCAATGTCCGGCCGGTCATTTTGCTCTGCAAAAACCGAGGGAAACCCAACGGATTTTTCATGGTATTCTATCAGAGACAGAATCAGGAAGGGTGAATGGAATGAAATGGATGATTGCGTCGGACATTCACGGTTCGGCCTATTATTGCCGTGAACTGCTCCGGGCGCTGGAACAGGAACAGGCAGACCGGCTTTTGCTGTTGGGGGATATTCTCTATCACGGCCCCCGCAACGACCTGCCCCGGGAGTACGATCCCAAAGCCGTGATCGCCATGCTGAATCCTCTGCAAAACAGCATTCTCTGCGTGCGGGGCAACTGCGATACCGAGGTGGACCAGATGGTGCTGGACTTCCCCATTCTGGCGGAATACTGCCTGTTATGGTCCGGCAGCCGGATGATTTTTGCCACCCACGGCCACCGCTTCAACCAAACCGACCTCCCCCCTCTGCACAAAGGGGACATCCTGCTTCACGGCCACACCCATGTGCCGAAGTGTGTGGAAGAGGAAAATTACCTTTACCTCAATCCCGGTTCGGTATCCATTCCCAAAGAGGAAAGCTGGCACGGATACATGACATTAGAGAACGACCGTTTCCTCTGGAAAGATCTTCAGGGAAAGGTAAAAATGGAATACCAGTTGTGATAAGCAAAGCCACGGTATCATTACGGTACCGTGGCTTTTTGCCTGAATTTATGGTTTTAACTTCCCTGCCACTGATAATACTCCAGCTCCACAAAAAACATTTCATAGGGATCGTCGAAATAGGCATAAGGGGTCACCCCGCCGCCGTTGGTGCTTTTGAGCTGGTTGCAGCTATACTCTTCTCCATCCGAGATGATGTCCCCGATGGTAAGATCATAGCCCTCCTGCTGGGCAAGGCGGCAGAACGCCGCCAGCGGGTCGGTTTGGCTGCGGGTATCCAGCAGCTTTTGGCGAAAAGCAGCATCGGTTTGCGCCCGCTTTGCCATCTGTTCCATCGCTGGATTCATCGCTCTCCCCCCTTTCATCTTTCAAATCCAGTATAGCACCACCCCCGGAAAAACACAACGAAAAAAGCACCGGCCTTTGTTTTGGCAGGTGCTTTCTTGGTTATCCTTTATTTTGTTTTATAAACTGCGGCAGTTTATTCGCTGACGTAAGGCAGCAGAGCCAGATGACGGGCGCGCTTGATGGCCACGGTCAGCTGACGCTGATGGCGGGCGCAGGTACCGGTGACCCGGCGGGGAACGATCTTGCCCCGTTCGGACAGGTAGCGGCGCAGCTTGGCCACGTCCTTGTAATCAACGGTTTCCACTTTATCGACGCAGAAGGCGCAGACTTTTCTGCGGCTGCGTTTTCCACGATTATTGGTTCTTTCCATAATGTCACCATTCCTTTCCAGAGTAAGGTTGCTTTCCGGCCCGGCCGGAAAGGGCGTTAGAAGGGCAGATCGGCGTCAGAACCGCCCAGATCTTCGTAATCTTCCAGATCTCCCACCGAGAAAGAGGCATTTGCGCTCTTGGCCGGGTCAGGAGCAGCGGCAGCGGGACGCTCCGCCGGGGGGGCAAAACGGCTTTCTCCCTGTTGGGAAGAAGCGCCTTTGGATTCCGCAAACCAAACACGGTCTGCCTGCACTTCGTAGGCAGTGCGGTTATTGCCGTCCCGATCCTGATATTGGCGGCTCTGGAGGGAACCCTCCAAAGCGATCATATTGCCCTTGAAGAAGTACTTGCTTACAAACTCTGCCGTCTGTCTCCAGGCGACGATGTTGATCCAATCGGTTTGATCCCGATTGTAATCCCGGGTGACGCCAATGCGAAAAGACGCAACGCTGACCCCGTTGGGGGTGGTGCGCAGTTCCGGATCGGCGGCCAGGCGGCCCATCAAAATGATCCGATTCAGCATAGATTCGTCACTCCTTTTTTCCTTACAGCGCTACGATCAAAGACCGGATCACGCCTTCGGTGATCTTGTAGATACGGTCCAGCTCCGCCGGGAATTCCGGGCCGGAGGTGAAGTCGAACTTCACATAGTAGCCTTCGTGTTCGTAGTTGATGGGATAGGCCAGACGGCGCTTGCCCCATTCGTCCACGGTAACGGAATCTGCTTTGGAGTGATCGGTAATCAACTTGGTGAATTTCTCCACCAGAGCCTGTGTGCCTTCTTCTCCTACCTTTGTACTTACAATGATGATGGATTCATAGCTTTGTTCCAGTTTTGCCATGATAGCACCTCCTTTTGGACTACGGCCCTGCTTCTTAAGAGCAGAGCAAGGATAACTCTGGTATGATAACACAAATTCCGGAAATTGTCAACCGGTTTTATCCGAAAATTCCGGTTTTTTCGGTTACTTCCCCAGGCTGGAACCCGGCCTCTTCAATGGCTTTTGCCAACAAAGCGTTGTCCACGGGCTGATCCATGGAGACCGTCACATTTTTCTTCTTCAGGTTCACTTTGGCACCGCTGACGCCGGCAACGGCGGACACCGCTTTTTCCACCGAAGCGGCGCAGTGTTCGCAGTGCATTCCTTCCACAGCTACAATCTTTTTCATATCCGATTCCTCCGTTTTTGTATTTTCCTCCGCCAGGGAGCAGGCGCCCCCGGACGGGAGATTGCATTTCGTTTCCGGCAGCACCTGCCGGGGAATGCCGTGTTTTGGGGCAAAAGCCATCAGCCGCAGGGCGTTGCTCACCACACACACCGACGACAGACTCATGGCCGCCGCAGCGATCATGGGGCTGAGCAGCCAGCCGGTAAAGGGGAACAAAACCCCCGCCGCCACCGGAATGCCGATGCAGTTATAGAAGAAAGCCCAGAACAGGTTTTCCTTGATGATCCGCATGGTTTTCCGGCTGAGTTCAAAGGCGGTCACCAGCCGGGAAGGATCGGAATCCATCAATACCACACCGGCGCTCTCCATGGCGATATGGGTGCCGCCGCCCATGGCGATGCCCACATCCGCCGCCATCAAAGCGGGGGCGTCGTTGATGCCGTCTCCCACCATGGCAACCTTTTTACCCTGGGCCTGCATCTGACGCACGGCTTCTTCCTTTTGCTGGGGCAGCACTCCGGCAATCACCCGGTCCACACCGGCCTGGCGGCCGATGGCCTGGGCCGTGGTTTCCACGTCGCCGGTGAGCATGACCACTTCCATCCCCATCTTTTGCAGGGCTTTGACGGTAGCAGCGCTGTTGCTGCGAAGCTGATCCGCTGCTCCCAGCAGCCCGGCCAATCGGCCGTCCACCGCAAACCACAGGGGAGTGCACCCCTGCAGCGCTACTTCCTGCCAAACGGCATCCCAGCCGGCGCAGTCCACGCCGTTTTCTTCCATCAGGCGGCGGTTCCCCGCCAGCACCGAATGCCCGGACACCAGGGCGGACGCCCCTCTTCCCGGAAAGGTTTGGTAATCCTCCGGGGCCGCCCAGGAAATGCCTTCCTTCCGGGCTGCTTCCAGCACCGCCGACGCCAGCGGATGTTCGCTGCCGGATTCCACGGCTGCGGCCAGGGCCAGAAGCTGCTGCCGGGTGATCCCTTGGGCGGTGCGGATCTGAGTGATGGCCGGCTTGCCTAACGTCAGGGTGCCGGTTTTATCCATCACCACCACCTGAATATGCTTGGTCTGTTCCAAACTTTCCGCATCCCGGAACAGGATGCCCTGATTCGCCGCCCGACCGGTGCCCGCCATGATGGCCACCGGGGTGGCCAGGCCCAGAGCGCAGGGGCAGGAAATCACCAGCACCGAAATACCGATGGTCAAAGCAAATTCCGGGCTGTGGCCGGTAAACAGCCAGCAGAGGGCAGCAATCAAAGCAATCCCCATCACCACCGGCACAAACACCGCAGCCACCTTATCCGCCGTTCGGGCGATGGGGGCTTTGGTTCCCCCTGCCTGCTCCACCAAACGGATAATCTGGCTGAGGGTGCTGTCCTCCCCGGCACGTTCCACCCGAAAGGTGAGCAACCCGCTTTGGCAGACGGTAGCGCCGATTACCTCGTCCCCCACCGTTAAATCAGCGGGGATGGATTCCCCGGTGACGGCGGACTGATCCACCGCCGCCGAACCGTCGGTAATGATGCCGTCGGCAGGGATCTGTTCCCCTGCCTTCACCAGGACCAGATCGCCGGGGCGAAGCTGATCGGCGGACACGGTCACCGGCTGCCCGTTTTTCAGCACCGTAGCGGTTTTGGGGGCCAGCGCCATCAGCTGGGCCAGAGCCTGACCGGTTTTGCCCTTGCTGCGGGTTTCCAGGTATTTCCCCACCGTGATCAAGGTAAGAATGGTGCTGGCGGATTCAAAGTACAGATCCATATGGTACTGTTCCACCAGCGCCCAGTCCTGTACCGCCAACCCATATCCCATCCGGCAGATGGCAAAGATGCCGTACAGAATCGCCGCCAAACTCCCCACGGCGATCAGGGAATCCATATTGGGGTGCCCCCGAAACAGGGCGGGAATCCCCCGTTTGAAATAGCTTTGATTCAAAAAGACAATCAGCAGGGTCAACACCAGCTGGGCCATACCGTAGCTGACCCCGTTTTCCAACCCGCTCAAAAAGCCGGGCAGGGGCAGGCCGAACATATGCCCCATGGAAAGGTACATCAGCGGAACCAGGATCACCACGGACCAGATCAGCCGCCGCAGCATGGATTTGGTCTGCTTTTCGGCCAGTTTTAAGCCTTCATCCACCTCGCCGGCTTTGGGCTTTTCCCCCTTCACCGAGGCGCCGTATCCTTCCTTTACAATGGCATCAATGATCTGCTGCGGGGTGACTTTGGATTCATCAAACTCCGCTACCATCTGGTTGGCCAGCAGGTTGACCTCTGCCTTGCTGACGCCATCCAGCTTGCGAGTGGTGCGTTCCACTGTGGCAGAACAGGCAGCACAGTTCATTCCGGTAATTTGAAAGGTTTGCGTTGTCATAAAAAACCTCCCTTCGCCGCACAGCACGGCGTTCCTTTTACTCTTTTAGTATACTTTCTCTAACCGGATTCGTCAAGCGTAATTTTTGACAAATGTCAGATTCATTGGTGACCGGAAGATGGTTGTTTATGACAAATGTCAGAAACATTTTTCTTTCTTCGATACCAAAGCCACAGAATCAGCAGCACCAGAACCAACCCGGTTACCGCACCGGCCGTATCCAGCAAAACATCGGAAAACTGCCCCGTCCGGCCCGGAACCGAAAGCTGAAGGCACTCATCCGCTGAGGCCACCAGCGCCGCCGTGATCCCCGCCGCCAGTCCGGACGGCCACCAATTCAGCAGCACGGCCCGCCAAAAACAAACCAGCACCCCGCCCAGGCAGGCATATTCCGCAAAGTGGGCGGCTTTCCGAACCAGGTATTCCAAAAAGCCGGGATCCATTCCCCCCAAACCCAGCATTTGCAGCAGAGACACAAAAAATCCGCTTTCTGTTTCCGATTCCTCCCCCGGCTGGAGGGAGCGGGCAAAAATAAAAGCAATGATCCCCAGGCTCAAAACCAAAAACAGGAGAATCTTTCCTTTGCGGTGGGGCAGTTCCAATTTATGTTTCAGCGCCATCCTATTCCTCCTTCCCCGCATTGCCTTTATTGTATCTTTTTTGTGTACGGATGTCAAAAGCTGTGCTATACTGAAAGGGGAAAAGGAGAGGAAGGGAAATGATTCGAAATTTCACGGCGGACGATCTGGAAGAGGTTTTGCAGATTTGGAAACAGTGCAATCGACAGGTACACCGGTTTTTGCCCCCTTATTTTTGGGAGCAGCGCTGCCATCAGGTGAAAGCGGCGCTGCTGCGGGAAGAGGTGTTTGTGGCCCAGGAACAGGGAACCATTGTGGGCTTTGCGGGGCTGCACCGGGATTGGGTTCAGGGATTGTTCGTTCTCCCCCGGCACCAGGGCCGGGGCGTCGGGCGGATGCTGCTGAACACCTTGAAGGAATGCCGCTCCCAGCTATGGCTTCAGGTATATGACAAAAACCAATTCGCCCTGACCTTTTATCTTCGGGAAGGCTTTGTGATCCATCACCGCAGTCTGGACAGCGACAGCAACGAAGTGAAGCTGACCCTGCTCTGGCGGCGATAGCGCCGGGGAAGGCAGTCGGGTTCGCCTTTTCGCTGCAAACTTTTTGTGAAAACAGTTTACAAAACTGAGGAAGCATGGTATACTAAAAGTAACGAATCGTAACTATTATGACGATTTTGCTTTTGAAGGAGCGAGTTCCATGTTGGATAAATCCAAATTAACCGACTATGTGCCGGAGTTTCACTCCCGGCGGACCTTTTCGCCCCAGTTACCCAGCGCCCAGGAGCTGAATTTAGTCCAACAGGCAGCGTCGGAACTGGAAAAGCAGTCCGGCCTGACCTTTACCCGGCTGGAGCAGCCGGAACTGCTGTTTGAAAGCTTTAAGCGTGGCAAGGGATTTTTCCGCTGCGCCCACTATTATTATGTGATCAGCGCCAAAGAGGACACCCCGCTGACCCGCATCCGGGCGGGATATTACGGCCAACAGCTGGCCCTTTACCTCACTTCCCTGCGCCTGGGGTGCTGCTGGGAAATCAGCCGGTTCGATCCCCAGAAGCTGTCTGATCTGGTATTCCCAGAATCGGAAGAAAAAAAACCTTTGGCGGTGCTGCTGTTCGGCCGGGTAAACCCCATCCGAAGCCTGCGGGAAGGCACCATCCACCAAATGCGCAAGCTCCACAGCAAATCCTTTGAAAAGATGTTCCGTTCCGACCGGATGGACATTCCCTATTGGTTCCATCTGGGGGTGGAGTATTTCCGCAAAGCGCCGGGCAACGCCAACCGGTATCAGGAAGCGATCCGCCTGAAGGATACCACGGCCACCTTTGTGACCGAACCCGGCCAGGAAGTCAGCACCGGCATCGGCGCCCTTCACTTTGAACTGGCGGTGAACAGCCTTCCCTCCTGCCATGGAACCTTTGAAATCGGGGAAGATCAGAAAGTGCGCTTTTTAAACGCCATTGGCGAAAAGGAAGAATCCTCTGTGCGAAAGGAGGGCTCCCATGGAGCTGCGTGACAAAAACGGATTGACCGAAGCGGAATTTCTGGCGGCATACCGGCCGGGGGATTACCCAAGGCCGTCGGTCACGGTGGACATCCTGCTTTTTCTCAAGCCGAAAACCGGCCTGCCCAAACTGCTGATGGTCCGCCGGGGCGGACATCCCTGTTTGGGAATGTGGGCGCTGCCGGGAGGATTTGTGAACCCCGATGAAAACACCGAAGCGGCCGTGCTCCGGGAATTGGAAGAGGAAACCGGCCTGTCCGGCCTGCTGCCCACCCAGCTTTACTTTTTCTCGGATCCCGGCCGGGATCCCCGGACCTGGGTCATGAGCTGCGCCTATCTGGCGGTGGTGGAGGGCGAAACCCTTCCTGCCGTAGCGGGAGATGACGCCGACGATGCGGCGCTGTTTTCCCTGGAATATCTGGACCTGACCCAATCCGCCAAGCTAGAGGGAGACACCCAGATCGTGGAATCGGAGCACCTGATCCGCCTGACCGGGCCGGAAACCCTGACCGCTCACGTCAAATTGGTGCAGGAACGCCGGGGCCGGATGAAGCGGGATACGGTTGTAGAGCTGGACAATCAGGGCATCGCCTTTGACCACCCCAAATTCATCACCCGTGCCATGGAATTTCTGCGAGAACACGAGGAATACGGCATTTCGGTGGGAAACCACAATCCATAGAAAAACCTTCAGCCATCGGAGTTTTGAAACTCCGATGGCTGTTTTTGCATCAGGCTCTTTCCCTGGCCAGCATTTCCTTCACTTTTCGCAGACGGGTCAGATTGGAGCGTTCGTTGTCTTCCAGCTTCATGGAAATGGTTCGAATGGTCTGCTCCATCTGGGGAATCATCACATATTCCAGGGCGTTGACCCGCCGGCGGGTGCGCTCCATTTCGTCGGAGAGCATTTCGCAGATCTTATTCACCTGGGCCAGCTCATACAGCTTTGGCAATAGCTTCTGCAAAGCCTGCACCGCCCCGTCCAGCTCCAGCGAGGTAAAGGCAAAGCCGTATCCAATCACCGCTTCGGCGGATTGATAGGAAATGGCCGGCACCTCTAAATTCATCAGATGGGAGACATCGCAGACCGGCAGGCTGCCGGGGGCGGAAAACAGCAGCGCTTCCTGCAAAGCCGCCCGGCCCATCTCCGCCTGAGCCAGCAGCATGGAGCGGGAAACCCCTTCAAAAGCGCTTACGATCTCCCGATCCAGTTCCAGCCAGCGGCGGTGGTATTCCATGTACCGGCGTGCCATCTCGTCCTGTTTGTCCTTGAGCAGTTTGTGGCCACGCCGGGCGGTGGCCAGACGGTTTTTGGTCTTTTCCAGCTCCAGCCGGGTCGGATTTACGGTGGCGATAAGGCATCACCTTCCTTGGGGAGATACTGCTCCAGATATTCGGGATGGATCCGCTTCAGTTCCGTTTTCGGCAGCATGGCCAACAGCTTCCAGCCGATGGACAAGGTTTCCTCAATGCTGCGATTGGTGTGGTACCCCTGGGAGACATACTGCTGCTCGAAGGCCTCGGCAAAGGCGGCGTACAGCCGGTCGGTGGGGGACACTGCCGATTCCCCCAGCACCAC
>CASDQY010000028.1 GCA_949282975.1 uncultured Oscillospiraceae bacterium | reverse complement strand
ATCTGTTCGGCCGCATGGGATATGCCGGTATGTTGGGAAACTTTCCGATTGTCCGTTTTGTTTGCAGATCAAATATTGCTCCATTTCCCGGATCTGTTTCTCATCGGGTTGGCACCGGCAGTGCTGCACACGGGGACAGGCAGCGCAGATTTCCCGATAAATCCATTCTTTGGTGTCCATATCCGATTCCTTGGGCATAAAGGGGCGTTTTTTCTGCCATTGATACAACTTTTTTCCCTGTTTTTGCAATGCTTCCCCGCAGCACTGTAATCGCAGCAGCGCCGCCTGTTCCCCGCCGGAAACAGATTGTTTTTCCTGAATAGGAAAGGCAAAGGCCTTCAGCCACTGTTTGGGCAATACCAGATAAAAGCCAATGCCCAACAGTTCTTCCCCCAGCAAAATCAACATTCCTTGACTGATTCCAATCATAAGAGACAAAAACATGGAGGTAAGAAAAAAAATCATAATTGATACCGCTTTTCCGGCGGCCTGGAATAAACTGCCTAAAAAGGCACCGCAAGCTAAAATCAGGCAGCTATCCAGCAAATCGGCGGAATAACAGCAACATGCCAGAGTTAGAGTGACCCCATAAACGCTGGCGCCCTGTACGCCAAACTGCACCATCACTGCCAGCAGAAGGGAAATCGCTGCCACCATGCCCGGTTGAATCTGATAGATGGAAAAGGATAAGGTGGACAAAAACAAAAGGACCAGCAAAAAAATCCCGCCTATGAGCTGACGTTTGTCGCTCCAAACCAAACGCCCCTCCTGCCAGCCCAGTCGGGCGGCGCAACGGCAAAAATATCCAAAGGACAGGATCAAAACCAGTTCGCACAGTTGAAAAAAGATCAGCACCCCATTGGTTTCTTCCAAGGAATACTGAACTGCAAATGCCAGCCCGGCAGACACTGCACCGCACAGCAGGCCGCACCATCCGGTTTTTCCAAATCGAAACCGGCCGACAAGCCAGCGAATCAGAACGCAAAAACCCAAAAAGCAGAGATAATAAGTGCGGCTGGTTTGCAGATCGGCCCACAACAGCCCTAAAAGGCAGCCGAAGCTGCTGGGAAACAACAGATAGCGAGGGACGCCGCAAACCAGCGACAGGCCAAACGGCAATGTCAATCCCAGCAATTGACAATGGCTGAGTAAAAACCCAAAACAGATGCTTAAAAGAGCCATCACCCGCTGGGACGGTGACAGCGCTTTGGAATGAATCTTTGCCAAAACTTTCATGTTTTCCGCCCTCCTGGGACAAGTATAGTCTTTTTGGGAAAAACTTTCTGTCGCTTATTTGAAGGCGTTCCGGACGGAAAAAACGCTTGTTTTGAAAAAGAGCCTGCTTTACCACCGTTTTTTTGGCAACGGACACGGATTCTGCCCGGAAAAACCAAAACGCCATCTGCTGGTTTCAGCAGACGGCGCACTGTTTATGGCAATTATTTGATGGTTCGGGTTTTTCCTTTTTGTTTCGGTGCCTTGGTTTCCACTGTAACCTCCCGGGAACCGATATCCTCGAAAACCGGTTCCAAAGCTTCGGGATTCCGTGGATGGAATTCATCCGGACGTTCCTGTTCGGTTTGCTCGTAATAGGGTGCAATGACATACTTATCGACCAATTTATAGGAATTGAAAAGAATAATAAAGCACATCAAAGCAGGATAAATCACAGCCATCAGAACCAGGAACACTAAAAGCGTAATGGAAATGTTCACCGTTAGGAACGCTAAAATCAGCAATACTGTGATGCCCACCGTGAACAGAAAGGTGAAAATATTGGTTTTTAACCCGGCAATGGCAAAGATAATGCTGTTTTTAAACATGGGCCAACACTTTTGATCCAAAATCGGCACCATGGTGAGCATATAGCAGAAAGACATATAAAACAAGAACATAAAGAACAGGCACAGCACCATCATGACCATCATAAAGCTGTTGCCCTGAAGGGACTGGTCCAGATAATAGCTGAACGCCCCAATGAGTGCCGCAAAAATGGCCAGATACATATAAAACATCAGAATTCCCTGCCGGAAGCTGTTTTTATACGTTTCCATAAAATCGTCTTTGAGAAATACCGGCCGCTGCAATGCATAGTTGTTCAACACCTGGCACATGGCGCACAGTCCCGGCCCCGCCGGAATCAGGGCAACCAACATAACCCCGATCCAGATCAAATCGTTCAGATGAAATCCATTGAACAGATTGAATCCGTTAAAGACCGAGATGAAAAAGACAATCACAAAGGGCAGCAGGGTTACGAAAAACATCAGGTTGACCAGACAAATGTTCCAGAATTTGCGAAAAAAGAGCTCAAAGAAGAGAAAGAACCGTTTCTTCTCAGGCTGGTTTTTGTCAACACCTTTTCCGGTTCGGGTTGGGTTAAAAATTTTCAACGCCATAACTGTTGAACACTCCTTGGTTTCACAACTTAGACTTTTTAAAACAAATGATAACAGAATAAAATTCCCTGGTCGATCACAGCGCCGATGATCAGAATCACCAGCAGCAATCCGTGTTTCAAACAATATAATCGAACATGGGTCATTTGGGGCCGCAATTCTTCGGTTTGAAACGCACGAAGCAGTAAAGTAGAAAAACGTAGCGCCTCTTTTGCGCTGATCAGCAGCACAAACAGGCCGAACAATCCGGAAGGAATCACCAACAGCAAGGCTTGTCCGGCGCCGGACCATCCCTGTTCCAGGCACAGGGAACAAATCAAGCTGCCAAGGCCGATCCCTTTACAAAGTAGAACGGCCAGTATCACCGGCTGCCCAATGGCCCAAAAGCCACAGAAAAAGGTAATCGCCAAAAACAACAGCCAAGACAAGAAGTACCAGCCGGCACTTTGATACCAAGGAAGAGAAAAACGAGAAGCATTGGTTTGCAGCAGCGCCGAAAACTGCTCCATTCCGGACTGCCACCCCATTCTGGCACAGATTGCACCAAAAAGAAGCGCAAACCCAATCCAAAGAACCAATCCCTGAAACAGCGTAAAGTGAATCCCACTTAAAATGCTGCGCCGCTTTACCGCTGAATTTGATTTCACCATAGGCCCGCCCCTTTTTTGTTTTGGTCAAGCCTATGCAAAAGGACAGGCGGTTATGCCTTATTCCCCATCTGCCAAAGCCGCCTGAATCATAATAGCACATTCCAGGCGCTTTTTCTCCAGTTCGCAGGAAACACGATGGGATTTACGCACATCACCGGCGTATTGAAGGCTGTTGGCATTGCAGCCGCCGGAGCAGTAAAACTTTGCCCAGCAGTTGCGGCAATCTTCTTTGGTATAGACGTTGGTTTTGGCAAAATAATCTTTTTTAGCCATGTCCAGGGACTGATCCACAACGCTGCCCATCTTCCAATCTTCCATCCCCACAAATTGATGGCAGGGATACACGTCCCCTTCCGGCGTAACAGCCACATATTCATTGCCGCAGCCGCAGCCACGCAGGCGCTTAATGGCGCAGGGGCCTTGATCCAGATCAATCATAAAATGGAAGAAGTTGAATTTTTTCCCTTCCTTTTTCAGACGGAGAACCGTTTGGGCCAGTGTTTCGTATTCCTGGAAGATTCGGGAAAGGTCTTCTTCGGTAATGGCATAGTCCTGGTATTCCGGGCTGACCACCGGTTCCACCGAAACCTGGTCGAATCCAAGATCAAACAAATGGAGGACATCCTGAGTGAAATCCAGGTTTTTCTTGGTGAAGGTGCCGCGAACATAATATTGATTGCGATTATCCGGACACTTCCGCCGTGCTTCCACCAATTTCTGATATTTGGGAACAATCAGATCGTAACTGCCTTTCCCATTGACGGTGGGACGAATCGCATCGTTGATTTCCTTGCGTCCGTCTAAACTGAGGACGCAGTTATACATTTCCCGATTGATAAAATCAATTTTATCATCGTCCAGCAGAACACCGTTGGTGGTAATGGTAAAGCGGAAATTCTTTCCATACTCCTTTTCTTTGGAGCGGGCATATTCCACCACTTCTTTGACCGCATCAAAATTCATGGTTGGTTCTCCGCCAAAGAAATCCAACTCTAAATTTTTCCGTCCATAGGAATATTTCAGCAGGTAATCAATGGCTTTCTTGCCGATCTCCGGGCTCATCAACGCCCGTTTTCCACCGTATTCCCCGGTGGAAGCAAAGCAATATTTGCAGCGCAAATTACAGTCATGGGCAATATGCAGGCACATGGCTTTCACGGGGCCGGATACCATTTTTTGCGCATAATCGCCGTAAGTATCCTCGCTGAAAAGCTGATCCAGCTGCATCAGCTCCCGCACATCCTGATAGGCTTCTGTAATCTGCTCTATGGTGTATTTGTGCCGGAGCTTTTCCACCAGCTCCCCTTCGCTGTCGTCGGTAATGGGAAGATCTAAAATGTCCAGCAGATCGCTGGTGACATCATCCACCACATGAACCGCCCCGCTATTGACGTCTAAAACAATGTTGTAACCATTTAACGAATATTTATGAATCATGTTTTTGTCATCCTTAATAAAGAGGGAGGGACAAGGTGTTGTCCCTCCCTTTAAAGCTGTCTTTGGCGATTACTTTTCGCACTTCTGGTTGGCAACCGTGCAGGAAGTCTTGCAGGCTGACTGGCAGGAAGCCTGGCATTCGCCGCAGCCGCCCTTAGCAGCGCTGGCCTTCAGATTAGCTTGATTGAGAGTTTTAATGTGTTTCATGGTAAGATCTCCTTTCTGACAGCGATCGGTTTCCGCTTTCCGGCAGAACCAACCGTTTTTTTCATGCACAGCGAAGCAACACAACTTGCTGCAATCATAACAATGTATTTCAGTAAGCTCAACAGTTCAAATCCGCTTTGGAAAAACAAAAGGTTTCCCAGCAGGCAGAGCAGAACCATTACAACACCACTCACTGCGCCCATTACCAGCGGGTTGGAACGGCGGTAAGCGATTCCCGCAAACCAACCGGTTACACCACAACCGGCAATCAAAATCACAAAGGCAAAGAGGTTCAAAACCCAGTCGTCCAAATCCACCATAGCAAATACGGCGGAAAACAACAACGAGATCACCAACATCGTCAGAATTCCCAGTGCCAAGGACATTGCCATAGGCAGAACGGACATTTTCTGCCGTTTGGCTTTTCTGCGCTGTTTCACTCCGGGTCCCTCCCTGCACTAAAAATCAGTCTGCGTTCTTTTCTTTCTTAGCCGCACGTTTTTCAGCTTTTTCTGCCTTCAAAGCCTTGGCGGCCTCTTCTTCTGCGTCATGAACCGTCTCGTTGCTCTGAATTGCCCAGCGCTTGATCCGAATCTTGTTGCGTTCACCAGCCGTTTCAATGATCACGTTGTCTTCCTTCAAACTGACCACAATGCCGATGATGCCGCCGATGGTGATTACTTCATCCCCGACTTCCAGGTTGTTGCGCATTTGCTGTTGTTCCTTGTCCTTTTTTTTCTGAGGACGGATCAGCAGAAAATACATTACCACAAAGATCAAAACCAATGGAATCAGGGAAAGCAACATACTTGCGGTATCGCCCATACTCCAAACCTCCAAATTTTACTGAAATAAACTACAACAAAGATATTATACACAATTCAGAACCGCCATTCATGAACAAAATATGAACAGGAAGAAAAACTCACTGGTTCTTTTCCCGAATATAACGATCCATAGATTCGGCGGCCGTCTTTCCGGCCCCCATAGCCAAAATAACAGTTGCTGCGCCGGTCACAGCATCGCCGCCGGCGTACACGCCTTCCTTGGTGGTTTTCATGGTATCGTCGGCAATCAAGCAGCCGCGTTTGTTGGCCTCCAAGCCGGTAGTGGTGGAGCGAATCAAGGGGTTGGGAGAGGTTCCCAGCGCCATAATAGCAGCATCCACATCCAGTACAAACTCGCTGCCCTCGATCTTGACGGGACGGCGCCGTCCGGAAGCATCCGGTTCGCCCAGTTCCATTTTGGCGCATTCCATGCCGCAGACCCAGCCTTTTTCATCGCCCAAAATCTTAGTGGGGTTGGTCAAAAGCAGGAACTCAATTCCTTCTTCTTTGGCGTGGTGAATTTCTTCCTTCCGGGCAGGCATTTCTGCTTCGCTGCGGCGGTATACGATGTATACGTGTTCTGCACCCAGACGTTTGGCACAGCGGGCTGCATCCATAGCAACGTTGCCGCCGCCCACAACGGCCACTGCTTTGCTGCGGTGGATGGGGGTATCGTATTTGTCTTCGTAAGCTTTCATCAGGTTGATCCGGGTGAGGAATTCATTGGCGGAATATACGCCCACCAGCCCTTCGCCGGGGATGCCCATAAAGCCGGGCAAACCGGCGCCGGAACCGATAAAGATGGATTCATAGCCCATATCAAACAGTTCGTCAATGGACAAAACCTTGCCGATGACCATATTGGTTTCCACCTTCACCCCCATGGCAATCAGCTTGTCGATCTCTTTCTGGACAATGGCCTTAGGAAGACGGAATTCCGGGATGCCGTACACCAACACGCCGCCTGCTTTGTGGAACGCTTCGAAGATGGTGACGTCATATCCCAGCTTCACCAAATCTCCGGCACAGGTCAACCCGGAGGGACCGGCGCCGATAATAGCCACTTTGTGGCCGTTGGGAGTGGGTTTCTTTACCTCGTCGTGAAGGTTTTCCATGGCCCAGTCAGCGACAAACCGCTCCAAGCGGCCGATGGCTACCGGCTCGCCCTTAATGCCACGAACGCATTTTCCCTCGCACTGGCTTTCCTGCGGACATACCCGTCCGCTGATAGCCGGCAGAGAGTTGGTGGAGGTAATGATTTCGTAAGCAGATTTGAAATCCCCTTCCGCCACCTTGGCAATGAAATCCGGAATCTTAATATTGACCGGGCAGCCGGACACACAGGGCATTTTGGGGCAGTGCAGGCAGCGGTTTGCTTCCTCCATCGCCATTTCCGGGGTATAACCCAGGGTTACTTCTTCAAAATTTTTATTGCGAACATTGGGGTCCTGTTCCGGCATCGGGACCTTGGTCAAAGACATATTTCTCGGCATGACAATTATTCTCCCTTCCCGCCGATGAGACGGCATTCTTTGCTGCGCTCCTGCTCACGATAGAAGCTGTTGCGGCGCATCAGTTCGTCGAAGTCCACCTGATGCCCGTCAAAATCGGGACCGTCCACGCAGGCAAATTTAATCTGCCCGCCCACGCTGACCCGGCATCCGCCGCACATACCGGTGCCGTCGATCATAATGGGGTTTAAGGACACCATGGTCTTGATGTCATAGGGCTTGGTAACTTCGCACACAAACTTCATCATGGGGATGGGGCCGATTGCAACTACCACATCGTAACGGTTGCCTTCGTCCAGAAGCTCCTGAAGAGCCTGGGTGACAAATCCCTTTTTGCCGTAGCTTCCGTCGTCGGTGCAGAGGACAAAGCGATTGCAGACCGCTTTCATTTCATCCTCTAAAATCACAATATCCTTGTTGCGGAAACCGGCAATCAGATCCACGTCGACGCCCATGTGAAACAGTGCTTTAGCCTGGGGATAGGCAATGGCGCAGCCCACGCCGCCGCCGATGACGCAGGCCTTCTTCACACCGTCAAAGTGGGAAGCGATGCCCAGCGGACCAACAAAGTCCTGGATATAATCCCCTTCTCCCAGCTCGGCCAATTCTTTGGTGGAGTTGCCCACGGTCTGGAAGATAATAGTAACGGTGCCGGCTTCCCGATCATAGTCCGCCACAGTCAGCGGAACCCGTTCGCCTTGTTCATCCACCCGAAAGATGATAAACTGACCGGCCTGCGCTTTCGCAGCGACATAAGGGGCTTTGACTTCCATCAGCACAACATCCTGATTGAGCTGACGTTTTTTTACGATTTGATACATAACGGTTGACTCCTCCTTGCTGGAATACAGAAGATAACGACAGTATTATACTGCATGATTCATTTTTTTTCAAGCCATTCCATCAAAATATCGGATGGGTATCTGCCGGAAAAAAGTCCGCCAAAACCAAATGTCTTGACGGACAATGATCAGGTCTTTTTTTCGAAATCATGGCCGCATTTCGGGCAATGGATTCGAATTTTTCCCCGGCCTTTCGGAACTCGGATTTTTTGACGGCAGGACGGGCATTGGAAGTACTTATAGTTCTTTCGGTCCTTGACTTCCTTTCCGCTGGTATAAACGGTGGAAGATCTTCCATTCGTGCCGTAAGTGTTCCGGCCGAATAACCGCTTCACCCATTGCTCAAACCGCTGATAGCGGTACAGCTCTTTCTGCCTGGCATGGATATTGCGGGACAAAGCACGATAGAGAGCAAACACCAAGGGAAGTATACCGATCAGCCAGATGATGGTATACACCCAGCCGTACATCATCCAGATCAAAAAGCGCCCGATAATCGAAGTTAACAGATTGATGGCCACGCCGATGATCAGCAGGATAAAATTCAATTTATCCATTCCATATCGGCCGTACATGAAATTTCGAAGCCAGTTCAAAAGCAGAGCCCTCCCCGCTGGTCAATTTTTGTAAATCAAGGTTACTAATATAGTAGGAGATGAACGGCTATAAGTCAAGGGAGTAGCAAAAAAGTTGCCGGAAAAATAACGATTCGTTCACAAATTGGCGGCAAAACGAATACGACGCCGGACTGCGTTTCGATTTATCTATAAAAAGAACCTGCTGCTCCGGAATTGGAACAGCAGGCTCTCCCTTCTTATAATTTGCGAAACACCGATCGTAATTTTAGGAATCGGCCAGCGCTTTGCCCAAAGCGGCACAGGCCGCCTGGGCGTCATCGTCGGGAGCATCGTTGCAGATCACGCTTTCCGCCACCATTACAGCGCCGTCGGAAGCGCACTGTTCCTCCCAGTTGCGCATCCATTCGCCATCCCCCCAGCCATAGGAGCCAAACAGGGCAATCTTCTTATCCTTCAATTTGCTTTCGCAGCCGAGGAACATGGGCTCGAACTCACTGTCCTCCAGCTGTTCGCTTCCCATAGAGGGGCAGCCAAACGCCACCGCATCGTAATCATCCATTTTGCTGTCCTGAAATTCTGCGGCGGTGTAAACATCCACTTCTGCTCCGGCATCCTTGGCACCTTGGGCAACTTGCTGGGCCATGGCCTCCGTGTTGCCGGTGCCGCTCCAATATACCACTGCAATCCTACTCATTTGAAATACCTCTTTTCTTCTATTTTATGTTAAGCAGCTACAGTAAGCTGCCAAACACTCCTTCCCTGCCGCCAGAGACGGCAGTACACTTCCCGGCATTTTTGATATTTGGCGAAGAGCTTTTCCGCCTGGGAAGGATCGCCGTATACCTTCCAGCAGCCGGTGCATTTACAGTTTTTGCCCCGATTGCGGATAAATCCCTGTACATCGTCTAAAGGATAGCCTAAAAAGATGCCGATCTCATGGGGAAAATCTTCCTGCACCGAAAGCTTTTGCTGCAACCGGCACAGCGTATCCCGCAAAACACCGGTTGGATAGCCGCATTTTTGCAGAAACTCCCCCACCCCGGGCTTTTTCAGATCCCGCCGGAGCAAATCCATCCTGCAAACATAAATCAGCGCCTGATTTACCTCTTCCCGCAGCAAAAGCACCTGAACGCCCTTCTGCCCCAGCAGCTGATTCCAAAGCAAAAGCTGCCGCTTCAATTCCCGGCGGCTTTGGAACGGGATTCGAAACAGGTTTGCGGATTTTAATCCTGCCAGCGTGGGGGAACAATGCTCCACCAGATAATGTTCAAAGCTCATCCAATCCCTCCTGCAACATTGGGGAACCGTTGGGACAATAACGAATGAAGGGCGGAAGCGCTGCTGGAAGAAACATGAGCCACGGGGATATTGTTTCGCTTTGCTTCCCGAGATGCACTGATCACCATTTTATGGGATACGGTGTTGGTAAAGACGATTAAGAGATCCGGGGTTCCCATTTTCTTTTTCAGGGAACCGTTTTCCTTGGTGAACACTTTGGCTTTGCAGCCGTATCCCTTGCAGATGGATTTATACTGACACTCCATGCATTCATTTCCGCCGACAATTACAATACTCATAGCTTTTCCTTTCCGGGTTCTTCTATTCTGGCGTTAGTTATATCTAACTGTAGGGTAAAGAAAAAATAGATTTCGCAATTAGCTTAATCTAACTAAAATTAGAATAGCATAACGCAAAGGCCCTGTCAAGCATTATTTCCCAAAACACTGAAAATTCACAAATTCTTTTTCCTTTCTTTCAAAAAACAAAATCCCGGCATCTTCTGCCAAAACAGAACATGCCGGGAAATAACTCATAGCGTATACTGCGTTTTGATCTCTTCACCAATGGCAAGGATGCTGCGGCAGGTTTGTTCCAGATGTTCCTCGGTATGCGCCACAGAAACAAACATGGCTTCAAACTGGGAAGGCGCCACATAATTGCCCTGCTCCAGCATGCGATTGAAATAAGCGGAAAAGGCGTTCAGATTGCACTCACACACTTCGGAGTAATTGTTCGGCGCAGCGTTTCGGAAAAAGGCGGAAAGCAGGGAGCCCACCCGGTTTACCGGAAGTCCTGCCCGGCGAAACGCCTGTTCCAGCCGTGCCCCTTTTTCTTCCAAAGCAGGATAGATCGTATCCTGCTCCTGGCGGAGAATCCGCAAAGTGGCCAACCCGGCGGCAGTGGCGATGGGATTGCCGGAAAGGGTTCCGGCCTGGTATACGCCGCCCAAAGGCGCCACCAGGGACATAATCTCCTTTCGGCCTCCGTAAGCGGCCAAAGGCATCCCGCCGCCCACGATCTTGCCGAACGCAGCCAGATCCGGCGAAACGCCATACCGCTGTGCCGCTCCGCCATACGCCACCCGGAAACCGGTGATCACTTCGTCAAAAATCAGCAGAGCACCGTTTTGGTCGCACAAACGGCGAAGCTGCTGCAAAAATCCTTCTTTGGGCGGAACTACGCCCATATTGGCGGCCACCGGCTCTAAAATCACACAGGCGATCCCGCCTGGATTGGCGTCAAACAATGCACGAACGCTTTGGATATCGTTATACTGCGCCACCAAAGTCTGCTGGGCATAGGAAGCCGGAACCCCCAAACTATCAGGAAAAGCCCCTGTCAGGCAGCCGGAACCGGCCTTGACCAAAAGCCCATCGGAATGGCCGTGGTAATTTCCGGCAAACTTAATGATCTTGTCCCGGCCGGTATAGCCTCGGGCCAATCGGATGGCGGACATGGTAGCTTCGGTACCGGAATTCACCAAGCGCACCTGTTCCAAATAATCCCCGGCCCGGCAGATCTCTTCCGCCAATTCTGTTTCCCGCCGGGTGGGTGCGCCGAAGGTCAGGCCGTTTTCAAGAGCCTTTTGCACCGCTTCAATGACCTCCGGCCGGCCATGCCCCAG
>CASDQY010000027.1 GCA_949282975.1 uncultured Oscillospiraceae bacterium | reverse complement strand
GCATCAACCGCTTTTGATTGGCGTTATTGTAGCATATTCCCTCAATCACGTCAATGTTATTGAACATATTTTTTAAATTTGTTCATTTTTATGCAAATGGAAACAGCGCCGAATCCAATGGATCGACGCTGCTTTTCGCCTTTTCATCCCCGGCTGCTCCGAAACAAAAAGCCTCGAAACCGGGCATACCACCGCAACCGCTTCCAGTGAAGGGGCGCTAATTTTGCCTGAGCGCCCTGTGTGTCCGCCAGCACCAAGCCCAAAGACAGGGCTAACGGAAACAGGGCAAACAATGCTGCCTGCATGGCAAAAACCAGCCACAGCAAAAACCCTGCCCCTACCCCCAGATGAAAACTCAGCAACGTTTCGCCGAAAAACCGGGCCTTTTCCTTTTGCTGCTGATTGTGGTACACCAGCACTTCCGTCAAAGCCCAAACAAACTGCCGCAGGTTGTTGGTAGAAAAGATGCTGGAGGCGGCAAATCCTTTGGCGCCGCTGTAGCAGTTCCACTGAAAGGCTGTGGCAAAAAACAGGGGATACATCCCTAAAATGGGATTGGCGTTTTCCGGCAGCAGGCTGAGAATTCCCACCGCCAGGGCGTCCACGCCAATGCTGACCATCCGCAGTTCCACCGGGTGTTTCTTCATTAGGCAGACGGTAATGACAATGGCCGCTGCAAATAACAGCATTCCACCCACCCGCAGCAGAAACTGCATCCAATCGCCGCCCAGCAGGCTGGTGAGGATATAGATTAGATTGGCGGTCTGCGCAGAGCCGAAAAATTGGGAAAAGCACAAAATGGAATAAACCCCCAAAATGCCCCCCACAAAGGACATCACAAAGTGGATCCTTCCCTGGTACCGATTGCTTGCCTTCACTCTGTTTCAACTCCGCTTCCGTTATGTTTGTAGTTTGCTTTTCTATTATAAACTCTTTTTCCGTCATTCTACAAGAGAAAAACAGACCAAAACCAATCTTCTTTTCCCTGCAAATTCATGGAAAACAACAAACGCTCCTCCGAAATTTCAGAGAAGCGTTTGGCCGGTTCAGTTCTCCCAGCGGAAATGTTGTGTTCCTGCTCCGATTTCAAAATGGCATTTCACAATCCCCAGATCCACCTTGGAATAAAAACCACCCAGGGATTTTATGGAAACCACATTGTTTTCACCCAGGGAAATCAAAAATTTTTGCTGGTTCATGGCGGTTGGTGCCAGCATCGCCGCCTCCATCCCTTTGAAAAACCAATCCGGCGCAGGGCCTTCTGTCCGGCAAAGGGTTTCCATTGGTTTGCTCTTATGCGCAATTCCCTGGGCAGCGCCGTATCCCAAAGCCAGTACACAAACCAGTTTCTCCCCGGCTTGAATTTCACAGCGGTTTTTCACCGTTCCTTTGGAAACGGTCATCGCCACCCAGCAGGTGTTTAATCCCAGGGTTTGGGCCAGCAATACCAAGCGTTCTCCGTAATACCCCAGCTTTTCCTCCAAATCCTCCCCCTTTGGGCCGATCAGGGCAATGTAATTCTGCACACCGGAAAACTTCCCGTAATGGGCCATAAAGCCGTTAAAAGCTTTTGGCTCCTGGGTTACCAGCTGGATATGGAGCCCTCCTTTTTGGTTGCAGGCCTGAATTTCTTCCTGCAAAACTCGAATGGATTCCTCTTGCAGAGGAAGATCCCGATAACTGCGCACCGAATGCCGTTGCTGCAATGCTTCGAATAAAGTCATACAAACCGTCCTTTCTTTACTCCTCTAAGTTTGGGTAATGGGCCTGCACCGCCGCATTGGCCACCTGACAGACATGATCCACCAGCGCTTTGATCTCTTCCCACTTTTTCAGATTGGCATCCACATAATAAAAATTCATGGTGCCCCGGCGATGCAAGCTGATCAGCCCTGCATCCCGCAAAATCCGCAGATGGTGGGAAACCGCAGGCCTGGACAAATGGGTGCGTCCTGTAATTTCAGGCACCCGCATCCCCACGGATTCATGTTCCAGCAAAGCAATAAAAATCTGCTGCCGGGTTTCATCCCCCAATGCAAGAAAGGTGCTTTGCGCTTTTTTGAATTCTTCCGCCAACGACTGCCGTTCCGTTTTGCATGGGTCCATGGCCCGCCCTTCTTTCAATCGTTTAAGTGTTTCAACCATTATAGCATATTCTCCGCCTTCCGGCGCATCGGGAAAGAAAATCGAGACCATTGCCGAAATCCGACCATGCCAATCATTAAAAAGCCCTTGCCAGCCCTCTCTTTTCCCCGCAAACCCTACTGGCGCAACGGTCGAGCGGGGTTTTTGACAGAATTCCTTGACTTTTCCCCCTGGGGCATGGTACAACCAAAACAGAAGCTCTTGAGCTTAGGCTCTTGCCCACGGTACCGGAACAATCTCAAAAGGATGGGATATTATGAATAAAAAAGAATTTTCTCAATTTATTGCGCAGAAGCGGCAGGCGGCGGGTTACACCCAAAAACAGCTTGCAGAACAGCTTTATGTGGATCACAGCACGGTTTCCAAATGGGAACGGGGGATCAGTTATCCGGACATCACTTTGATCTCCAAAATCTGCTCCCTGTTATCCATCAGCGAACACGAATTTCTAACCGCTTGCGACGATACCCAGGCACGCCGGGAAAAGAAGGAAGCACGGCGCTGGCGGGGGCTGAAAATGGGGTTCCAGCTTTTCTTTGCCGCAGGATACCTTTGCGCCCTGATCCCCTGCTTCATCTGCAATCTGGCCGTGGACCACACCCTGAGCTGGTTTTGGATTGTGCTCGCCGCCCTGCTGCTGGGCGCCTGCGTTACCAATCTGCCCTTCCTGTTAGCAAAGCGGTGTAAACCCCCCTTTTTGTTTACCTCTCTGGCAGTTGCCGCAGCAACCTTTTTACTGCTGGCGGTTTGCGCCTGGCAAACGGGAGGAAACTGGCTGCTGACCATCGCTTATCCGGTGGCAGGGCTCTGCTTCGGGGGATATTTTGCAATTCTGGCACTGTGCCGGTATCTGCCCGCCAACTGGTGGCTGAAGATCGGCCTGAGCCTGCTGGTGCTGGCGGCAGTCCTGCTGGCCGGCATGGTTTGGGGCAATCCCGGCACCGGCTCCTGGCAGGATTACTTCAACCTGGCGGATTGGAGCAACACCGGGATTTTGGCCAACAAGATTACCTTCTGGGCGCTTCTGGCCGCCGGTGCAGTGGGAACCGTAATCGGCTTGATCCGGCTGCTGTATCAGAAGATCACCGCCCGGTAATTCTCACTTATTACAAATAGTAATTTATGCTCCGAATAATACGAAACGGCACAGCCCTGCATGGGACTGTGCCGTTTTTTGACTTCTTCATAATTGTACTATTATGCAGCTAAAGGAGAGGGTTTGGTAAACTTCTTGCGGATCAGCAGCGTCAGCAGCCGCTCCAGCAAAATTCCCACCGCTACAAAGATCAGAAGGATCCAAATGGTAGTGGACACCGGCAGAGCCAGTTGAAGAATGTTGTGGAAAAGCAGCACTGCCACATAAAAACCAATGGTGGTGGTGATGGCTAAAAAGCCTCTCAGCTTATTCAGCGGCCAGCAGGACTTCCACACAGCGGCAATGCCGATGGTGCCTACCACCAGGTACATCAACAAGGTTTGCTGCTCAGCGGCCAAAGGCATGGCGCCCAGCCAGTTAAGGACAAACACGGCAATGCAGGACAAGGTGATGACAATGGCGTTTGGCGCTGCCAAGCGCAGGGCCGTTGGCAGGAACCGGCCGGTAATCCGTTTGTCGTTGGGCTCGAAGGAGATAAAGAAGGCTGGATAGCCCTCAATCACCAGGTCAATCAAGGTAATCTGAATGGGCAGGAAGGGGAAGTCCATATTCAGGATAATGCAGACCAGGCAGAGCAGCACCGAATAAATGGTTTTGATGAAGAACACCCCGGCGGATTTGGTGATGTTGTTCACCACCCGGCGGCCTTCTGCCAACACACTGCGGAGCACGGAAAAATCGGAGTCGATGAGCACTAATTGAGCAGTCTGCTTGGCAGCGTCGCTGCCCTGGCCCACGGCGATGGAACAATCCGCCTGTTTCATCGCCAGCAGATCGTTCACCCCGTCGCCGGTCATGGCCACCCGATGGCCCTGCTTCTGCATGGCGGTGACCAAAAGCTTTTTCTGCTGGGGGCTGACCCGGCCGAACACGGTGTATTCCCGCACCACACGATCCATTTCTTCGTCCCGAATCATGGACATATCCACATAATTTTCAGCGTGTTCGATCCCCGCCTGTTTTGCTACAGCAGACACCATCAAGGGATTATCGCCGGAGATGACCTTCACCGCCACACCCTGATTGCGGAAATAGGAAATGGACGCAGCAGCGTTTTCCCGCAGGGGGTCGGTGATGACAATGGCGGCAACCAGGCAAACCCGTTTGGGATCCAGAGTTTTATTTTCGATGGGGTCGGTAAGCCCGGCCAGCAGCACCCGCTTGCCTTCCTGCATGACCTGGGTTACCACTTCCGGCAATTTGCCATTGCAGAGCCGTTCCGGAGCGCCCACCACCAAAGTGCCGATGCCATCCAGCGTCACAGCGCTCCATTTCCGCTCCGAGGAGAAGGGAACCTTTGCCAGCGCTTCCACCCCTTCCACCGGCTGGAAGTATTCCTTCATGGCCTGGAAGGTGGCGTTGTTGTCGTCAGTGTTGCAGAGGAAAGCCCCCATCATGGTTTCAAAGGGCACCGAGGTATCCGGGTTCAGTACAATGGCCTGCTCCACCTGCATTCGCCCCTGGGTGAGGGTGCCGGTTTTATCCAGGCAGATCACATCCACATGGGCCAGATTTTCCAAAGAGTACAGATCCTGCACCAGCACATTTTGTTTGGACAGCCGAATAATACCGGCGGCCAAACCAATGCTGATCAGCAGTACCAGCCCCTTGGGCAGCATCCCCAGCAGACCGGCAGCGGTGGACACTACCGCATCGTACATAACCTCGCCCCGAAGGAAAAAGGCTTCCAAAAACAGCAAAATGCCCAAAGGAATGATAAACCAGCTGGTGAACCGGGTTACCTTCCGCATGGATAGCAGCAGTTCGGAATTCACCTGCTTGAGTTTTTTTACTTCATTGGCAATCTGGGAGGCATAGTTTTCATCCCCCACATGGATGATCTCGGCCTGACATTTGCCGCTGATCACCGAGCTGCCGGAAAGGAGGGAGTCTCCCGGTTTTTTGATTACCGGATCCGATTCACCGGTGAGGAGGGATTCATTGACTTCCAGTTCCCCGGAAATGACCGTGCTGTCGGCGCAGATTTGTTTGCCGCTTTCCAGCAGCAGGATATCCCCCTTCTCTACTTCCTGGATAGAGATGTGAAGGTGCTGCTGGCGGCGGATCACGTCGCACATGGGCATGGTCAGCAGGGAGAGCTCCTCCACCAGCTTTTTGGCCTTTAATTCCTGGGCAATGCCGATGACCACATTGAGGATGATGATCAGAATAAAGAACAGGTTGGTCCAGGCCCCGACGCAGGCCAAGGCCACGGCAATTAAAAAGTTAAACAGGTTAAATAAGGTGCAGATATTGTCCTTTAAAATCTGCCCTGTTGTTTTTGTAATCGGCTCCTGTGTGTTCATGTAGACAATCGTTCCTTTCCGCCAAAAAGGTTTGCAGGCGCTAGCAGTGACTCATAGGGGAAGAAACCTGTCCTGCAGCAGTTCTTGCGGTAGTATTCTACCCCAAGATTCTAAACAAAAAGAAAGCATTCTCTTAAATAAATTGTAAACGAAACCCATTCGCAGGACAAAAAGATTTTCCCTATGGTTGCTATGATACACATTTTGAAGGCAAAATACAAGGGATAAAAGAAAAATCCCCCTTTCCTTTCCGAAAACGCACAATCCTGCCAAAGATCGCCTTTCGAGTTTGTATAACCCTGCCAAAAGCAAAAAACAGCCAGTCTCTGAAAAAGACCGATTGTTTTCCTTCCTATCAGATGGAATCTGGCATTCCATTTTCAGCCCGGCGGTTCCCGTTCTGCCGGGCCATTTTCTTTGCAAACAAAAGCCGAAAAATTTTTCGCACCAGCGGCCCGGCCAAAAACAATTGCCAGCAAAGGGCCATTGGAAAATTTTTCACTGTGGTTTCTATCCAGGTTACCACCAACTGATTCCATTCCGGCTGCTGAATCAATACGGTGGCCGCCAAACTCATTGTGGGACACATCAGGCAAACCGTCACGGCGGAAATTGTCAGTACAAGGAAAACCGGCTGGCTGGATTTTACATCAATGGTGCGAAAGGCAATCCACTTAGAAAGGCGGCCGTACAAAAAGAAATCCAGCCCAAAGGCAATCGGCCCCATAAACCACAATTCATGAAATGCCGTAAGAAAGTGCCCGTTTTCCAGTCCGCCGGTTTCCAGGGATATGTTGTAAACAATCATCCCATACACCATAACAAACACCATCATAATGGTAAAAATCAGTTCCTGTCCTTTGGTTTTTGGCATTGTGAAATCCTCCTCTATACAAGAAAAAGGCAGCTGGAACAGCGTCTTTGCGATCGTTGTTCCAACTGCACGTCGTATCTCTAGTATAACAAATTTTTCCCCATGGAATAATAGGCAGAGCGGCTAAACATTTTTTGACAGATGGGCAAAATTCCATTCAATCTGCTTCAAAGGGCTTCGAAAGAGCAGCAATGGCTTTTGCCGGAAGTTTCAGCCTCAGCAATAAAATCAGTTATTTCCGCTTTTTGCAATCATGGGGCTGAGAGCGGCGGCCAAGCCCGCCACCGACATGGTCTGCACCATCACCCGGCCGGGGCCGGTAACTTTTGTGTTGAAGAAGCCTTCCCCACCGAACACCTTGTTTTTCAGCCCCTTCACCGTTTCAATGGAGAGGGTGCAGGAAGCGTCCATCATCACCAGATGGCTGGTATCCACGATTAAACTTTGCCCCGGCTGGAGATAGTATTCCTGGGCGCTGCCGTCGATTTCCAAAAACACTTTCCCAAAGCCGGAGATTCGCTGCATAATGAATCCCTCTCCGCCAAAGAAGCCTGCGCCGATCTTTTTCTGGAACTGGATGGAGGTCTCCACCCCCATTTCCGCACAGAGAAAGGCGGATTTCTGAGCGATGATAGGGGCGTCGGGGGTGACATCCAAAGCTCGGATAGAGCCGGGAAAACTGGAGCCAAAGGCAATCATTCCCTGCTGGCCCATGGCGGTATAGATATTTCGGAACATGGATTCCCCGCTGAACATCCGGCTGAAGGCTTTTCCCACCGAACCCCCGGCATTGGTTTCCATGCTCATATTTTCGCTCATCCACACCATGGAGCCTTTTTCGGTCTGCATAGCTTCTCCCCCTTGCAGGGTGCACACCACCACCGGCATGGGTTCTCCTAAAATTTGATACTGCATAGTCATTCTCCTTTTTATATTTCGTTGGAAGCAGGGATGATCCCTTCTTCCAGCTTTAACATTAAAATTCGCAGCACGGATTGGTCAATCTGCTCCCGGGATATGGTGCCGTCTTGCACCGCATTCAGCACCGCCGGATACTGGATTTCAAAATCGGTGCAGCAAAGCAGGTCGTTTCCCGCCAAGACTGCCTGTACTGCCACTTGATCATCGGATGCGTACTGCCGCACGCCCTCCATATACAGATCGTCGGTAATGATCACGCCATGGAACCCCAGTTCTTCCCGGAGAATCCGATGAACTTCCGGGGAAAGGGAAGCGGGGCGGCCGGCGTCCATAGAGGAAACGATATTGTGGCTCACCAGCACCACATCGCCGCCGGCCTGAATTCCGGAGGCAAAAGGCAAGAAATCGGACTGCCGAAACTGCTCCAAGGAACGGCTGTCGGTAATCATGGAGGTATGCGTATCCCCGTTGCTGCCGTAACCGGGAAAGTGCTTTAACACGCTGCACATCTCTTGTTCCTCCATCGCCCGCACCACGGTGGAGACATAGGCTGCGGTATGCCGGGCGTCCTGTCCAAATGTGCGGGAATACATAAACGCATCCGGATCGGTGGTGACATCACAGACCGGAGCAAAATTCATGTTAATGCCATACTGAGCCAGAAATTCACACTTTTCCAGGGTGTCCTGCCGGATGGCGGCAAGGCCGCCCTGTTCAAACAGCTGCTGAGGGGAGGCAAATGGCTGGCTGCGGTACTGGGAATACCGGCTCACCCGGTTGACGGTGCCCCCTTCTTCGTCCACCCCGATAAACAGGGGGATGGCGGCATTTTCCTGATAAGAGGCAATGGTTTGGGTGATCTGCTCTGGGGTGCTGTTCTGAAAATCCCGGCCGAAAAGGATATATCCGCCCAGATAATACTGCGATACTTTTTCCGCCGCCTGGCTGTCCGGGCAGCGCACCAGAAACATCTGCCCCACCTTTTCCTCCAAGGTCATCCCGTCCAGAATTTCCTGGGCCTGTTCCTCCAAAGTGGGGGCGGCGGGGTCCGGTTCCGGAGCGGGCTGGGCTGCGTCCTGGACTTCAATTTTCAAAACCTCCACCCCCTGCACTGAAGCGGCGGGGTCCAGCGAACCCTCATAGTATACCGTCACCGAGTTGCCGATGGCGATTCCGGTGCTGCCGGTGATGATTTCTACATCCTCCGTGGGAAAAACATACATCTCTCCCCCATCGGTTTCCACCGTTAAAGTATTCATGGTGCCGTCGTAAACGGTGCCGGATAAGGCCTGCGCCTGTACCGCCGGGCTGGTGGTGGCCTCCTGGGATGCAGGCCGATTTAACAGCCAAACTGAGGCCACCCCGACAGCCAGCAATAAAATGATCCCCACCACGATAGTGACCGCCAGGTTGGATCGCTTTTGTTTACGATTTTGTGCCATGGGATAACCTCCTCTCTGACCGCTAAAGCAAGTATACCATATTTTTGGAGGTTTGCATAGCAACCGCCAAAAGTGCTTTTGATAACAAGAAGGCGCCCTGTATCTCGAAGAACAGAGCACCTGGGCCTATTACGAAACAGAACGTCTTGATTTGATGTAAAAGAGAATGGCAAACACCACGTCAACACAAAAGACGAAGGACAGAATGCCATTGGCGATGCAAAGGCCCTTTGACACCCGCTTTTCCTTCGCACACCGGATGGAAGCGGCAAGACCGACAAGACCGGTGAGGAGAATCGTCAAGCAGTCAAAGAAAAATAAAACAATGATAAAGGCAAACAGCCAGATTGTAATGGCAAAAATACAACCCAGCAGGAAAATGGCCACATATCCGGGAATCTGGATAAGCTTCAGCACCATGCTCACCAGTGCCAAAGACCGTCCGGACCATTGTTTTCCAAGGGCTAAAATGAAAAAGGCCAGGTTCGCCAAAAAAGCGATGAAAGACCAGAGGCCCAGCCAAAGCAGAATCCAAAGTGGATTGCCGATGAAATCCAGCAAAAATCCTCGAAAAAAGCCAAAGAGGAAAAACAAAAACCCATATGGAAGCAAGGCGCTGGGCAGAAGAAGGGGCAAATACCGTTTCATAAAGCACCTCCCATTTTTCTATCAGTATAACATAACTTTTGCCGGCACTCAACAAAATACGAATGCTGACAAAAGAAAAAGCCCGACACAGTCACTGTGTCGGGCCTTTCTCTGGCGTCCTCGAGAGGATTTGAACCTCCGGCCTACCGCTTAGGAGGCGGTCGCTCTATCCAACTGAGCTACGGGGACAAGGCAGGAAAAGATCATCCCGCAGGACAATCTTTTCCACAAAACACTATTACACCAATTCCAAAATCGCCATTTCAGCGGCGTCGCCACGGCGGGGGCCGATCTTCACGATTCTGGTATAGCCGCCCTTAACGTCGGCATACTTGGGGCTGATTTCGTCAAACAGCTTTTTGACAACGCCCTCTTTGGTGATGTAGGCCAGCGCCTGACGCTTGGAATGGAGATCGTTGGTTTTGCCCAGGGTAATCATCTTCTCGGCAATCGCCTGAACCTCCTTGGCACGGCTGACGGTGGTCTCAATTCTGCCGTTTTCCAGCAGATAGGTCACCAAGCCTCGGAGCATGGCCCGACGGACGTCGGTCGCTCTGCCCAGTTTTCTCATTGCAAGTCACTCCTTACAGGTAAAATGGTGTGGGTGGGACTTACTGCTCCTCATCAAAATTCAGGCTCAAACCCAACGAGTGCAGTTTTTTCTTCACTTCCTCCAAGCTCTTCTTGCCCAGATTCCGTACCTTCATCATGTCTTCCAAAGACTTATTCTTCAGATCACCCACGGTATTGATGCCTGCCCGCTTCAAGCAGTTGAAGCTCCGGACAGACAGGTCAAGATCCTCAATAGTCATCTCCAGCATTTTTTCACTGTCTTTATCGTCTTTCTCTACCATAATTTCGGCGCTGGCCGCCTCTTCGGAGAGATTGACGAAAAGACTAAGGTGCTCATTCAGAACCTTGGCCGCCAGGGAGACCGCTTCCTTTGCGGAAATGGTGCCGTCCGTCCAGACCTCCAGGTTCAGCCGGTCATAGTCGGTGATCTGCTCCACACGGGTGTTTTCCACAGTGTAGTTGACCTTCAATACCGGGGTGTAGATGCTGTCCACCGGAATAATGCCGATGATGTTCTGGTTTTGCTTGTTGCGTTCTGCCGGAACATAGCCTCTTCCCTTGTCGATGGTCACTTCCATGTAGAGCTTGGCGCCTTCCTCCAGGGTGGCAATATGCAGGTCGCCGTTGAGAATCTCTACCTCAGAATCGGTTTTGATATCGTTGGCCGTTACCTGCTTGGGGCCTTCCTCTTCAATATAGAGGGTCTTGGGGGATTCGCCGGAGATTTTGGCAGTCAGACTCTTGATGTTTAAAACAATTTCCGTTACATCCTCTTTCACGCCGGGGATGGTGGAAAACTCGTGCTGAACGCCGTCAATCTTAATCGAGGTCACAGCAACGCCCTGAAGGGAGGACAGCAGGACACGCCGCAGGCTGTTGCCCAAAGTAATGCCCATGCCCCGTTCCAGGGGCTCCACAACGAATTTTGCGTAGCTGCCGTCGCTGCTCGGCTTTTCGATCTCGAGTTTCGGTTTCACAATTCCTAACATCTAAACCCTCCTAAAACACGGAAAAAGTTTCTTTGCGGTTGTACATTCCTCATGGTTAGGCTGCTACTCCCATCTGCCGAAACCGGTATCCGGAACCATGTCCGGAAAAAACCGGTCCATTACTTGGAGTAGTATTCCACGATGAGCAGCTCTTCAACCTCAAAGTCCAGATCTTCCTTGGTGGGCAGAGCAATGACTTTGCCTTCCAGCTTGTCTTTGTCCATATCCAGCCATTTGGGAACCGGAACTGCGCCCCGAGTCTCACGAATTGCTTTCATCTTATCGCTGCCACGGGTCTTTTCGGTTACGCCGATCACATCGCCTACCTTCACCTGGAGGGAGGGAATGTTGACCTTTTTACCATTCAAGGTAAAGTGATTGTGCACTACCATCTGACGGGCTTCCCGGCGGGTGGATGCCAGGCCCAGGCGGAACACAACGTTGTCCAACCGGCATTCGCACAGCTGCAGCAGCACTTCACCGGTCTGACCACTGCTCTTTTCTGCCAATTCAAAGTAGTGGGCAAACTGTTTTTCCAAAATGCCGTAGATAAAGCGCAGCTTCTGCTTTTCGTTGAGCTGAATGCCGTATTCGCTGACTTTCCGGCGGTTGGGCTTGGGGTTGCGCTTGGTGTTCTTGTTGACGCCCATCACAGCGGGGTCAATGCCCAGCGCTTTGCACTTCTTCAAAATGGGTTGTCTATCTCTAGCCACTTCATTAGCCTCCTAACTTAGACACGTCTTCTCTTGGGCGGGCGGCAGCCGTTGTGGGGAATGGGGGTCACGTCCTTGATCAGAGTGACTTCCAGTCCGCAGGCCTGCAGCGCACGGATGGCGGCTTCCCGTCCAGAGCCGGGGCCCTTGACGTACACTTCCACGGTCTTCAGGCCATGTTCCATAGCGGCACGAGTGGCCTTTTCCGCAGCGGTCTGAGCGGCAAAGGGAGTGGACTTTTTGGAACCACGGAATCCCATTTCGCCGGCGCTGGCCCAGCTCAGGGCGTTGCCCTGGGTGTCGGTAATGGTGACAATGGTGTTGTTGAAGGTAGACTGGATATGGACAGCACCACGTTCAATGTTTTTGCTCACCTTGCGGCGGCGAATCTGCTTCTTGTTAGAAGCTGCTTTCGTTGCCATAACTTAGAATACCTCCTTACTTCTTCTTGTTCGCAATGGTCTTCTTGGGGCCTTTGCGGGTACGAGCGTTGGTTTTGGTACGCTGTCCCCGAACGGGCAGACCCTTGCGGTGACGAAGGCCACGGTAGCATCCGATTTCGGTCAGACGCTTGATGTTCAGGGCGGTGCTTCTGCGCAGGTCGCCCTCTACCTCGTAATGTTTATCAATGTAGTCACGCAGCTTAGCCAGATCATCCTCGGTGATATCCTTCACACGGGTGTCCGGATTTACGCCGGTGGCCGCCAAAATGTCATCCGCACTCTTGCGGCCGATGCCGTAGATATAAGTTAAACCGATCTCGATTCTCTTTTCTCTGGGCAGGTCGACGCCAGCAATACGAGCCATATTGTTGCACCTCCAAAATACTCTTAATCTTGCGTCCCTGTGCGATTAGCCCTGACGCTGCTTGTGCTTCGGGTTCTGGCAGATCACCATCACACGTCCTTTGCGCTTGATGATCTTGCACTTTTCACACATGGGCTTTACAGAAGGTCTTACTTTCATCTGAAATTACCCCCTTAATATGGTTTCAACTGTGTAAAAGCGGTTTACTTTGAGCGCCAGGTAATGCGCCCCTTGGTCAGATCGTAGGGGGACATTTCTACCGTCACCTTATCCCCGGGCAGGATCCGAATGAAATTCATTCGCAGCTTGCCGGAAATATGCGCCAAAATGGTGTGCCCGTTGGGCAGCTCCACCTTAAAGGTGGCGTTGGGCAGGGTCTCTACCACTTTGCCCTCCAGTTCGATAACTCCATCTTTCGACATGGCATTTACCTCCCTTGCCGGTTTTCAGGCTCGGTATTGTTGTAGTCCCACAACAACCGCCTTAATTTTTGATCGGTATCCACACAGGACAGTTCTACCCGTTTGGCGGTTTGCGCCAAATGCCGGGGATTTTTCCGCTTGGGCTTTTCCAGCTTGCGCCGTTTGCCGTCTGCGATATAAACCCAACCGTCGGATTGATCCACCACCACATAAAAGCGGTTGGCGTCATGTCCCGATTTGGAATACACAATGGTTCCCAGCTCCATAGTTCCTCCTTAGACCCGAGTCAAAATAATCGGATCTGAGTCGGTGACCACAATGCTGTGCTCAAAATGGGCTGAGATACTGCCGGACACAGTCTCCACGGTCCAGCCATCCTCCAGCGTGACCACATCGTCCCCAACCAGATTGATCATGGGTTCGATGGCCAGGGTCATTCCAGCCGCTAATCTGACCCCTCTGCCGGGTTTGCCAAAATTGGGCACTTCCGGATCTTCGTGAAGCTTCCGCCCCACGCCATGCCCCACATAGGTGCGAACCACGCCGTAGCCAAACTTTTCTGCATGGCTTTGGCAGGCATGGCCGATATCGCCGATCCGGTTGCCCACTCTGGCTGCGTCGATTGCTTTGTATAAACACTCCTGGGTGACTTTCAGCAGTTGTTCCGCTTCCGGGCTGATCTTCCCCACTGCAAACGTAAAGGCATTGTCGCCGTTGAAGCCGTTATAGTATGCGCCGGTGTCGACGCTGACTACATCCCCTTCCTTCAGGACCACCCTGCTGGAAGGAATGCCGTGAATCACCTGGTTGTTGATACTGATACAGGCACTGCCGGGAAACCCGCCATACCCCAAAAAGTTCGGTTTTGCACCCATGGACACAATATACTTGTGTACAGCGTGGTCGATCTCCTTGGTGGTGACGCCGGGCTGCATATACTTCCCCGCTTCTGCCAGCGCCCCGGCAGAAATGCGGCAGGCCTCCCTCATCTGTTCAATTTCATGAGGGGTTTTTAATTGGATCATCCTAGGCTCAGCCCTCCAGAGCCTTCAGGGTGCGGGCAGAAGTTTCGCTGACTTCCTCAGCGCCATACACCACAGCCAGGATTCCCTTCTTGGCGTAATAGTCCTTCAGGGGCTCGGTTTGCTCATGGTATACCTTCAGCCGATCCAGCACGGTGGCAGGTTCGTCGTCCTTGCGCTGTACGGTGGGTCCGCCGCATTTGTCGCAGACACCCTCCACCTTGGAAGGCTTATACTCGGTGTGATAGCTGGCACCGCAGTTGGAGCAGACCCGACGTCCGCCCAGGCGCTGAGCAATCTTTTCGTCGGCCACTTCGATATCCACCACTTTGTCAATGGCGATACCCATAGCGTCCAACGCTTCGGCCTGAGGCACAGTACGGGGGAAACCATCCAGGATGAAACCGTTCTTGCAGTCATCCTTGGCCAGCCGTTCCTTGATGATCTCAATGACGACTTCGTCGGGAACCAGTTTGCCGGCGTCCATGTAGGACTTGGCTTTCAGGCCCACTTCGGTGCCGTTCTTGAGAGCTTCACGAATGATGTTGCCTGTGGAAATTGCGGGGATGTTCAGGTGGTCCATGATGACTTCTGCCTGTGTACCTTTGCCTGCGCCGGGAGCGCCCAATAAAATGAGTTTCATTTCGTTTACCTCCACATTTTTTAAATTCGCACGATCATTCCAAGAAGCCTTTGTGGTGCCGCATGGTTAACTGGCTTTCCAGCTGACGCATGGTGTCCAGGGCCACGCCCACCACGATGATGATGGAAGTACCGCCCAGAGAGATGTTGATGCCGGTCACATTGGCGAGAATAATGGGGAACACTGCGATGATACCCAAGAACAGTGCGCCCACCAATGTGATCTTGTGGATCACCTTGGAGATGAACTGCACCGTGGGTTTGCCGGGACGAATGCCGGGCACAGCGCCGTTATTGCTCTTAATGTTGTTGGCGATCTCCACCGGGTTATACTGAATTGCTACATAGAAGTAATTGAAGCCGATGATCAGCAGGAAATACAGCACTGCATAGATTACGCCGTTGGAAGAAAAGGCGTTGAAGAAGCCTTCCCAGAAGGAACCGGCTTCCGGAGTCCAGAACAGCAAAATGGTGCTGGGCAGGCTCAGAAACGCAGATGCAAAGATGATGGGCATAACGCCGCTCATGCTGACCTTAATCGGAATATAGCTGGATTGTCCGCCGTACATCTTGCGGCCCACCACTCGCTTGGCATACTGCACCGGGATCCGGCGTTCAGCGTTGGTCATGATGATGATGGCCACCACAATAGCCAGGAAGATCACCACAATCAGCGGTACCAGGAAGTAGTTGATGCCGCCCTGCTGGAAGTACTGCCACAACACCATAACGGCGTCGGGACCCCGGCAGACGATACCGGCAAAGAGGATAATGGAAATACCATTTCCCAATCCTCTGTCGTTAATCTGTTCACCCAGCCACATGATCAAAGCAGCGCCGGCAGTCAGCACCAGCACAATCACCAGAGCGGCAAAGAAACCTTCCATGCCGTCGGTGTACGCAATGCCGCCGTAGTTGCGGATCAGGAAATAGTATCCTACCGCTTGCAGCAATGCCAGGCCCACGGTGGTATACCGGGTGATCTTGGCCAGCTTGCGCCGTCCCTCGCCGCCTTCCTTGGCCATCCGCTCCAGGGGCGGAATCGCCACGGTCAACAGCTGAATGATAATGGAGCTGTTGATGTAGGGGGTAATGGACAATGCAAACAGTGTGGCGTTGGAAAAGCTGCCGCCGGAGAGCATGTTCAGATAATCAAAGGCGCTGCCGTTGCTGAACAGATCCACCAGCACACTGGCGTCCACAAAGGGCGCCGGAATGGCAGAACCGATCCGGAAAATAATGATAATAAACAGGGTGAACAGGATTTTTTTGCGGAGCTCAGGAGATTTGAAGGCATTTCTAAAAACTTCGAACACCTTAGATCACCTCGGCCTTTCCACCCGCTCCTTCAATCTTATTCTGAGCAGACTTTGAGAAGGATTTTGCCTGAATGGTCAAGCTCTTGGTCATCTCGCCATTGCCCAGCACTTTTACGCCGTTCTTGCAATCTTTGACCAGACCACAGTCCATCAAAGCCTGAGCATCCACCACAGCGCCGGCTTCAAACCGAGCGTCGATGTCTCCCAGGTTCACGATGGCAGCCTCGGCGGCGAAAATATTGTTGAATCCCCGTTTCGGCACCCGTCTTTGCAGCGGCATTTGGCCGCCTTCAAAACCGGGACGAATGCTGCCGCCGGAACGAGCCTTCTGGCCCTTATGTCCCTTACCGGCAGTCTTGCCGTTGCCGGAACCGTGTCCACGGCCGATCCGCTTGGCGGTTTTGGTGGAACCCTCAGCAGGGGTCAATTCGTGCAGCTTCATGTTGGATTGCACCTCCTGTTCTCATTGAGTAACCTCAACCAGATGTTTGACCTTAAAGATCTTGCCACGAGTGGCAGCATTATCCGGCTGTACGGTAATATCGCCGGTTTTGCGCAATCCCAAAGATTCGCAAACCGCAACTTGGTCTTTTTTCTTTCCGGCAAGACCTTTTACCAATTTGATTGTTACATCAGCCATCAGATCTTACCTCCTTAACCGTAGATTTCCGCAACGGTTTTGCCACGAATGGCAGCCACTTCTTCCGCAGTGCGCAGACGGGACAGCCCGTCAATGGTGGCACGAACCACGTTGAAGGGATTGTTGGAACGCAGCGCCTTGGTACGAATATCCTTAATACCGGCTACTTCCATTACAGCACGCACCGGGCCGCCGGCAATGGTACCGGTACCTTCGGGGGCGGGCTTCATCAGCACACGGCCGGCGCCGAACTGACCGATGATTTCGTGAGGGATGGAAGTTCCCTTCACGGAAACCTGGATCAGGTTCTTCTTGGCGTCCTCAATTCCCTTGCGGATAGCGTCCGGCACTTCGTAGCTCTTGCCCATGCCGTAGCCGACCAGGCCTTTGCCGTCGCCTACCACAACCAGGGCGGAGAACTTCATAATCCGGCCGCCTTTTACCGTTTTGGAGACACGGTTAATTGCAACGACCTTTTCCTGCAGTTCCAAATTGGAAGCATCGATTTTTGCCATAGTAATTAACCCTCCTCTTAAAACTTAAGTCCGCTCTCACGAGCGCCTTCTGCCAGCTCCTGGACACGTCCGTGATACAGATAACCGCCACGGTCAAACACAACCGTTTCGATACCCTTTTCCACGGCACGCTTGCCCACCATTTCGCCGACCTTGCGGGCGGCTTCTTTGTTGGAGCCGTTTCCTTCAAAGCCCTTTTCCAGGGTGGAAGCGCTTACCAGGGTTACCCCTGCGTTATCGTCGATGATCTGGGCGTAGATGTGTTTGCTGGAGCGGAACACGTTCAGCCGAGGACAATCGGCGGTGCCTGCAATCTTATTGCGGACTCTCAGGTGTCTTTTTTGTCTAGCTTTATTGCGGTCAAATTTTTTCACCATTGACTCGTCACTCCTTTCCCATTACTTGCCCTTACCGGCTTTGCCTTCCTTGCGGGCGACATATTCGCCGGCATAGCGGATGCCCTTGCCCTT
>CASDQY010000026.1 GCA_949282975.1 uncultured Oscillospiraceae bacterium | reverse complement strand
ACCTGCGCCATCGACATGATGGACGCAGACGAAAAGGGGTTGTATTTTCTCACCGCCAAAGGGAAAGGCTTTTACAACCGGTTGAAAAAAACCGGATATATGGCGCTGACCGGTATGAAGGGCGAAGACACCATGTCCTGTGTGGCGGTATCGGTTCGTGGCAAAGTGAAAGAACTTGGCGGGGAGCTTCTGCCCCGGCTGTTTGAAAAAAATCCGTATATGGAGGAAATCTACCCTACGCCTCAATCCCAAAAAGCGCTGACCGTATTTCAGCTTTATGCAGGAAGCGGCGAATGGTTTGACCTGTCCAAAAAGCCCATTGAACGGTTCTCCTTTTCTTTTGGGATAGCAGAGGAAGAGCCGGAAGGGTATTTTATCACAGATGCCTGTGTCGGCTGTCATGCCTGCGAGGCGGTTTGTCCGCAAAACTGCATTGATTTTGCTTCTGTTCCGGCAGCCATTCAGCAGACACATTGCCTGCATTGCGGCAACTGCATGGAGATCTGTCCGCAGAATGCGGTAATTCGAAGATGACCCGGTGAGAACGATGACGGTGCGCCATTGTTTTTCTGCTGATATCCGGCCTGCGATAGGAACGCAGGCCGGATTTTATGTGCAGCGAGAAGAAAACACATAATTTTTTGGCAGGCATGGATCATAAAATGTGGTGTTCCGGTTGACGGAAGGAGGATTTTTCCGTATAATTCATGTAAACGGTTACATTTTTGAGCCGGCATTCCGCTTGTTTTCAGACAGCGTTTATCAGGAGGGTTCTATGACCATTTACGATATTTCCAAAAAAGCGGGAGTGTCCATCGCCACCGTTTCCCGGGTGATCAACGGAAGCGGAAAGGTCAGCGAAAAAACCAGAAAAAAGGTGCTGGCAGTGGTGGAGGAATCGGGATACACTCCAAATCTCTTTGCCAGGGGGCTGGGGTTAAACACCATGCATATTATCGGGATCCTCTGTGTGGACTCCTCTGATTTATTTTTGGCAAAGGCCGTGTATTATTTGGAGCAGAAGCTGTATGAAAACGGTTACGGCTGTCTGCTTTGCTGCACCGGTTACCAGCAGGAAAACAAGGAAAAATATATGAAGCTGCTGCTTTCCAAGCGAGTGGATGCCTGCATCCTGGTGGGCTCCAGCCTGGTGGGACAGACCTTGGAGGACAGCCGGTATATTCAGGACGCCGCCAAAGAAATCCCGGTGATGCTGCTGAACGCTTATTTGAATGGGCCGAATTTGTATTGCGTGCTGGCCGACGATTACCAGGCCACCTATGCGGCGGCCGATCAATTATATCGTGCCGGAAAGAGAAATCTGCTGTATTATTACGATTCCAATTCCTACAGCGGGAAGGAAAAGCTGCGGGGTTTTCAGGATGCCATGAAGGCAAACGGCGTTGATAAAAAGGAGCAGAAAACCCTTTATTATTCGGGCTCTCGGGAGGATATTCCTTCGATGAAGGCCAAATTAGCGGGATTGCACCAAAGCGGAGTTGCTTTTGACGGGATCATTGCTTCGGACGACAACCTGGCTCTTTCGGCTGTAAAGTTCGCCCAAAGCATAGGGTGGAAGATCCCGGAGGAATTTGCGGTGATTGGATACAACAATTCGCTGCTGGCCCAGTGCTGTGAGCCGGAGCTCACCACCATCGACAATCATTTGGAAACCTTGTGCAGCCAGTTGACCGCAACCCTGATGGATGTGCAGGGGGGAAAGCCGGCCGCATCCCGGATGGTGTTCCCCTGCACCCTGCTTCCGGGCGGGACTACGCCGGCATTGGAACGGATACCGGAACATTCCCCCAAAAGAAAGGCAGCATCGGCAGGATGAACTGTAAGCGATTACATATAAAAATGAGATAAAGAGCAAAAACGCTGGAGAAATTCGCCAATGAACCCTTGTGTTTCTGAAAAATCTGTGATATAATTTCAGGAAAGAATGTAAGCGCTTACATTTTCGGATCGAAAAAGCCGAAGGTGTAAGCCGGGCATCCAAGGCAGGCGTTTCCCCCATGATTCCGATAGACGGCTGCTTTGGTGCCAACAACCAAGGGAGGCGTTTGAATGAAATTGGCAAAGCGGCTGCTGGCCATGGGAGTGGCGGCAGCAATGTGCATGACGGGATTTTCCTTCCCCGGGATTTCTGCCCAGGGGACGGAGGAAAACCTGGCTCTGCACAAAACGGTAATCGCCAGCAGCGAAGAGGGGACTTCGTCCCAGGGCGTGGACACCCATGCGGTGAACGCCGTGGACGGAAACCGCTCCACCTGGTGGACGGCACGCACCAAAGATGAAACCGGGGCGTGGGATGCAACCTATCCGGAATGGCTCTGTGTGGATTTGGGAGAAGAATACCGGATTTCTTCTATCGAACTGGAGCTGGAATCCAAGGGCGGCGCCCGGATTTACGACTACATCGTTTATGGATCCACGGATACGGCGCCCACCGCCGGGGAAACAGATATTCCCCCGGAGTTTGAGGTGCTGGCGGACCGCACGGAAAATACCGTTTCCGGGGTGCAGGAAACGGTGAATCTCACCGACACCACAGCGAGGTACATTTTAGTGGAAATTACGGACTGCAATCAAAAAATGGAAGCGGACAACTATGTGGCCGCATCCATCTATGAATTAGAGGTGTACGGTACTTCGGCAGCAACGCCGGAAGTGCCGGAGGAACCGGAAGAAATTCCCATCCAGACGGCCAGCGGCCGGGACGAGGCCTACGCATGGGAGATCGATGGAGAATGGAAATTCGGCGGACGGCTGATGAGCCAATCCGCTGCCCTGTCTGCCAACTATGACAGCTGGCAGACGGTCACGATCCCCCATACCTGGAATGCAGTGGACGCCGATGACGGCGGCGGCAACTATGACCGCACCGTATATTGGTACCATAAGGAATTTACCGTTACTCAGGAGATGGAAGGCAAGCGGATCT
>CASDQY010000025.1 GCA_949282975.1 uncultured Oscillospiraceae bacterium | reverse complement strand
AAAAGAGATCATGGAGATTTAAGTCATGGCTGAACGAGCACTGCCTCGCCATATCGGCATTATTATGGACGGCAACGGCCGCTGGGCGGCTCTCAAGCATCTGCCGAGGACGGCAGGACATAAGATTGGCGCCCGGGTATTCCGAAAAATCACGGAATACTGCGCTCAGATCGGATTGGAATATTTGACGGTATACGCCTTTTCTACCGAAAACTGGAAGCGCCCTCAGCAAGAGGTCAAAGCCATCATCCAGCTTTTGGTGGATTATCTGGAGGACGAAAGCGTTTGGAAGGGAAAAAACGTTTCCCTTCACTTTATCGGCGATCTTTCTGCGTTCGATGAAGAGGTACAGGCGCTGATTCATCGCACGGAGGAGATCTGTAAGGACTATACCGGCACCTGGGTGAATATCGCCATCAACTACGGCGGTCAGGACGAGATCCTCCGGGCGACCAGAAAACTGGCGAAAGACTGCGCCGACGGCGCCCTTGCACCGGAAGCGATCACGTCCCAGGTATTTGAAAGTTATCTGGATACCGCCGGCCAGCCGCCGGTGGATCTGGTGATCCGGCCCAGCGGGGAACACCGGCTTTCCAATTTCCTGATCTGGCAGTGTGCCTATGCGGAATTTGTATATATGGATGTGCTCTGGCCGGATTTCAATGAAAAGAACCTGGACGCCGCTTTAGAGGAATATTCCAGGCGCAACCGCCGTTTCGGCGGTTTGACCGGAAAGGAAAAGGGGGCGGCGCCGCAATGAAAACACGAATTCTATCTGCCGCAATCGGAATTCCCCTTACCTGTGTCGTCCTGTTTCTTTACCAAACTCCGGTGTTAAACTGCGCCATGGCCGTCCTGATGGGAATTTCCACCTATGAAATGACCTGGCGCACCGGAATGGTAAAAAACAGAGCCATGGTGGCTACGGGGATTGTCAGCACGGCGCTGGCGCCGCTGTTGATGCTGCTGCCTAACCGCTCCTATTGGCTGGGCTGGCTGCTGCTGGCGTTTTTGACGGTGGAGATCGGCATCTTTTTTGTCTGTCATATGACGGCGGATTTCCAACAGCTTTCGGTCACCATCGTTTCCGCCTTCTTTTTGGCGGCCGCTTTCGGCAGTTTGGTGCTGCTGCGGGATATGGCAGGAGTTATCGGACTGTACTACATTATGTTTTCTTTTGTTTGCGCCTGGGTCAGCGACGGCGGCGCCTATTTTGTAGGCAGAGCCTTTGGAAAGCATAAGATGTGCCCCCGGATCAGCCCGAAAAAAACCTGGGAAGGCCTGGCAGGCGGTTTGGTCATCGGGGTCGGGGCGGTTTGCCTCTATAGCTGGATCTTCTCCTGCTTTGTTCCGATGAACATCAACTATCCACTGGTGATTTTAGTGGCCATGCTGGGGTCATTGCTGTCGGTGTTTGGTGATCTCTGTGCTTCAGTGATGAAACGTCATGCCGACATCAAGGATTTCGGCAACCTCATTCCCGGACACGGCGGGGTCCTGGACCGGTTTGACAGTATGCTGTTTTTATCCCCCTTCCTTTGCCTGGTTTTGGGATTGGGCGGCGTGGTGGCTTTGATTTAACCCCATAGGCATGTATCCAGCGCAAACATTGTGCCCTGAAACAGAGAGTTTTTCTTTGTTTGAGGGCACATTGTTTTATGGAGGATGGAAGGGGGCAATCTGATTTTCCTTTTTCAATCCACGGAGAAACCCTTGCAGTACCCCGCAATTTCGGCTATAATATTCTCAGAGTAAAATGCGTCTGTCGGATGTGCTGTCCCATGTCTGCCACCGGCAGCGCTGTTGGTTTGAACGGTAATCTATGGTTTCCGTGTTTCCGGCTTTGGGAAGCACCCCCGTCTGTTTTGCCGGAATGCTGAAGATGCTTAGAAAGGACGGTGCCGCCCATGACACAGAATATTTCGGTTTTAGGCTCTACCGGTTCCATCGGGACGCAAAGCCTTCAGGTCTGCAAGATGCAGGGCTATAGGGTCTGCGGTCTGGCGGCCAATCGGAACATCCGCCTTCTGGAGCAGCAGGCCCGGGAATTTCTGCCGCAAAAGGTCTGCATCTATGACCAAAGCCTCTATCCCCAGCTGAAAATCGCCTTGGCGGATACTCCGGTTCAGGTTGTCTGCGGTATGGAGGGCTTGCTGGAGCTCGCTTGTTTGGAGCAGGCGGATACCGTGTTGAACTCCGTGGTGGGGATGATTGGTTTGCGCCCCACTCTGTGCGCCATTCAGGCGGGGAAGAAGGTGTCTTTGGCCAATAAGGAAACTCTGGTCACCGGGGGCAAGCTGGTCACCCGTGCGGTTCAGCAGCACCACACCTCTCTTCTTCCGGTGGACAGCGAGCATTCCGCCATCTTTCAATGCCTTCAGGGGAACCAGCAGAATCCCATAAAAAAGATTCTCTTGACCGCTTCCGGCGGCCCCTTCTATGGCAAAACCAAGGATCAGCTTAAACAGATCCGCCCTGCCGACGCCCTCAAGCACCCCAATTGGGACATGGGCGCCAAAATTACCATCGACAGCGCAACCATGATGAACAAGGGGCTGGAATTTATCGAAGCCATGTGGCTGTTCGATTTGGAGCCGGAGCAGATTCAGGTGGTGGTTCACCGGGAAAGCGTGGTGCACTCCGCCGTTATGTTTGCGGACAATTCCGTTATGGCGCAGTTGGGCAATCCCGATATGCGCATTCCCATTCAATATGCGTTGACCTACCCGGACCGCAAGCCTTCTCCTGCTCAGGAACTGGATTTGTTTGCCTATGGCTCGCTGCATTTTGCCAAGCCGGATCTGGAAACCTTCGACTGCCTGGCCTGCTGCATCGAAGCCGTCCGTCGGGGCGGGCTGTATCCCACCGTGGTCAACGGCGCCAATGAACAGGCAGTCGCCCTGTTTTTGCAGGAGAAAATCTCCTTTTTGCAGATCGGCGAGTTGGTGCGGCAGGCGCTGGACGGAGTGCCCGTAAAGCATGATTTTACGGTTGACGACATAATCTTAACTGACCGGGCCGCCCGGGAATTTGTCCGCAGCCGAGTCTGCTGAAGGGAGAGCCAATGCTGCTGACCATCCTGTTGACCATTCTGATTTTCGGCGTGATCATCACCATTCACGAGCTGGGGCATTTTTGCGCTGCCCGTGCTTTCGGCGTGAACATTCTGGAATTTTCCATCGGCATGGGGCCGAAGCTGGCATCCATCCAGCGGAAGAAGCCCCCGAAGCCGGGCAAGATCCGCACCCTTTATTCCATCCGGCTGCTGCCCATTGGGGGCTATGTGCAGATGGAAGGGGAGGAAGACCCGGTGGAAGGGGAAAACTCCTATTCCCAAAAACGGCCCTGGCAGCGGCTGATTATTTTAGCTGCCGGAATTTTCATGAACCTGGTGTTGGGTTTTGTCATTCTGTTTGGCATCTATGGCTTTCAGGACTATATTCCCACCAATACAGTGGCTCAGTTTACAGAAGACGCCACCAGTTCTGCCACCGGGCTGCAGGCGGAGGATACCATTCTTGCCATTAACGGGTCGCCGGTGTTTACCGAAACCGATGTGGCAATGCTGCTGATGTCCGCCGCCGACGGCAAAGCCGACATCACCGTTTCCCGAAACGGCCAGCGCACCCAGCTTCAGGATGTTCAGTTTCCGGTGATTACCAATGAGGATGGCAGCACCGCCATTTCACTGGATTTTTATCTTTATTCCCGCCCCAACCATTTTTTCAATGCCGTAGAATATACCGCCAAGAAATTCTGCACCCTGACGGTCATGATCTGGCGCAGCCTGGGAATGCTGGTCACCGGCCAGGTGGGCATCAATGAACTGTCCGGCCCCATTGGAGTGGGGCAGGCGGTTGGCCAAACCTTGAGTTACGGCGCAGGCGGGATTTTTCTGCTCACTGCCTTTTTGACCATCAATGTGGGGATTTTCAACCTGCTTCCCATTCCGGCGCTGGACGGCTGCCAGCTATTGTTTGTGCTGATTGAAATGATCCTCCGGCGGCCGATCCCCCGAAAATACACTGCGGTGATCAATGCCGTAGGATTAGTGCTGCTTTTTGCGCTGATGATCTTTGTCAGCTGCAAGGATTTGATCAATCTGTTTGGAGGATAGCAAACATCCAAACGATTTTTGAAACGAAGGAGGCCGTATCATGGCAAGTATTCGTCAGGTAAAGGTAAAAGATCTGGTGCTGGGAAACGGCAGTGTTTCCATCCAGTCCATGCTCAACACCAAAAGCTACGACATTCCCGGCAGCGTGGAGCAGGCGGTCCGCCTGGAACAGGCCGGGTGCGAAATCATTCGTGCAGCCATTCCCAACAAAGAAGCTGTGGCGCTGATCCCCGCCATCAAAGAGAAGGTATCGGCGCCTTTGGTAGCGGACATTCATTTTGACTACCGCCTGGCGTTGGAATGTGCCGCCGCCGGCATTGACAAGATCCGGATCAATCCCGGCAATATCGGCAGCGACGATCGGGTGCACGAAGTGGTAAAGGCCTGCCGGGCGAAACAGATTCCCATCCGCATCGGCGTAAACTCCGGCAGCGTGGAAAAATCCATTCTGGAAAAATACGGCGCTCCTACCCCGGAAGCCTTGGTGGAAAGTGCGCTTTATCATGTCCGGCTGCTGGAAAAATTTGATTTTACTGATATCGTGATTTCCATCAAATCCAGCGATGTCCGCACCATGATTGCCGCCTATGAGCTGATGCATCAGGCGGCGCCCTATCCTCTCCACCTGGGCGTTACCGAGGCCGGCACCAAGCATATGGGGCTGATTAAGTCCGCCATCGGCATCGGCAGCCTTTTGGCCCACGGAATCGGGGACACCATTCGGGTTTCCCTGACCGCCGATCCGGTGGAGGAGGTATACGCTGCCAAGGATATCCTCAAAGCCCTGGATCTGCGCCGGGACGGCGTCCAATTCGTCAGCTGTCCTACCTGCGGCCGCACCCGCATTGATCTGATTGGATTGGCCAATCAGGTGGAAGAAGCGTTAAAGGACTGCACCAAAAACATTAAAGTAGCGGTTATGGGCTGCATTGTCAACGGCCCGGGGGAAGCCCGGGAAGCGGACATCGGGGTGGCCGGCGGCGACGGCTGCGGCATCCTGTTTCAAAAAGGCGAAATCATCCGAAAGGTGCCGGAAGAAGAGATCATCCCCGCCCTTTTGGAAGAAGTGGAAAAATTGTAAAGGAGCGTCCCCTTGAGTAATATTGCCAGTGAATTGTTTTCTCCCTACCTCCAACAGCCTCAAACGGCTCTCCCCTTGTTGGAGGATGGGGAGATTTTGCAGCTGAATATTTTGGAGCAGTCCCGCACCATCGAAGCGGTTCTGCATTTTTCCCATCTTCACGGCAAACAGGAGCTGCACGATCTGGAAACACAACTGAAAATCGGGCTGGAAGTGAATAAGTTCATTATCCGCCCCAAATACCGTCCCGATCTGCTTACCGCCTCCTATTTTGATGAACTGAAAGCCATCCTGAAAAGCCGTACCGGCATTATCAACGGCTATTTCGATCAGGCGCAGGTGACCTATGAAAACCGCACCCTGACCATTCAACTGCAGCACGGCGGGTTAAAACTGCTTCAGGTGGCAAAGGTGGATGAGATGATCCGCCAGATATTGCAGGAAGAATTCTCGGTTGAAGTCAATGTACAGTTTACCGGCGTTACCAAGCTGGAGGTCAAGGCAGAGCCCCAGCCGGATTTTGTTCCTTTTCCGGATGTGCCTCCGCCGCTGGAAGACATTCCCTTTGATCCCGGAATGCCGCCACCTCCTGTGGAGGGGCAGCCCTATATGCCGGCGCAGCCCAGAAAGCCGGAACCCAGTTCTCCGGTGCTGAATCTGCTGGACTCTTTGCCGGTGCACGCCAAAAACGGCAAAACCCTGATTGGGAAACCGGTCACCCAACGGCCCATGGAACTTCGAAACATCAACAATGAAACCTCCGGCGTGGTTACCGTTTGGGGGGATATTTTTGCCGCCGAGGATCGTATGTCCCGCACGGGGAAACTGATCATCTACACCCTTCAGATCACCGATTATACCAGCAGCGTCATCCTGAAAATTCTGGTCGACGTCAATAAACGGGAGGTTTACGACAGTTTAAAGCCCGGGGTCAGCGTGCTGGTCAAGGGGGAAGCAGGGTATGACAAATACGACAAAGAGGTCAACATTCGCCCCACGGATATCACCGTGTTTACCCGGGAAATCCCCATGGATGAAGAACCGGAAAAGCGGGTGGAGCTGCATCTGCACACCAACATCTCCGCCATGGACGGCATGACGCCGGCGTCCAAGCTCATCCGCCGTGCCCACGATTGGGGGCATCGGGCCGTGGCCATCACCGACCATGGTGTGGTTCAGGCATTTCCGGAAGCCATGAACACCTTAGACGAGATCCGCAAGGAAGATCCGGATTTTAAGGTGATCTATGGCGTAGAGTCCTATTTTCTCAATGATGACGACATTGTGGAAGGCAAGGGCGGCGACGGCGCCATTACCGTGGGAGAATCCGATCGCCCCATTGAAGGGCGCTATGTGGTGTTTGACCTGGAAACCACCGGCCTGAACCGCCAAAGCGACCGCATCATCGAAATCGGCGCCGTGCTGGTGGAAAACGGGGAGATTTTGGAGGAGTTTGACACCTACGTCAATCCCCAGCGCTCCCTGCCGGAAAAGATTACCGACCTCACCGGTATCGAAGAGAGCATGCTCACCGACGCCCCCTTGGAAGCAGAAGCTCTGCAGGAATTTTTCAAGTTCTGCGGGGAGGATCCCATCTTCATCGCCCACAACGCCCCCTTTGACGTTGGTTTTTTGGAAGCGGCGGCACAGCGCCAGGGCATGGAGCTTTCCTGCACCTATCTGGATACGGTGCCCCTTTGCCGAAAGCTGCTGCCCAAGCTTCGCCGGGTCAAACTGAACCTGGTGGCGGAGCATCTGAAGCTGGGCCCCTTTCAGCATCACCGGGGCAGCGAGGACGCCATGATTTTGGCCGAGATCTGGCTGAAACTGAGCAAGATGCTGGTGGAACAGCATCACCTTTCCAAATTCAACGAAATCACCCCGGCCTTTCGGGAAACCGAGCAGCTTCCTTATGAGGAACAGCTGAAAAAACTGCGCCCTTATCATCAGATCATTTTGGTGCAGAACAGCGTCGGGCTGAAAAACCTGTATCGGCTCATCAGCTTTTCTCACCTGAACTATTTTTACAAAAAACCCCGGATTCCAAAATCCGTGCTGAACCAGTATCGGGAGGGGCTGCTGCTGGGCAGCGCCTGTGAAGCCGGGGAACTGTATCAGGCTATTGTCAGCGGTTTGCCCTGGGAAAAGCTGATGGAAATTGCCTCCTATTACGATTATTTGGAAATCCAGCCGGTGGGGAACAATGCCTACCTGGTGCGCACCGGCCGGGTGGAAAATGAGGACGTGATCCGGGATTACAACCGTACGGTGGTAAACCTGGGCAAAGCGTTGAATAAGCCGGTGGTGGCGACCTGCGACGTTCATTTTCTGGACCCCACCGACGCTATTTTCCGGGAAATCTTAATGACCGGCCAGGGCTTTGACGACGCTGCGTATCAGCCGCCTTTGTACCTTCACACCACCCGGGAAATGCTGGACGAATTTTCCTATCTGGGGGAGGAGACCGCCCGGCAGGTGGTCATCGAAAATCCCAACAAAATTGCGGACATGATTTCGCCCGATGTGCGGCCCATTCCCAAGGGGACCTATCCGCCCTCCATTCCCGGCAGCGAAGAGCAGCTTCAGGAAATTACCTGGAGCCATGCCAAGGAGCTTTACGGCGACCCATTGCCGGAAATTGTGCAGAAGCGTTTGGAAACCGAGCTAAACAGCATCATCAAAAACGGGTTTGCCGTGCTTTACATGATCGCCCAGAAGCTGGTGCAAAAATCCGTGGAGGACGGTTACCAGGTGGGCAGCCGGGGAAGCGTAGGCTCTTCGCTGGTGGCCAGCATGTCCGGAATTTCAGAGGTCAATCCCCTGCCGCCCCATTACCGCTGCCCCAACTGCAAACACAGCGAATTCATCACCGACGGCAGCGTGGGCTCCGGCTTTGACCTGCCGGATGAAAACTGCCCCCACTGCGGCGCCAAGATGAAGGGGGACGGCCACAACATTCCCTTTGAAACCTTTCTGGGCTTTAAGGGGGATAAATCCCCGGATATCGACCTGAACTTCGCCGATGAATACCAGTCCCGCTCCCACCGCTATACCGAAACCCTGTTCGGCAAGGACCATGTGTTTAAGGCCGGCACTATCTCCTCCCTGCAGGACAAAACGGCCTACGGCTATGTGAAGAAATATCTGGAAGAGAAGGGCATGGTGGTCAGCCGGGCGGAGGAAAACCGCCTGACCATCGGCTGCACCGGGGTCAAGCGTACCACCGGCCAGCACCCCGGGGGCATGGTGGTGGTGCCCAACGACTATGAGGTCTACGACTTCACCCCGGTGCAGCATCCGGCGGATAAGGCCGACAGCGACAACATTACCACCCACTTTGATTTCCATTCCCTCCATGATACCATCCTGAAGCTGGACCAGCTGGGCCACGTGGGTCCCACCCACTATAAGCATCTGGAGGATTTGACCCACACCAGCGTGCTGGATGTTCCCATGAACGATCCCAGGGTATACAGCCTGCTCACCTCCACCAAGGAATTGGGGGTCACCCCGGAGGAAATTTTCTCCGAAACCGGCACCTTTGCCCTGCCGGAATTGGGAACGCCCTTTGTGCGGCAGATGCTGGTGGACGCCCAGCCCAAAACCTTCAACGACCTGCTTCAGATTTCCGGCCTGTCCCACGGCACCGACGTTTGGCTGGGCAATGCCCAGGAACTGATCAAAAACGGCACCTGCACCATTTCCGAAGTGATCGGTACTCGTGACAGCATCATGACCTATCTGATCCAAAAGGGATTGGAGCCGGACATGGCCTTTAAGATCATGGAGATCACCCGTAAGGGGAAAGCCAAAAAGCTGCTCACCGAGGAACACATCAAGGCCATGAAGGAACACGGTGTGGAGGATTGGTATATCGACAGCTGCATGAAGATCAAGTACATGTTCCCCAAAGCCCACGCCGCTGCCTATGACATCTCCGCCATTCGGCTGGGGTGGTATAAAATTTACTATCCCCTGGAGTTTTACGCCTCCTATTTTACCGTGCGAAACGGCGACTTCGATGTGGAAAACGCCGTGAAAGGGAAGGAAGCCATTCGCTTCCGGCTTCAGCAGCTTATGGCAAAGGGCAACGAACGAAGCGTCAAGGAAGAAGATGAATTTAACACCAGCCTGCTGATCAACGAAATGCTTTGCCGGGGTTACTCTTTCCTGCCGGTGGATCTGTACAAATCCCACGCCACCAAATACCAAATTGAGGACGGCAAGATCCGCCTGCCCTTTGCTGCGGTAAAGGGCATTGGAGAGGCTGCTGCCAAAAACCTGTATGAAGCCGGCAAAGAGGGAAAATACATCTCGGTGGAGGATGTCACTCGCCGCAGCGGCGTGCCGAAATCGGTGATCGAGCTGCTGGATCAGCTGGGCACCTTCCAGGGAATGCCCAAAACAAGCCAGATGACCCTGTTTTCCTTTTAACAGCAATCCTTCTTTCCGCCTATCTGACCGGTTCAGTTAGGCGGATTTTTTTCTGAATCACAGGAAAATTTCCCCTTTACTTGACAGAATTCGGCAAATTTTTTATACTGGTTTTAGTATAGAGAGTGATTCGCTTTGCGCCTGCTTGGGGCGCAGGCAAACCAGGAGAAAGGAGTTGTAGCAGAGAATGAAGCGGCTTAAAAAATGGTTGGCTCTGTTGGCTGTTTTGGCGCTGGTAATCTCCTTTGCAGCGGTGCCGGTTTCTGCAGCCGGCGGCCAGCAGGACGGTGTCAAGGTCACCGCTACGGCGAACCAACAGAAATATCTCAGCGACAGCAAAATCATGATGACTCTGGTGGCGGAGAACACCAACGATAAAACCGTTTCCGATCTGGAGCTTTCCAATCCGGTGCCTTCGGGTTATCGCTTGGCGGACGATTCCGAAAGCAGTCTGAAGGTGGAGCAGCTCCGGGCCGGGGAATCGGTGACGCTGAAAACGGTGTATGAGGCCATTGATCCCCAGGCGGAGCTGACCTCCCAATCCCAAAGCGGCCCTGTGCTGGAATGGCCGGAACTGATTGCCATTGCAGTCGCCGTGCTTTTGCTGGCGCTGAGCATTACGGTGCTGGTGCTGGCCATTCGCAAAAAGCAGGAAAAGAAGCTGATCTGCATTGTGCTCAGTGTGATGATGTTTGCTTTGGTGCTGCCCATCGGCGATTTGATCCTCTCGGTGCGGCGCAGCTACAACGAAATTTCTTTGAGCCAAACCGTGGATGTGGAGCAGGCGCAGCTTGCCCTTTCCTCCAAGGTGCGGTACGGAGAAATTGCCGATAAGCGGGACGATCTGATTGTGGATAAAACCGGCATGGTGTACGATGCCTCCCGGGAGATTTATCATCTCTCCCAACATATTTCCGCCATAACCGGCACCATGAATCGGCCCGAATCGGTGATCGAAGCGGTTTGCACCGTCCTGGACATCAATGGGAACAAGCTTTATTCCCAGGAAATTACCCCGCAGGAAAACTGGTCGGTGCCGGATGTGCCGCTGATTGTCGGGGTCAATGTGATTCAGGTAACCATTCAGTATGAGGATGGGGAAACGGTGGAATCCAGCACCACCGTCAACAACATCAACGAAGAGAATATGGAAAATCTGGATGTAGATCAAAACGACGACGATGAGGACGGCGTATTGAATTTCCTGGAAGAAATGTACCACACCGATCCTCAAAATCCGGATACCGATGGGGACGGCCTTTCCGACTACGAGGAAATGGCAGTCATCGGCACCGATCCCACTTTGACCGATACCGATGAAAACGGCACGCCGGACGGGCAGGAGGACATCGACGGCGACGGTTTGACCAACTACGATGAACTTTATGTAACCAATACCAATCCCGTCAGCATCGACACCGACGGGGACGGTATCTCCGATGGGGAAGAGGTCAACGACCACCAAACCGATCCCAACAATGCCGATACCGATGGGGACGGCCGGGATGATTATTGGGAACTGGTCAACGGTTTCGATCCTCGGACCCCTCAGGATTCCTTCTCCATCACCGTGGAAAATGATTCGGCGCCGGAAGGCAGTTCGGTCACTTCGGAAGGGAATGTGCAGATTTCCGCTGCTCCGGAAGATAGCGGAATCGGCCAGTCCACTCCCGGTTATATCGGCAGCGATCCGGTCTATCTGGAGGTAGAAGAAGGATATACTGCGGATCTGACCCTCCCCTACGATTCCTCCCAGATGGAGGAGGGGGAAACTCCCACCATGTATTACTACAACGAGGATACCCAGTGCCTGGAGCCGGTGGAAGGAGCCACCGTTTCGGACAATGGAACGGTTACCGGAACGGTCTCCCAGCCCGGGATCTACGTGCTGTTGAACCACCGTCAGGTGGACGACGTTTGGAACAACGATATCATTCGGCCCAGTCAGTACCAGGAAGGGGCCATCGACGTGGTGTTCGTAATTGACCGTTCCAACAGCATGGTTCAAAATGACCCCGATGACCTGCGAAAACAGGTGACCAAGGAGTTTATTGAAAAACTCCGCACCGGCACCGATCATGCCGCTTTGGTGCAGTTTACCTCCATCGGGGAGGTTGTCATGCACCTTACCGATGACAAGGAAGCCTTGTACAACACCATTGACGGCATTGAAAACAGCGATGGCGGCGGTTGCGCCGGAAGCGATTCCACAGCCGGCACCAACGGTTCTGCCGGCATTCGAGAGGCGTTGAACGAACTGAACAACTCCACCGCCCCCAATCAGTTTATCATCTTTCTCACCGATGGCGCCGATACCACCGTGTCGGAAAGTTATGACACCCTGATCGCCGAAGCGGTGAATCGTGGTATTGTGATCCATACCGTGGGCCTGGTGGGCAGCGGGGATGTGGACACCGATCTGCTTCGCCGCATTGCCGACGGCACCGGCGGAAACTACTATCTGGCCACTGCCAGCGAAACCGGGGAAGGGGAGCAGGACCCGGAAGCGGTTCCCATTGAGGATATTTACGAGGAAATCGAATCTGTGACCATCGACACCCAGTTGGACAGCAACGGCGACGGCATCTCCGATTACTACACCCAGCGGCTCTGCGAAGGCGCCATGGGCAGCGGCACCGGCATGAAGAATATCTTCGGCACCGCTACCTATGAGGAAGTTCAGGCCAGCGCCGATTTGGACGGCGACGGCCTGCTCAACGGGGAAGAGATCCAGATTGTGGAAAACGATCAGGGAGTTTATGCCTTGATTCACTCCTATCCCACGGTGAAAAATTCCGACAGCGACGAATTGGATGACTATCAGGAATTGAAAATTTACGGCACCAGCCCGTTAAAAAACAATCTGTATGTCCTGGAAACGGACGTCAGTTGGGCAACCAACAGCGATAACTTTATTTCCGAGGATTACCGCAGCCTTTATGACAGCGAAGTCCTTGGCGCTTTGGAGCGAGGTTCGGTGTGGATCGGCAATGTGTTTTTCGGCACCACCTATGACCAGTCCCTGTTGTATCAAAACAGTTTGATACAGTACTTTGCCGCCATCGACGAACAGGTGGTAGCAGGGAAGGAGTTGGACAGCGCTCAGGAACTGGCTTTGGATGTCCTCAACGCCATGTTGGATGAGGTGGACCAAACACTGGATTCTCTGGGTGAAACCACCGGAGTTGGGTCCGAAGAACTGGAAGGATGCGCCACGTTCCTGGAAAATATCTGCACCATCATTGATGAAACCGGTTTGGATGAATTTACGGATTTCTATGAGCAAAACTTTGCCCCTCTGGAAAATATCTATACCAAGGAGAACCTTCAGGCGCTTTCCTCTTACGTCCGGCAGCTGGATGGTTCCTGGCTGAAGGTGGATCCCTCCGCATTTGCCAGCTCGGAGGATTACTACAACGTCTGCGCCCGGCTGTTTGACGCCTACAACGACGCTGCCCTGGTGGAAGATTCGTTCAGCCAGAGCATTACCCTCACCAAAAAACTCAAGACCTTAAACACCGGCTTGAAAATTGCCGACGGCATCGGCATGGTGTTTGATGTATTGGAAGTGGTGGAAACCGGCCTGGATTCCTACGGCAATTTTGCCACCCTCTGCGCCCATTTGGACATCCTGGCGGACAATATCTATGTGCTGGATGCCATTATCGCCCAAAGCGACGACAGCACCCTGCGCAGCGCAGCCAGCGATTTGAAATACCGGATGCAGACCATGCATACCGAGGATATGACTTCACTGCTGTCCTTTGCAAGCCAGTACGAAAATGTTATGCCGGTGCTGAGTTCAGCGGTGGGAGAAGGAATCCATTCCTTCATCGGCACGCTGGGGGCCCCCGGCGCCATTGTGGAGCTGATTCGTGCCTTCGGAAATGTTGCCTTTAACATCGCCGATGTGGCCCAGGCCTGCTCGGAACTGTATGCGGTGGCGAAAACGGCGGACATTTTAGGTTCTACCTACCAGAACTATCTGGAAGCCGGAAACGGGTCTTTGGCGGATGGACGCTGGGCGTTTTACAGTGAAGACGGGGATACGACCATGATGTATTATCTCAATCTTCTGGTAATGCGCAGCGAAAGCGAAGGGAAGATGGTGGAAGCCAATGAAGCCAATTCCTTCCTGATCGAATGGTTGTATGACGGTATCATGTATAACTCCGATGACTGCCGCTCCAACCAAACCAAATGCGGCCAGCTTCTGGAGATTTACCAGATGCACCGGGTTACTCAGTAGAAGATCGGAAGCGGGGATTCTCAATGAAGTGGAAAAAACTCCATCTGCCGGTATGGCTGGCGGTCCTTGTTTTGCTCTTTGCCCTGCTGTTTATTTCGGATGTGCTCACGGCCTCCCATCTGTCCTACTTTTTTGAATTTGTAGGCTACGGCGGCACCTTTGCGTATCATGATGTGGGGCACTGGCTCTATTGGGGTTTGATGCTGCTTGGGCTGGGCATCTGCCTGGCCCTGGGCATCCTCCGCCGCAGAAAATATGGTTTTCCGCTTTGGGCGGGGATTGTGCAGCCGGTGGTATTTCTGGTGGTGGCCTTCCTGGGCGGAAAGCTGTTGTATCTGTTGGAAAACCTGGATTCCGTGCTGACCTACGGTTTGGGGTTGGATGGAATCTCCCTGTTCGGCGCCATTTTTTTGGTGTTGGCGGCGGCAGCTTTGGCTGGACGGGTTGGACCGGTGCCCATGGGGGAGCTGCTGGATTTTTGCACCCCCTTTGGCTTGGTTCTGCTTTGCTGTGTGCGGCTGGGCTGTTTCTTTCAGGGATGCTGCGGTGGCTACACCCTGTGGCTTTCCAACAACACCCCGCTGATCCTGCCGGTGCAGCTCTTTGAAGTGGTTTTGGACCTGCTGCTGCTGGAACTCTGCTTTTGCCTGGAGCGCAGCCATGTTCGGCAGGGCCTTCTGTATCCCGTGTTTTTGATGGGGTACGGGGTGCTGCGCTTTGCGCTGGAATTTTTGCGGGACACCCCCAAAGAATGGCTGTTTTTATCCAACGGCCAGATCTTTGCCTTGGTGAGCATTCTGCTTGGCGCATTGTTATACCTGCATTTTCAGAAGAAGGCAGCTCTTGCGCAAAGGAAAGGCAAGAAACGGAGCAAACAAAACAAAGCGTCCCGGGCTGGACAGAAATCTTAGGATGTGGTATAATGACTGGCAAAGCCAGCCATTACGGTTCCCCTCTTGACCGGCCCAATGTCTGGCCGGCCATTTTGCTTCACAAAAACCGAGGGAAACCCATTCGGAATTTCTATGGTACAATGATTGGCAAAGCCAATCATTGCGGTTTCCACTTTGCCGCCGAAAAGCAAGGCGGCATTTCGCCTGGGGGCGAAAACCGGTGGAAACCCAGCAAATGTATCATAGTATAATGAATAACCGGAAAAGCTGCTGATTTTCTCTCGGATAACTCAATGCTTTGCGGCTCATGTTCCCATCGTAAAATTCTGAGAAAATCATGTGGCCCAATAATTGAAACCCGTCACCGCTCGGTTTGGCAGTTTGCCGCTGTTTCGGCTGAAAATTACCTGAATTGGAGAGCTGTAGGCGCTTTTGACCTACAGCTCTTTTTTGATTTGAAGGGAAAACGGTGTTATTTGTCTTGACAAATGCTGTTTAGCGTGGTAAAGTATTACTACGATAAAGTGAAAGAGGAAGTCAATCATGCAGAAGTATCAACTGATTACCCCGGAAGGAACCCGGGACTACCTATTCGAAGAAGCTGCCCTGCGCAGCCGCCTGCAGCAGATGCTGGCGGATACCTTTTCCAGTCGGGGCTATCATGAAGTGGTGACCCCTTCGGTGGAATTTTTGGATGTGTTCACGGCCGGCGGCAACCCTCTGCCGGTGGAACAGATGTATAAGCTTACCGATGCCAAAGGGCGGCTGATGGTCATGCGCCCCGATAATACCACCCCCATCGCACGGCTCTGCGCTTCCCGGCTGAAGGGAAGCCGGCTGCCTTTGCGGCTGTATTACAGCCAGCCGGTATTTTTGGCGGCTCGGAAGCTCCACGGCCAGTGGGATGAAATGATGCAGTCCGGCATTGAGCTGATCGGCGTTTCCAATCCGAAGGCCGATTTGGAGGTTCTGGTTACCGCTGCCAAAGCGCTGGAAAATCTGCCGGTGCAGCAGTATAGTGTGGAGATCGGCCATATCGGCGTGTTCCATGCTCTGATTCAGGAGCTCACCCAGGAATCGGAAATCCAGGCAACCTTGCTGGAACTCATCGACTCCAAAAACTATCCGGCGCTGAATGACCTGTTGGATGGCTTTGGGGATACACCGGTGGTACAGACCTTAAAGCAGCTTCCCCGGTTGTTCGGCGGGGAAGAGGTGTTTGCCCGTGCCCGGGAATGGATCCATTTGCCGGATGCGGTAAAGCATTTGGATGAACTGGAGCTTCTTTACCGCCGCCTCTGCGCCCTGGGATTGGAAAACCGGGTGTCGGTGGATCTGGGAATTGTCAATTCGGCGGATTATTACACCGGCGTGGTGTTTAAAGGCTATATTGAAGGCTCCGGTGTGGAGGTCCTTTCCGGCGGCCGGTACGACGGCCTCCATCGGAATTTTGGGGAGGACATGGGCGCCGTGGGCTTTGCAGTGAAGGTGGACGCCGCTGTGGATGTGCTGCTGAAAAACGCCCGACACCGCCCCGCCCCTGCCCAGGTGTTGGTGCACTGCGATGCCACCCATCAGGTCAAAGCCATGGAACACCTGGATACCCTCACCGAAAGCCGTATCCGGGCGGAATTTTCCGTGTTTGAAACTTTACAGGAAGCGGTGGATTACGCAAAAGAGCAGGGAATTCCCCGGATCGATGTGGTGGGGGACTGCATCACCACCATGGATCCCAGAGAAGAAAGGGGGCAGGGAGCATGAAACCCATTCGCATTGCATTGACAAAAGGCCGGCTGGAAAAGGATACGGTGGCCTTGCTGGAAAGCCTGGGCTATGACTGCTCCCAGCTGCACAACAAAGGAAGAAAATTGATCCTCTCTGTGCCTGACGCCGGATTGGAGATTGTGCTGGCCAAAGCCGCCGATGTCATTACCTATGTGGAACACGGCGTCTGCGATATGGGGGTGGTGGGGAAGGACACCATCATGGAATACGGCGGTTCCTTCTTCGAAACCACCGATCTTGGCTTTGGGCGCTGCAAGTTTGCCGTGGCCGGGAAGAAGGGGCAGAAGGAAAATCTGTACACCGGTTATCAGGTAAAAACCATCGCCACCAAATACCCCAACATCACCCGGCATTTCTTTGCCGGAAAGGATATGGATGTGCGCATCGTGAAAATCGAAGGCAGCGTGGAGCTGGCTCCCTTGCTTGGCCTTGCGGACGCCATCGTGGATATAGTGGAAACCGGGGCGACCCTGAGGGAAAACGGGCTGGAAGTGTATGAAGATGTCGCACAAATCTCCGCCCGGCTGATTGTGAATACCGTGAGCATGAAGCTCTACCGGCAGCGGATTGAGGAGATTATCTCCCGCATGGAAGCTGCCATTGCGGAAAAGGAGGCAATGAACTCATGATGAAGATTATTCAAACCGACGGCGTTGCCGAACGGGAATATCAAAAATTGCTCAAAAGCCGCTCCGCTAAGGTGGGTAAAGAGGTTACCCAAACCGTGACCCGGATTTTGGAGCAGGTGGAACAGCGTGGGGATGAAGCTGTGCTGGAATACACCAAACAGTTTGACGGCAGTCTGCCCCAGTATGTGGAAGTGCCTCAGGAAGTGATTCAGGACGCTTTGACCGAGGCGGATCCGGATTATGTCAACGCTTTGCTCAACGCAGTGGAAAACATCACCGCTTTCCACTCCCGCCAAGTTCAACAGAGCTTTATCGACCCCAAGCCCAACGGGGTGATTTTGGGCCAGCGGATCCGTGGCCTGAACCGGGTGGGACTGTATGTGCCCGGGGGGACGGCAGCGTATCCTTCCAGCGTGCTGATGAATGCAGTTCCCGCCAAGATCGCCGGCGTGAAGGAAATTGTTATGGTCACCCCGCCCTGCAAGGACGGAACCCCCAATCCGGATATTCTGGTGGCAGCCGCCGTCTGCGGTGTGGACCGGGTGTTCACCCTGGGCGGCGCTCAGGCCATCGCCGCTTTGGCTTATGGCACGGAAAGCGTGCCCAAGGTGGATAAAATCGTAGGGCCCGGCAATATTTTCGTGGCCACGGCCAAAAAACTCCTTTATGGAACGGTGGATATTGATATGATTGCCGGCCCCAGCGAAATTCTGGTGCTGGCGGATCACACCGGCAATCCCACCTATCTGGCGGCCGATTTGATGAGCCAGGCGGAACACGACAAACTGGCTTCCGCCATTTTGATCACCACCTCCATGGAGCTTGCCAAGGCCACCGACGCAGAGATTGACCGTCAGATCCAGTCCCTGTCCCGAAAGGAAATCATTGAAAGTTCTCTGACCAACTTCGGCGCTATTTTTGTCACCGACTCGGTGGATTACGCTGTGGAGCTGGCCAATGACTTCGCACCGGAACACCTGGAAGTCATGATGGAAAATCCCATGGAATACATCGGAAAGCTGGACAATGCCGGTTCTGTATTCCTGGGCGCCTATGCGCCGGAACCGCTGGGGGATTACTACGCAGGCCCCAACCATGTGCTGCCCACCTCCGGCACCGCCCGGTTCTTCTCTCCCCTGGGCGTGGATGCTTTTATTAAAAAGAGCAGCTATATTTATTACACCCAGGATGCCTTGCGCAGCGCCAAAAAAGATATTGTGCTGCTTGCAAACCGGGAAGGGCTTACCGCCCACGCCAATTCCATTTTGGTCCGTGACCAAGGGTAAAGGAGGTATGGGAATTGGAATACCAAATTCCTGAAAAGATTCGTGATCTGGTTCCCTACGATCCCATCTCCGGAAGCTACCGGGTGCGTCTGGATGCCAACGAATCCTATCTGAACCTCTCCCAGGCACAGCAGAAAGCTATTTTTCACCGCCTGGAAACAGAGGTGTCCTATAACCGTTATCCCGATCCCATGGCCGCCAAACTCTGCGCCGCCTTTGGGGATTATTATGGGATTTCTCCGGACTTGGTGACGGCGGGGAATGGTTCCGACGAACTGATCACCCTGATTTTGGGCACCATGTTTGATCCTTCCATGAAGGTGGGGACCTTTGCCCAGGACTTTTCCATGTATCGGGTTTATGCCCAGTGTTACGGTGTCCCCACTGTCACCCTGCAAAAGAACGAGGATTTGACCATTGATGTGGATCGGACCATTGCCGAGGTCAACCGCCTGGGATTGTCCGGATTGGTGTTTTCCAATCCCTGCAATCCAACCTCTCTGGGGCTCAGGCGGGAAGAGGTGCTGCGGTTGGTGCAGGGCGTCAAAGCTTTGGTGATCCTGGACGAAGCGTATATGGATTTCTGGGATCAGTCGGTGCTGGATCAGGTGGATCAGTACGATAACCTTCTGATTTTAAAAACCTGTTCCAAAGCCATCGGTCTGGCAGGCATCCGCATCGGTTTTGCTGTCACCAATCCCAGATTGTCAAAGCTGCTGAAGGCGGTGAAATCCCCCTATAATGTCAATACCGTTTCCCAGATCTATGGGGAGGAGCTGTTAAAGGAGAAGGATTATCTTCGCCAGGCGGCCCGTTCCATTCGGTGCCAGACAGAAAAGCTGGAAACAATGCTTCGTGGTTTGGCGGCGCAGTACCCTGCTTTGGGGCAGATTTATCCCAGTGCAACCAATTTTGTGTATCTGAAGCCCAAAGATAGCAAAGCGATTTATCAGAGCTTGCAGCAGCAGGGCATCGCCGTTCGCCTGATGGGGGATTACCTTCGCATCTGTGCCGGCACCGAGGAGGAACATCAGCTGCTCCAACAGGCGCTGATCATTGCCCTTTCCTCCCTTTGATTCATGGTACAGGTTCATTATTGGAAAAAAAGCTGCTTTTTAAGCGGCATCATATTGGATTTTCGGACTCTGCCGGGGCAGGGTCCGTTTTCTTTCAAATTTCCCAAACACCCCTTGCACATCTTCCTTTCCTCTGTTATACTAAAACCAAGAAAAACCCACATTTTCCCCCATCCACCCCACCATCCTCAGAAAGGAGCCGCCTACGAACCGCTTTTCCACCTCACAATCCAGGTTCCCCTCTTGGGCAAAGATCCCTCGCCCGGTCTGCTGGTTCGGCTTTTCTCTACTTGCTACACTGTTTGTGCTGGAACATTGGGCTTCTTCGTTCGCTATGCTGCTCTGTGCCGCTCTGGCCTTTCTGGCGGGAGGGGCTTTCTTTTTGTCTAAATGTTTGCGGTGGCGCAACGCTTTGCTGTTGGTAACAGCAGGCGTTCTGCTGGGGTCGCTGCTCTGCTTTTGTTGCATGGAGTGGAGCTACCAGCCGGCAGCCAACTTGGCGGGAAGCCGCCAAACCCTTCGGGCAAAGGTGGAGGAAATCACTCCTTATGATTGGGGGACGCAGTACCGCATGACGGTGCAGAGCCTTTCCGATAGCCCGTTGCAGGAATTTCAGGTACAGATGGAACTGGAAACACCGCCGGAAGAGCTCTCCTACGGCGATATTGTGGAATTCACTGCTCAGCTCTCCCCGGCCGAAGAGGATTGGCAGGACTATTACCGGGGCCGTGGAATCTATCTGCTGGCAGAGCTGACGCCGGACAGCACCGTTTCCATCACGCAAACCGGCTCCGGTTTTCTCCGCTGGCTGAAGGAAACCCGGGATGAAATAGAAGAATTGTTGGAGGAACACTTTTCCGCCGACACCGCCGCATTGCTGCAAGGGATCCTGCTGGGCCGCACCCAGTCCTTGTCTGACCGCATGGAATTTGCCTATCAGAATACCGGTTCGTATCATTTCATTGCCGTGTCCGGGATGCACCTGACGGTGCTCAGCGGGCTTTGCTATTGGCTGTTCCGCTTTTTTCTGGGACGAAAAGGACGGCGGATCGCCACGATATTGGTAATTTGGCTGTTCGTGCTGTTCACCGGATGCCCTTCCTCCGCCCTGCGTTCCGGCATTATGCTGACAGTGCTGATGGTGGGCGGACTTTTCCGGCGAGAGGGGGACGGCCTGATCAGTTTGTCCATCGCAGGAATTGTCATTGCCCTGATGCAGCCCTTTGCGGCGATGGATCTTGGCTTTTTGATGAGTTACTGCGCCACGCTGGGAATCTTGACCATCAGCCGCCCTCTGCTGGAAAAATGGAATGGGTTTTTGCAGAAACGCCTGGACAATCATCGGCACACCCGCCGGTTTTTCCTGGTGCGGTGGGGGGTTCAGGTGACTTCTCGGGCAGCTTCCCCGCTTGTGGTGGCCTTCGGCGCCAATCTGATGATTCTACCGCTGTTGGTTTGCACCTATGGATACTACTCCCTCTGGTCCATCCCGGCATCCCTGCTGCTGGGGGTGTTTTCCATCCCCCTGCTTTGGCTGGGAATGATACTGCTGCCGCTTTTGGGATTGGGCCTGGCACCGGTGTTTTTGGTGTTTCCCCTGGAATGGATGGCAAATCTGTTAGACCGATGTCTTTTTTCCATGGCTTCCGTGCCCTGGATGGTGATGGGAGCAGAGTCGATAGCCCTCCAAGCCTGGTCGATTCTGGTGTTTCTGCTGGCTGTGTTGGCCGCAGCCTATTCCGGGAAAAGGGTCATGGCGCTGTGTCTCATTACGGCTGGAATCTCATTGCTCCTGGCTTTGGTTTGGACCAATCTCGCTCAGCGGGATACAGAACTGCACTTTTCCACGGACGGTTACTGCACCGATGTGGTGGTGACCCAGGGGCATAGTGCGGTTGTATTGGCAGGGCGGGAAAATGGATACGTTCACCAGACAACCTACGAACTTCTCCGCCGCAAAGGAATCTGGCAGATCGAAACTCTGGTGATTCTGCGGGATTCCTGGGAAGAGGGAAGGGATTATAACTGGTTTTTGTGGGGAATGCCGCCGCAGCAGGTGTTGGTTTCCCCGGAGCATACCCAGGCGCTGGCCATGGATTGGGATGGGCAAACCGCCCGGCCCCTTACCGAAGAAACCCTGCTGTTGGGGGAAGGCTTACAGGTTTCTTTTGCAGATTCCTCCACCGGATGGGATGCGGTGCTGAATTGGAATGGAGAACGATTGCTGCTCACCGGTTCCCGAAAGTCGGTTTTGGAAGGGAATTGGGAGGTACTGCTGCTGACCGGAAGGGTATATCCGGATTATCAGGGAATGGGAGCAGTTCTGGCTCTCACCAGGCCTTGGCAGGAAGATTGTCCGGAGTGGTGCACCCCGGTGTATGAACAAGCAGGCCGCCTGTGCTGGGTGGACGGACAGCTTGCCTACGAACCGATGCAGTAAAATTTATCCTAATTGCTTAAAATATTTACGAGAAAACATACTAATTAAATATGTAATTTTACTAAAATTTATCGTTACTATTCACAAGTTTCAGAACACAAATTTATGGAAATCGGCAGAGAAAGGATGGTTTTTTCGTTTTTTCTTGTGGATTTTCGATGGCTGTGTTAAACTATAAAAAGATGTTTCGACAAAATACTCCCGAATCGTCCAAATCATCCATTTTGGTTTTACGCT
>CASDQY010000024.1 GCA_949282975.1 uncultured Oscillospiraceae bacterium | reverse complement strand
GAGAGGCAAATTTTTTGAAAAAAGTGATTGACAAGCCACCGGCTTTTCGATATAATAGATAGGCACGTGAGTGGGCATATGTAAATTGGCGTATGGCTTTATGAGCATATCTGCACCCATGTGTTTGCACGCATGTGAGGTGAATTGATGTTGCTGGATTTACGCAGCGTCTTTGAAACGGAAGGTTCCAAAAAGGAACTGGACGTTTTATTGGATGAACGGGAATACGAACTGTTTGGCACCAAGCCTTTTGTGGAACGCATTTCGGTGCGGGGGGAGGTCGCCAACCGGGCGGGAGTGGTAACGCTTTCGGTGAAGGTTTCGTTCCCTCTGCGAGTGGCCTGCGACCGCTGTCTGGATGAGTTCACCCGGCAGTACGACTATTCCTTCCGCCACACCCTGGTGCGCTCCCTTCAGGACGAGTGGCAGGATTACATTTTGGTGGAGGACGGCGTACTGGATCTGGAACAACTGATCCTTTCCGACATTTTGCTGGAGCTGCCTACCAAGCTCCTGTGCAAAGAGGACTGCAAAGGCCTGTGCCCTCACTGCGGATGCAACCTGAATCATCAGTCCTGTGATTGTAACAAAGCCTATCACGATCCCCGCTGGGATGTGTTGAACACCCTGCAATAAGGGTGACCGTAGTTTGAAGGAGGTGCTAAAACCATGGCAGTCCCCAAGAGAAAAACATCCAAAGCCAGAAGAGACAAGCGGCGCAGCGCCGTCTGGAAACTGAAGCAGCCCGCTTTTTCTGTCTGCCCTCAGTGCGGCGAGCTGAAGGCTCCCCACAAGGTTTGCGCAAGCTGCGGCTATTACAAGGGCGTCCAGGTGCTCCAGAAGGAAGCCTGAGTTCTTGAAAACCCAGCCGAAATTCCGGTTTTTCCGGCGTTTCCATGGCAAGAAAAGGAGATCCCCGCAGGTTATTCCGGCGGGGCTTTTTTCTACCATTTTTCATTGCAATTCTGCCACCCATTTCAGGAGGTGAGCCTTTGGCTGTTCGTGTCAAAAACGTAGTTCCCCATTCTCCCGCCGCCAAAAAGGGAATGCGGGCGGGGGATGAGCTTCGCTCCATCAACGGCAATCCCATTACCGACGTGCTGGACTATGATTTTTATATTACAGAAAGTCGATTAACGGTGGAATATGCCAGAGGGGATAAAATTAAGACCATTCATGTGAAAAAAGAGCAGTATCAGCCGCTGGGGCTGGAGTTTGAAACTTTCCTGATGGACACACAGCACAGCTGCACCAATCACTGCATCTTCTGCTTTGTGGATCAAACGCCCCCGGGAATGCGCCCGTCGTTGTACTTTAAGGATGACGATGCCCGGCTCTCCTTTTTGATGGGGAACTATATTACCCTCACCAACCTGAAGCAGAAGGACATTGACCGGATCCTGAAGATGCATATCAGCCCCATCAATGTGTCGGTGCATACCACCGACCCGGATCTTCGCTGCAAAATGATGGGCAACCGGTTCGCCGGGGAAAAGCTGGATTATCTGCGCCAGTTGGCCCGGGGGGGCATTACCGTTCACTGCCAATGCGTCCTGTGTCCGGGCATCAACGATGGCCCCGCCCTGGAGCGCACCTTAAAGGAATTGGGGGAATTGTACCCCGGGGTGCAGTCCATCGCCTGCGTGCCGGTGGGGCTGACCAAGCACCGTCAAGGACTGTTTCCCCTAAAGCCCTACACCCCCGCCGAAGCCGGGGCGGTGATCGACCTGCTGGAAGGGTTTGCCGCCGGTTTTTATGAAAAGCACGGGACCCATCTGGCCTACGCCAGCGATGAATTTTACCTACTGGCCGGCCGCCCCCTTCCGGAGGAGGATTATTACGAGGATTTTTCCCAGCTGGAAAACGGGGTAGGGGTCATCGCCACCCTGCTGGCGGATTTCCGCCGTGCCTGGGAGGAACTGCCGGGAGACGATAAGCCCCGGCGCTGCTCGGTGGCCACCGGGGTGTCCGCCGCCCCCTTTTTGCAGCAGCTTGCCTGGAAGGCCCGGGAAAAGTACCCAAACCTGGATTGCCGGGTGTACCCCATTGTCAATCACTTTTGGGGGGAGACCATCACCGTGGCGGGGTTGGTCACCGCCGGGGATATTATGGAGCAGTTAAAAGATCAGGAACTGGGGGAAGTGCTGTTTTTGCCGGACTGTATGCTCCGCCATCAGCAGGACTTTTTCCTGGACGACAAAACCGTTTTGGATGTGCAGCAGGCCCTGGGCGTGCCGGTGCAGGTGATTCCTGCCGGCGGGGAAGAATTCGCCTATGCCATTACCGACGAAGGGTGCGTTTTGAAAAACACACAATAAAGGAAAGCCCTCAATCCGGCAGGAATAAAGCTGGATTGAGGGTATTATAAAATTGACAAAACCCAGCCGGTTTTGCTATAATGAAAGCACGGCGAGAGCCTGCTCAAAGGATTGTCCTTTGGGGGAGGGCGAAACGTCGATCGACGTTTTTAAGTCCCACCTTGACGGCCAAAAGCATGGCCGCCATCTTGCTGCGCAAAAACCGGTGGAACTTTCAGTGGGTACTTTTCTATGTTTGAATAAAGTATGGATTCCAACGATGGGAGCGCCATATTTACATTAGGATTGCTGCTGGTGGATTTGATTGCACTGGTATTGACCTATAAAAACAAGAAGTAACCGCTTTCTGCCCTTGCGGTTACTTCTCTTTTGTTGTAACTCATAGGGACGAACCGTTGTCGGCTTGTCCTTTTCTGTTTCCAGCATAAACTATTTTCTCGTTTTTGTCAAGGATGCAGCGGCTTCCTGGAAGAAACGCAACCTATTTTTGATCACAGCGAAAAAGGAGGTACGCCCATGTCTACCCCCGTGGTAGCGGTGGTGGGACGGCCCAATGTGGGCAAGTCCACCCTGTTCAATAAACTCATCGGCCGCAGGCTCAGCATCGTGGAAGATACCCCCGGCGTCACCCGGGACCGGATCTATGCTCCCTGCGAATGGTCCGGGCGGAAATTTCTGCTGGTGGATACCGGCGGTTTGGAGCCCCACAGCAACGATCCCATCCTTTCCCAGATGCGTCGACAGGCACAGCTTGCCATGGAGGCCGCTTCGGTGATCATTCTGGTCACCGACGTTCGGGACGGGGTCACCGCCACCGATATGGAGGTCACCCAGATGCTGCAAAAAAGCGGCAAGCCGGTGGTGCTCTGTGTCAATAAGTGCGATTCCATCGGGGCGCTCCCGGCGGAGTATTACGAATTCTATAATCTCGGCATCGGGGATCCCATTCCGGTTTCTTCGGTTCACGGCACCGGCACCGGCGATCTGCTGGATGCGGTGCTCTCCTACCTCCCTCTGCCCCAGCCGGAGCAGGAGGAAGAGGATGTGGTAAAGGTGGCGGTGGTGGGCAAGCCCAATGTGGGCAAGTCCAGTTTGATCAACCGCATCGCCGGGGAGGAGCGGGTGATTGTCTCCGATGTGGCGGGCACCACCCGGGACGCCACCGACACCCCCATCCACAATCAGTACGGCGACTTTCTCTTTATTGACACTGCGGGAATGCGCCGCAAAAGCAAGGTGCTGGAAAAGATCGAGCAGTACAGCGTCCTGCGGGCCCAGATGGCCGTGGACCGCAGCGATGTCTGCTGCATCCTTTTGGACGCCACCGTGGGCTTCACCGAGCAGGACAGCAAGGTGGCCGGCTATGCCCATGAACAGGGCAAGGGCTGCATCATCGTCATCAATAAATGGGATGCGGTGGAGGACAAAACCGGCAAGACCATGCAGGAGATGATCGACAAACTGAAAAAAGACTTCTCCTTTATGAGCTATGCCCCCTTCCTGTTCCTTTCCGCCAAAACCGGGCAGCGTGTGGACAAGCTCTTTCCTCTGATCCGGGAAGTGGCCAAGCAGAACGCCCTGCGGGTCAATACCGGGGTGCTCAACGAGCTGCTGGCGGCGGCCACCGCCCGGGTGCAGCCCCCCAGCGACAAGGGCAAGCGGCTGAAGATTTACTATATGACCCAGGCTTCCACCAAGCCCCCCACCTTTGTGGCCTTCGTCAACCGCAAGGAACTGTTCCATTTTTCCTACCAGCGGTATCTGGAAAACCAGATCCGAGAAGCCTTCGGCCTGATGGGCACCCCCGTTCGGCTGGTGGTGCGGCAGCGAAGCGGGGCAAGTTCGGATGTGTGACGAATGGATGATTTATCTTCTCGTGCAAGAAAATTGCGCACTGCCATGACCAAGGAAGAACGGCACCTTTGGTATGATTTTTTGAAAGGATTGCCGGTGACCGTCCGCCGTCAGAAGGTATTTGGCCCTTATATTGTGGATTTTTACTGCGCAGAAGCAAAATTGGTGATTGAGCTGGACGGATCGCAGCATTATCAGCAGGACGGGCAGGCCAAAGACCGGGTGCGGGATTGTTATTTGCAGAATTTGGGATTGACGGTGCTGCGGTACTCCAATTTGGATATTTGGAAAGAGTTTCAGGGTGTTTGCCTGGATATTTGCCGCCATATTCCGTCACTGGCGGACAAAGGCTTCCCCCTTCGGGGGAAGCTGGCTGGGCAAAGCCCAGACTGATGAGGGAAAAACGAAGGTTCTGCATCTTGCTTGCAAAAAGATGTGGAAAACGGTCCCCTCATCCGACCATGCCTGCGGCATGCCCACCTTCCCCCTGAGGGGGAAGGCTTTGTCGGGAGAGCTTTGTGGGTGTTGAAATAGATTCGAAGCTGAAAAGAGCTTTACGGATAAAGGCTTCCCCTTGAGGGGAAGCTGTCAGCGATAGCTGACTGATGAGGTGAAGACAAGAGCTTTTCTTCTTATAAAAAGCTGTGGAGAACAGTGCCCCTCATCCGGATGCTTTAGCATCGACCTTATCCCCTAAGGGGGAAGGCTTTGTCGGGAGAGTTTTACGGATAAAGGCTTCCCCTTGAGGGGAAGCTGTCAGCGGTAGCTGACTGATGAGGTGAAGACAAGAGTTTTTCTGCTTATGAAAAGATGTGGAAAACAGTTCCCTCATCCGACCATGCCTGCGGCATGCCCACCTTCCCCCTGAGGGGGAAGGCTTTGTCGGGAAAGCTTCGTGAATGCTGAAATAGATTTGCAGTTGGAAATGGTTTTACTGTCTCTCATCCGGATGCTTTAGCATCGACCTTATCCCCCCCAGGGGGAAGGCTTTGCCCGGCTCCCTATCATTGTTTAGAAATGGAAACGGTTTTGCTTTCATTGTGTATCACATAAGAAAAAGGAGAATCCCCTATGTTGTATCCTGCTTCCCCCCTGATCCTCATTCTGTTTTTGGCGGCCATCGCCATCCTCAGCTATCTGTTCGGCAGTGTGAACTTTGCCATTGTCTGGACCCGGGTGTTCCTTCACGACGACATTCGCAAATACGGAAGCGGCAATGCCGGCATGACCAATGTGCTGCGCACCGTGGGCAAAGGGGCGGCGGCCCTGACCCTGCTGGGGGACATTGCCAAAGGCGTGTTGTCGGTATTGGTGGCCCGGCTGGTATTTACCCTGCTGATCCCCGATCCCTTTTTCTGCGTGCTGGCTCAGTACCTGGCGGCGTTCGGCGCTTTGATGGGCCATCTCTTTCCCCTTTATTACGGCTTTAAAGGGGGAAAAGGGGTTGCCGTCAGCGCCGGGGCCATGCTGATGCTGGCGCCCTGGGTGTTTTTGTGCTGCCTGGGGGTGTTTCTGATTACGGTGCTGATCACCCGATATGTCTCTTTGGGGAGTATTCTCTCTGCGGTAGCCTATCCGGTGTTTATCTTCTTCTTCGGCTTTTTCTGGACGCCCCACCCCTATTGGGTGCTGGAAACGGTGTGCGCCGGGGTGCTGGGGCTTATCGTCATCGCCATGCACCATGAAAACATCGGCCGCCTCATTCACGGCAGCGAGCGGAAAATCGGTGAAAAAAAGGATAAATAACGGCATGACCCGGCAGCTTCGGCTTCCGGGTACTGCTGTTTTTCAATCTACCATCTGATTGCGGAGGTGTATTCCATGAATCCAGTTTTTATCATCGGCTCCGGCGGTTTTGGAACTTCTCTGGCGGTGCTGTTGGACCAGTGCGGCATTCCGGTGAGCCTGTACAGCGCTTTTGAGGAGGAACTGGAGGCCATTGCCCGGGATGGGGAAAACAAAAAACTGCTTCCCGGCATTCCGGTCCCCCAAACCATCCGGCTGACCCCCCACAAAGAGGAAGCCGGGGAGTTTCCCCTGGTGGTGTTTGCAGTGCCCAGCGGGGCGGTCAGAACCGTGGCCCGGTCCTTTTCCGGGGTGCTGAAGCCGGATACGGTGATCGTCAACGTGGGCAAGGGCTTTGAGCCATCCACCCAAAAACGGCTCAGCGTAGTGCTGCAGGAGGAATTTCCTCAAAATCCGGTGGTGGTGCTTTCCGGCCCCTCCCATGCGGAGGAAATTGCCCTGGGGGTGCCCACCACGGTGGTGGCGGCTTCTCAGGATCGGGATGCAGCCCTGCTGGTGCAGCAAAGCCTGATGCAGAAAAACCTGCGGATCTACCTCAACGACGATGTGCTGGGGGTAGAGCTTGGCGGGGCGTTAAAAAACATCATCGCCCTGGCCGCCGGCATATTGGACGGCATGAAAACCGGGGACAACGCCCGGGCCGCCCTGATGACCCGGGGCCTGGCGGAGATTACCCGGCTGGGCACCGCCATGGGCGCCCAGGCCGCCACCTTTTTGGGATTGGCGGGAATGGGGGACTTGATTGTTACCTGCACCAGCGTCCATTCCCGGAACCATCGGGCCGGGGAGTACATCGGCCAGGGCCTTTCCCCCAAGGAAGCGGTGGAAAAGGTGGGGATGACGGTGGAAGGAATTTCCGCTACCCTCTGCGCCCACGAACTGGCGGCGGGCTATCGGGTGGAGATGCCCATTGTGGAACAGCTTTACCAGGTGCTGCAGGGAAGCTGCGACGCCCATACCGCCATCGCCAACCTGATGGGCCGCCCCGGACGGGCGGAACGGGATAAGCCCTGGGGCGCATAAATGGCAGTTCCGGCCAACCCCGGGTTTTGCCCGGCTTTTTCGTGGAACGTTTGAAAGGAGACTGAAAACCCAATGAAACTGAATAAAATTCTCTCTCTTCTCTTAGCGGGAGCCATGGCCGCTTCGGTGGCGGCGGTTCCTGCCGTGTCGGCCCAGGATTCGGCTCCGGTGGAGCTTACTGTGGTCACCACCAACGACATTCATGGCTATTACACCTATAACGGCTCGGTGGCCGGATTGGAATATGTGGCCGCCATTGCCCAGGCCGAGGGGGCCGATTTGGTGCTGGACGCCGGGGACACCCTTCACGGCCAAAGCTTTGCCACCGTGACCCAGGGGGAATCCATGGCTCGGCTGCTGGAAGCGGCAGGCTATGACGCCATGACCATGGGCAACCACGATTTGAACTACGGGGTGGCCCGGCTGCAGCAGCTCAGCCAGGCGTATGTGCCGATCCTGACCGGTAATTTGGTGGATGAAAACGGCAGCGCCGCTTTGCCGGAAACCCTGATCAAGGAAGTGGAGGGCATTACGGTGGGCCTCTTTGGCGTGTATGACGATTCCCTGATTTCCAGCGCCGACACCAATGCCCTGGAGGGACATACCGTCACCGACGCCGTGTCTTACGCCAATGAAACCGCTCAGATGCTGGTGGATCAGGGCTGCGATGTGGTGGTGTGTCTCACCCACAATGCCGATCCGGTGGCCTTTGCCCAGCAGACCTCCAACATCGACCTGGTGGTCAGCGGGCACCAGCACCTGGAATACCGCAGCATGGTGGACAACGCTCAGGGGAAAAATGTGTATGTGACCCAAACCGGCTATTATTTGCAGCAGGTGGGGCTGATCCGTCTGAGCTACGATGCGGCTTCCGATGAAGTGACCACCGCCCAGATGGATTACATCACCGCCCAGCAGGCGGCGGCGGAATACACCCCGGATGAAACGGTATCCAATTTGATCAACACCATTGTGGAAGAAGAATCCGAAATTTTGAACACCGTCATCGGCACCAGCCCCATCGAGATGCCCTATGCCTGGGAGGATGTGCGCCGGGGCGAAACCGACATCGGCCAGTTTGTTACCGCCGCCTATCTGGAAGAGACCGGAGCGGATCTGGCCATTGAAAACGCCGGGGGCATTCGCAGCGGGCTGCCCCAGGGCGAGGTATTGTACAACGACATTATCAGCATCTCCCCCTACGGCAATCTGATTGTCACCAAGCAGCTTACCGGGAAAGAGATTTGGGAGATGCTGGAAATCAGCCTGGACATCACCCTGCGCAACCAGGCCGCCTATGAAGGGCAGCTTGGCATGCTGGAACAGGGAGCGGACGCTCAGGAAGCGCAGCTTGCTTACCCCTTCCCGGATGAAAGCGGCTCCGCCCTGCAGGTGTCCGGCGCAGAGATCACCTACGATCCCACAGCAGAATACGGCAGCCGGATTCAGTCCATCACCATCGGCGGGGCGGCGATTCAGTCCGGCCGGCTGTACACCGTGGCTGGAAACAGCTATCTGGTCACCGACGACACCTATCCCATGCTGGCAAATGCCGCAGCGGTTCACGAATACGGCACCTGCGAAGAAGCCCTTCGGGATCTGCTCCTTCAGGGCGAGGATGCCGTAGCGGCAGCGGTGGAGGGCAGCGTTTGGAGCGTGGCTTCTGCCCAGCCGGAAGAGCCGGTTCAACCTGAGACCCCGGAAGAGACGCCCACCCTTCCGGAAGAAGAAACTCCCCCCACCGGGGACTCCCTGCCTTTGGCCGGTGTGGCGCTGCTCACCCTCAGCGGGCTGGGATTGGCCGGCCTGTTGGTGCTGCGCCGCCGGCGGAGCAGGGGAGGATGCTGATGACCCAGAAGGAACGGATGCTGGCCGGGCTGCCCTATCGGGCCAACGACCCGGAACTGAAACAGATGCGCACCGAAAACAAGCTGCGGGTGGCGGAATATAACCAGCTCACCCGGGATCAACAGGAAGAGATGGATCAGCTGATCCGGCAGATTTTAGGAGGCACCGGCAAGGAGATTCTGGTGGAACCCCCCATTCACTTTGACTATGGACGGAACACCACGGTGGGCGAGCGCTTTTTCGCCAACTATAACCTGACGGTGCTGGATGTCTGCAAGGTGACCATCGGGGACAACGTGATGTTGGCGCCCAATGTGTCGCTGTACGGGGCAGGGCACCCCATCCACCCCGACGCCCGGAATTCCGGGTATGAATACGGCGCCCCCATCACCATCGGGGACAATGTATGGATCGGGGGAAGCGCCTGCGTGCTGCCGGGGGTGACCATTGGAAACAATGTGGTCATCGGCGCCGGCAGCGTGGTGGCCAAGGACATTCCGGATAACGTCATTGCCGCCGGGAACCCCTGCCGGGTGATCCGTCCGATCACCGAAGAGGATAAGAAATACTACTTCAAGGACAAAGAGTTCGATGTGGAGTGGGAAGGGACTGCGCCCCAGTGGCGGTAACAAGTCCCCGATGAGGACAATGAAAAATGAATAGTGAATAATGAATAATTATGGTTGATTCTCCCTGTGGTCGAATCTTCCATTAAAAGAGAACCAGCTTCCCCGTCTGCCCAAAAGCTTGGCAGACGGGGAAGTTTTCCTTTTTAAATGGAAGAGAGTTGACCGAAGTCAACTCTCAACCTGAATTATTCACTATTCATTTTTCACTATTCACTCGTCCTACTTTCCCTTCCTCCATCCGCAGTATCTGATCGCACAGCTTCAGCGCCGCCGGGCGGTGGGTAATGATCAGCACCGTTCCGCCCCCCAGCGCCTTCAGCCGCTCCAGCACCCTGGCTTCGGTGGCCTCGTCCAAAGCGGAGGTGGCTTCGTCCAGCAGCAGCACCGGCGCCCCGGAAAGCAGCGCCCGGGCGATGGCAAGCCGCTGGAGCTGCCCTTCGCTGAGGCCGGCACCCCGCTCCCCAATGGGGGTGTCCAGTCCCCGGGGCAGGGCCTTTACAAATTCATCGGCGCAGGCGGTGTGCAGCGCCTGGTTCAGCTCGGTTTCTCCCGCCTGGGGGCGGAGGAGTTTCAGATTTTCCCGCACGGTGCCGGAAAACAAAAAGTTGCCCTGGGGCACATAGCAGAACAGCGCCCGGGTGTTTTGCCCCACCGGAATGCTGCGCTGAAAGGATTCCAGGGTGATGGCCCCCAGATCCGGGGGATACACCCCCAGCAGCAGTTTAAACAGGGTGGATTTGCCGATTCCGGAAGGCCCGGTGAGGGCGGTAAAGCTGTTTTTGGGCAGGGTAAAGTTCGCCCCGGTGAACACCGGCCGTTCTCCCCCGGGATAGGTGAAGGAAAGCCCGGTAAACCGGATGGCGGTAAGCTCCCGATAGCATTGGGTCCGGTCCACCGGCTCCCCGGCGGGCTCCGGCGGGAGGTTGTCCAGTTCCATCAGCCGTTCGGCACTGGCCAGCATATTGTAATACTGGGGCAGCAGGCCGCTTAAATTGGCAAAGGGCTGCTGGATCTGGTTCACCAGCTGAAGCAGGGCGGTGAGGGTGCCGAAGGTCATGGAGCCGGTCATCAGCCCGGCGGCGCCCCAGATCATGGCCAGCAGGTATCCCCCGGAAAAGACGAAGGAAAATCCTGCCCCCGCCAGAATGCTGAAGTTGCGCTGCTTCATCCGGGCCCGGTAGTAGGTGTCCTGCTGCTGCTGGGCCTTTTCTTCCATTTGGGACTGCACCCCGAACACCTTCACCATCAACAGGCTTTCCAGCATCTCCTGAAGCACGCTGCGCAGCCGGTCGCTTTGATGCTGGGCCGCTTTGTGGAGGGCTTTGATCTTTCCACGGAACAGCCGGGTGACTAAAAACATCAGGATTCCCGCCCCGGCCAGCAGCAGGGTGAAGGCCCAGTCCAGGGTCAGCATCACTGCCGCCGCCGCAATCAGCTGGGTGAGCATATTCACCAGGTTGGGCAGCAGGCTGGTGAGGGTGGTGCTGATGAGCTGCACATCGCTGAACAGCCGGTTTTGAAGCTCGCCGCTGTGGTAGGCGCTTTCCCGGGCATAGTCTGCCCCCAGCACCTTTTTCAGCAGCCGCTGCTGAAGCTGCATTTCCAGTTTCGCCTGGATGCGGGTGGCCAGGCCGTTGCAGAACAGCCGCAGGGCGGTTTGCCCCAGCAGCACCGCCACCAGCCCTGCCGCCGCCCACCAGAAGGGCTGGACGGCCCCGGCCACCGCCTGGTCCACCACCTGTTGGGAGAGCAGGGCAAAGCCCACCCCGGCCAGGGCGAACAGGCCGTACCCCGCCGCCAGGGCGACCACGCCCCCGGCCTGGGGCCGCACCACCTGCCAAAGCCAGGGCAGGGCGGAAGATCGGAATGGGTGTTTCATAAGGCCTCCAAAGGGAAAAGGTGGAATGGATTGCTTTCAGTATAGCATAAACGCCGGGCAAAAGAAAGACGGCAAAAAACCGC
>CASDQY010000023.1 GCA_949282975.1 uncultured Oscillospiraceae bacterium | reverse complement strand
GATGAGGTGGCGGCATGGGTAGATCAATTTTATCTCGGGAAAATCTAGCAGACAGTTTTTGCTGTTCGTCATAGTTTGCGCCGGTGGGGGATTTTCCTTTTTCCCCTCATCAGTCGCCTGCGGCGACAGCTTCCCCCACAGGGGAAGCCTTTGTCCTGACGTTTCTCTTTTCTTCCCCTACAGGGTAAGGCCGGTCGCAAGCAATCCGCAAAGGGGTTTCTGCGCCATTGAACTTTTTCGACAAGCTGTGATTGCCAAAGGCAATCATTACGGTTCCCACTTTGCCGCCAAAAAGCAACGGCGGCAAAAACCAGCAAAACCCCAACGGACTTTTGATGGTATCATGATTGCAAAGAAGAAACCGAATTTTCAACAACCTTGGAAGGAACTGCTATGCCCCTTTTGATTACGGATTTAAAACTGCCCCTCACCGCCCCGGAAGAACAGGCGGTGGAACTGGCCTTGTCCCTCTGCCGCCTGCGCCGGGAACAGGTGACCCTGGCCCGAGTCTATAAGCGCTCGCTGGACGCCCGCAAACAACACGAAATGCGTTTTGTCTACTCGGTTCAGCTCTCCCTCCCCCAAGGGGAGGAGGCGCTGGCAAAGGGGCTGCATTCGCCGAAGGTGCGGTATCAGCCCCCTCTGCCGGAGATGGAACCGCCCAGGCTGGCGCCTTTGCCCCATCCTCCCATTGTGGTGGGGTTTGGCCCGGCGGGGATGTTCTGCGCCTATCAGCTGGCCCGAGCGGGACTGCGCCCGCTGGTGCTGGAACGGGGCGGGTCCCTGGACCGCCGGGGGCCGGCGGTGGAAGAATATTGGCGCACCGGCAAGTTGGATCCCTCCGCCAATGTGCAGTTTGGGGAAGGGGGCGCCGGGGCTTTTTCCGACGGCAAGCTCACCACCCGGATTCAGGATCCCCGGTGCCACTGGGTGCTGGAACAGCTGGCAAAACTGGGCGCACCCAAAGAAATCCTCACCAAAGCCAAGCCCCACATCGGCACCGACCTGCTGCGGCAGGTGGTGAAAAACCTCCGTCAGGAGATTCTCCGGCTGGGGGGCGAGGTCCGGTTCGATACCCGAGTGGACCGGCTGCTGCTGGGGCAGGGCCGGGTGCGGGGCGTGGTGGCAGGCGGCGAGGAAATCCCTTCGGATTTTGTGGTGCTGGCCCTGGGGCACAGCGCCCGGGATACTTTCCGCACGCTGCTGGGGCAGGGTGTGACCCTGCTGCCCAAGCCCTTTTCGGTGGGGGTGCGGATCGAGCACCCCCAATCCCTGATTGACCGTGGCCTTTACGGCGATTACGCCGGACACCCTGCCCTGCCGGTGGGGGAATACCAGCTCAGCTGGCGGCAGGGGGAACGGGGGGTGTACACCTTCTGCATGTGCCCCGGGGGCTATGTGGTCCCCAGCGCCAGCCAGCCGGATACGGTGGTGACCAACGGCATGAGCTACCATGCCCGCAGCGGAACCAACGCCAATGCGGGGCTGGTGGTGTCGGTGTCCCAGGCGGATTACGGCTCCCATCCCCTGGACGGCATGGCGTTTCAGCAGCGGCTGGAGCAGGCCGCCTTTGCCATGGGGGGAGGCACCGGGGCCGCCCCCGGGGTGACGGTGGGGCGGTTTTTGCAGCATAAAACCGGATTGGACCTGAACCGGGTGCAGCCCACCTACGCCCTAGGGGTCACGCCCGGGGATCTGGACCAACTGTTTCCCCCGGTGATTCCCGCCATGCTGCGGGAAGGCATTGCCCGAATGGGAAAAAAACTGCCCGGCTTCGATGCGCCGGACAGTGTATTGACCGCCCCAGAAACCCGCACCTCCTCTCCGGTTCGGATTCCCCGGGGGGAATCCGGCATGGCCGAGGGACTTTACGGCCTGTTTCCCTGCGGAGAGGGAGCGGGTTATGCCGGGGGCATTTTAAGCGCCGCCGTGGACGGGGTCCGTTCGGCGCAGTGGGTCATGGAGCAGATTACCTCTAGGGCTTAACCTCCACCGATTCTTCCCCGGAAAGCAGGGTGGCCGCCGCCCGGACCATTTCCGCCAGGTCGGTGCGCACCCCTTCGATCTGAAACTGAGCGCCCTGATAGGTGAAGCTCAGGACATACACCGGGTAACTTTCAGTGGAAGCGCCGGTTTCGTCATAGACCTCCGGCTGGCACAATCCCACGGTGATTTGGGTTCCCTGAAACTCCCAGGTCTGCACCGTATCGGTTTCGTACACCGGCAGGGAAGCTTCCAACAGCCCGATTTTGGAGGCCCGCAGGGTCAGGCTGGGGCAGGTGCCGGAGGGGTATTCCCCGCTGTCTTTTTCATAGCGCAGCAAAAGGCCGTCAAACCGCATGCTGCCGTCCTGGTTGATCCAGACATCCATTCCGCCGGACAAATCGGCAACCGCTTCCATCCCCACCGGAACGGAAAGGACGTCGAAGTCCAGCCCATAGTATTCCTCCGCCTGGGCCTTGGTCCAATGGGTCCGGTCCTCTTCCATCAGAGCCGGATAGTGGCTGCTTGCCGGCTCCGGCAGTTCCATTTGGTTCACCGGCACCTGGCTGAGAGAAATGCTCATGACTCCTCCGGAGGAAATTTCCGTTTGCTGTGGGGCGCCATCCAGCAGACCCCCAAGCCACTGCAAATGTTCCGGCATGAGTTCGCCGATGCCCGACCAGCCCGACCAGCTGGGATACAGCAGGCTGGGGGCCATAATGGCTGTGCTGAGCAGCACAATGGCCAGGCAGGCGGCCATCCCCTGCATCCCCCGGCGCAGAGAATGGGTGCGTTTGGGAAGCTCTTCCGCTTCCTGGATATATTTCGGGTCGATTTCCCCCAGTGCGTTCCATAAATCTTTTCCGTTCATATGGAAAATCCCTCCTTTTGCAGATGCTGCCGCAGCTTTTCCCGCACTCGGAACAGGGTGGTTTTGACCTTGCTTTCCCCGATGCCGTACCGCTGGGCGATTTCCTGGATGGAATCCCCAAACCAGTACCGCCGCAGGAAGATGCACCGCTTTTCCTTGGGAAGCCCCTCCAAAAACCGGTTCAGGGATTCCTTCAGGCAGTGTTCCTGTTCCCGGCCTTCTTCCCGCCGGTCGGGAATGCAGAGCTCCAGCTCCGCCGTCAGTTCCATCAGGCAGGCGCTGCGTTTTTTTGCCCGGTTGTAGTCCACCCGGCCAAAAGAAAGGTACCGGCAGATTTTTGCCAGATAGGCGAAGAAATATTTCGGCCGCTGGGGCGGAATGGTGTCCCAGGCTTTCCAATAGGTGTCGTTGACGCTTTCTTCGGCGTCCTCCCGGCTGTCCAGAATGGAGCAGCTCAGCCTTAACAGCCGCTTGCCGTACCGGGCTTCGGTTTGGCGGATGGCTTCCTGATCCCTTTCCCAGAATAAAGCGATGATGGCTTGGTCCTCCAAAGGAATCCCTCCTTTTTTCGTCCTTTCACCCCCTTGGTGGGAAAGGGGGGCGGGGTGGTTACAGTTTCGGCAAAAAGATGGCCGTAAAACCTTCTTTTCCCCTTTTTGTACAAAAAAGCATACTGAGTTTTGTGCAAAACTGCCTTTGCATTGGGAGCAGGCCTGGAGTATCATAATACAGCAACGTGCCGCAGAATGCCGTAAGTCCGGTTGTTTCTGAGGCACGCTTTCTTTTTTGGAAGGAGGAGGCTTTATGCCCAAAACCAAACCGCAAAAGGTGTTTTTCTCGGTGGTCATGGCGGTGCTGATGGTGTACCCCATGGAGCTTTACAATCTGGCGCTGGAGCAGGGAGGGCTGAAAAATGAACTGCTTTGGCGTCCCTTTTTGGATCTGCCCTTGATGGGGGTGCTGGTGATTGTGCTGGAAAGCCTGATTGCCGGGCCGGTGGCACGCCGGGTGATGCGCAGGCACTTTGACCCGGAAAAGGATAAGCCCATTTTCTGCACCCTGGCGGTGCAGTGGGTTACGGTGACCCTGATGTGCCCCATGATGAGCCTGGCCGCTACTTTGATCTTCAAACAGCCCGGCTGGGAGACCCCCGCTGTGTTTTTGCAGACCTTTGCCTGCAACTTTCCGGTAGCCCTGCTTTGGCAGCTCTTTTTTGCCGGGCCCTTCTGCCGCTGGCTTCTGAAAACGGTGTTTCACACCCAAAAGAGCCCGGCTGCGGAGCGGAAGGCAAAAACCACAAACTGATTTCAGTCAGAAAAATACCGTCCGTTTGGCTGCGGACGGTAACTTTTTGCTATTTGGGATTTTTCTCAATCCCTTTTTGGGCCAGATAGTCCCAAAACCGGTCCGAATCGGCGTTGATGACCAGCTCTTGGGGAAAGCCGATCTCCGCCAGCATTTCCATAGCGGCGGGGAACCGGCCCACCGCCAAAGCAAAGTGGGCGTCGCTGTCCACAATTACCGGGGCGCCGTATTTCTTGCACAGGGAAGCGATCTCCACGCAGTTTTTCCGGCTGTCGGGATTGCGCAGGGTGGATTCGTTGATTTCCACCAGTTTGCCGCTTTCCCGGAAGCGGGGGATCAGCTTATGGTAGTCGTAGCGGAAATGCCCCCGGCCGCTGTGCCCGATCACGTCGATATAGGGGTTTTCACAGACTCCCAGATAGGCATTGGTGTTATCCTCCTCCGAGGCGTTTTTCAGATAGCAGGGCTCGTGGATGGAGGCGATTCGCCATTCCAGCAGCTTCAGGACTTCCGGCTCCAGGTCAATCCGGCCGGTTTGGTCCAAAATGTTGCACTCCGCCCCTTTGAGGATCCGTACCCCTTCCACCACCGGGGGGATCACGGAGAGGTTCATGAAGTGCCAGATGTGGGGGGAGTCCGGCTGGGCGGGAGCGTGGTCGGTGAGGCCCAGACACTCCAAGCCCGCCTGGGCCGCCTGCCGGATGTTTTCCAGCAGGGTGGAGTAAGCGTGGGAGCTGGCGATGGTGTGGGTGTGGGTATCTGCGATGATCTTCAAAACGCTGTCTCCTTCCGAGGAAATGAAACCTCAGTAAACTTCCCAGGATGCGGTGGTTTCTTCCACCGGCATGCCCAGATTGCGCATCAGCTCCTGGGCGGCGTTGTAGCCCATCTTCTTCTGACGGTTGTTCATGGCCGCCACTTCCAGGATAATGGCCAGATTCCGCCCGGGTTTGATGGGGATGGTGTGGCAGGGGACCTTCAGCCCCAGGATGGTGGCAAATTCTTCCTCCATGCCCATGCGGTCGTACACCTTTTCCGGGTCCCAGACCTCCATCTTCACCACCATGTCGATCTTTTCGCTGACCTTTACCGAGCCCATGCCGAACAGCCGCCGGGCGTTGATGATGCCGATGCCCCGCAGCTCCAAAAAGTGCCGGATGTTTTCCGGGGAAGAGCCCACCAGGGTCTTGTTGGAGACACGGCGGATCTCCACGGCGTCGTCCGCCACCAGCCGGTGCCCCCGCTTGACCAGTTCAATGGCGGTTTCGCTTTTACCTACGCCGCTTTCCCCCAGCAGCAGCACCCCTTCGCCGTAGATTTCGATGAGCACGCCGTGGCGGGTGATCCGGGGGGCCAGCTCGGTGTTCAGGGTGCTGATGATGGAGCCGGTGAAGCTGGAGGTGCTTTCATTGGTGCGCAGCACCGTCACGCCGTTGGCTTTGGCGGCTTCCAGGATTTCCGGGAACACATCCAATCCCCGGGTGAGGATCAGGCAGGGGAACTTCTGCTCAAACAGCTCAAAGATCCGCTGGCGGCGGGAGTTTTCGCTCAGATCTTCCAGATAGGCGTACTCCATCCGCCCCACCACCTGGATGCGCTTGGGGTCGAAATATTCATAAAACCCGGTAAGGTTGAGCCCCGGGCGGGAAATGTCGGTGCTTTGGATCATCACGTCCGGTTGTTCCGGGGGAATGTAAATCTTTTCCAACGAAAATTCTTTAATCAGCCGGGACAGCGGCACGGTAAAACTGCTGTTCATACTAACATCCTTTCTCCTTGCGATTGGCCTGTGGTGGATATTCTTTTTCTATTATACACAGTTTTCCCTTTACATTCAATTCTTTTTTATACATGGTTTTTCTTCCGGGCATCTTCTTCCTTGTTCCGGGTGTTGGCTTTTTGTGGCGATTTTGTCCCGTTCGTGCCTGATTCCTTGACAGATTTCTCCGGGGAAGCTACAATCAGCAGGAAAAGATTCCACAAAAGCCGTTTTTCTGGGTTCCATATATGGCGGAAAAGGGCTTTGGTGCAGATTTCCGGAAAGGAGAAGAAAGAATATGGACTCTTCCATGGAAAGCACAGCCAGCCTCTGGGTGCTGATTTTGGGGGCTTTGGCGGCAATGGCGGTGATCATCGCCCTGGTGATCGTGATCGTCCTGTTGGTGAAACGGAGGAAGGAGAACAAAATCCGCTCCTATCGGGTGGATTTGGAGCACTTCAATTCCAAAGCCGCCAAAGAACTGCTGCTTCAGGGCAAAAGTGCGGCCCAGGCGCTGCAAAACGCCAGGGAAGCCGGTTTGATCCCCGGCGGGTATCGTGTGGTGTCGGTCAGGGAAGTGGGCAAGGACGGCCGGGATCTGGCCGGGGACGCCGCTACCGCTGCCGCCATTGCCAGCATCAACAACGTAGCCAATCAGAATATGCCACATCTGTGGTAACGGTGTTTTCCCTCGTGTCCCGTTCTCCCGGTGCTGCTGCGCAGGCCGGGAGAATTTGTTTTGTCCGGATCACGGAAAATGAGAAAATGTGGCAGCCTGTCGGAAAAAACAGGGAATCACACCGGTGAATTTTGCACATTGCCACCATTGGGAAAATATGTTATACTAAAAGTAAACCAAAGAGAAAACCGGGGAGACCCAAAGAAAGGCGTCATACTATGAGGATTGCAATGTTTACCGAGTCCTACCTGCCCTATATCAACGGGGTAGTGACCCATGTGAAGTCCCTCAAAGACGGGCTGGAAAAAGCGGGGCATCAGGTGCTGATTGTCACCGTGGACATCAAGGCCCGCCACCATCATCTGGAGGGGGATGTGCTGTACTGTCCCGGCAAGGAATTAAAGCGGCTGTACGATTACGGCCTGGCCAATCCCTTCAGCCGCACCCGGTTTCGGATTATTCAGCAGTTTCATCCCGATATCATTCATATCCACACGGAATTCGGGGTGGGGCTGAGTGCGGTGCGGATTGCCCGGAAGCTTCAGATCCCTTATGTATATACCCTCCACACCATGTATGAGGACTATCTTTATTATGTAGCCCCCAAGCCCTTCATCCCCATGGTGCGGATCATGTCCCGGCGGTACTTCAAGTATTTCGCCCAGCACAGCCAGGCGGTTACCGGCCCTTCCGCCAAGGTTCAGGAATACCTGGATGAATGCAAGGCGGACCGGAAAGTAAACGTGGTGCCCAATCCGGTGGAGCTGGACAAGTTCAGCCCGGATAAGGTGAACTGGGAGCATGTGGCCCGGCTCAAACAGCAGTACGGCTTTGCCGACACAGAGCTCATCGCCGGGTTCTGCGGCCGCCTGGGGCGGGAAAAGAGCGTGGATGTGCTGCTGGATTACTTTTCTCAAACGGTGCAGCGTCAGGATGGCATCAAGCTGATGATCATCGGGGACGGCCCCTCCCGGCCGGAGCTGGAGGAGCTGGCCCAAAAGCTGGGCATTGCCGATCTGGTGACCTTTGCAGGGGCGGTGGATCACAATGAGATCCTGGATTACTATGCCTGCCTGGATGTATACGTCACCGCCAGCCTCAGCGATACCAATTCCATCTCCATGCTGGAGGGAATGGCCACCGGGCTGCCGGTGCTGCACATCAACGATCCCTTAAACGCCGGCCAGGTGCAGCCGGGGGTCAACGGCTTCATTTATAAGAACGCCCAGGAACTGTACCAGCTTTTGCTGGAGCAGAAAAACCGCACCCCCGAGCAGCGCAAAATTCTCAGCGCTTCGGTGCGCCAGTCGGTGCAGTCCTCCGGGCAGGAAGCCTTGGCCAACTACCTGCTGGCCATCTACCAGCAGGTGGAGCAGCAGGGCTCTTCCCGCAACCGTTCCCACCTTCAGGTGATCGAGGCACAGGGCAAGGAACTGGAACAGCGCTTTTTCCAAACCGAACGCACCCTTCGCCGGAAAGCAGCCCGCCGGGCCGCCGCCAAGCGCCGCAAAAAGGGAAAATAATACCGGCAAAAGCGGCGGAGGAATTCTCGATTTCGTTTCAAAAAATAGGCGTTTTGAACATTTCAGCCGGCATTTTTTGATTAAGATGGAGAATTTTGAAATTTTATCTAAAAAGCCATTGAATTTCACGGCAAAAATGCTATAATATCCATAAAACGGTATTTTGTTTCCAGATTCCGATTGGGCGGGATGCCGTTTGAGGCGGATTCCGCCTTTTCGGAAAGGAGAAGCGGAAAAGACCATGGGAGGAAAGCCAAAACACGAGGCGCTCAGCGACTGGATCCGGGATCGCATCCTGGCAGGAACGTTTCCCATCGGAAGCCGGTTGCCCAGTGAAAATGAGTTGGCCCAACGGTTTCGGCTCAGCCGCCAAACGGTGCGCCAGGCCCTCAGCACGCTGGTGCGGGAAAACCTGTTGGAGCGCCGCCAGGGCAGCGGCACCTATGTCAGCCGCACCGCTTTGGACAACCGTCCGGTGACCATGAACATCGGCGTGATCACGACTTATTTAGACAGCTACATTTTCCCCGGAGTCATCCGTGGGATCGACCGGGTGCTTTCCCAGGGCGGCTATCATATGCAGCTTGGGATCACCTATAATAAAACCCGCAACGAAAACCAGGTTCTGTCCTCTCTGCTGGAAAGCGGGGTGGACGGGCTGATTGTAGAACCCACCAAAAGCGCTTTGCCCAACCCCAACCAGCGCCTGTATCGGGAAATTGCCGCCAGCCGGATCCCCCTGCTGTTTTTAAACGGCTATTACGCCGGCATGGACTTTCCCTATGTGGCCATGAACGACTATGAATCGGGAAAAATGGCCACCCGGTACCTGCTGCGCCGGGGGCACCGGAAGATTTTCGGCATTTTTAAGTCCGACGATGTCCAGGGGCATTTCCGCTATTCCGGCTATGTGAATCAGATGCGGGATGCCCAGACGGCGTTTGAGGACAGCTGGGTGATGTGGTACGTCACCGAGGATCTGGACACCATGTTCGCCCCCAAAGAGGACGAACGGCTGCTGAGCCGCATCGGCGACAGCACCGGGGTGGTGTGCTACAATGATGAAATCGCCTGCAAGCTGATGGAGGTGTACGCCCGCCACGGTATCAAGGTGCCGGATCAGGTGAGCATCGTCAGCTTCGATAATTCGGAACTGGCCGGGATAGGGCATCCCGGTTTGACCTCCATTGATTATCCCGCCGGGGAGATCGGTGCAGAGGCCGCCCGCCGCCTGCTGGCTATGATCCGCCATCAAAGCAAGGGAAGTTATGCCTTTTCCCCGGTGATGGTGGAGCGTGGTTCGGTGCGAAATTTGAACCGGGAGCACAGCGAACGGGAAAAATAGGCGGTTTCGATAAATTCTTCTTGCTTTTGCAGAAGAATTCCAGTATACTTTTGGTAAGAAGTTGTTCGTACAACTTTTTAGCGGTATTGCCGACCGCAATACGGAATTTGGTTAAAATTTAAGGAGGATTGACCCATGGCAAAGTATTCGATTGGCGTGGACTATGGTTCCCTGTCCGGACGTGCAGTTCTGGTAAACGTGGAAACCGGCGAGGAGATCTGCTCCAGTGTGTTGGAGTATCCCCATGCCGTTATGAGCGAAACTCTTCCCGACGGCACCCCGTTGGGAGTGGACTGGGCTTTGCAGCATCCCCAGGATTACCTGGACGTGCTCAGCCACACCATTCCCGACGTGCTCAAGCAGTCCGGTGTTTCTCCGGACGATATTGTGGGTGTAGGCATTGACTTCACCGCCTGCACCTCCCTGCCTGTCACCAAAGACGGCACCCCCCTGTGCTTCTTGGATGAATTCAAATCCAACCCCCACGCATATGTAAAGATGTGGAAGCACCACGCCGCCCAGAAGTACGCCAATATGCTCAATGCAAAGGCGGAAGAAATGGGCGAAACCTTCCTGGCCCGCTACGGCGGCAAGATCTCTTCCGAATGGTATGTGCCGAAAATCTGGCAGATCTGCGAAGAGGCTCCGGAAGTGTACGACACCATGGCTTATTTTGTGGAAGCCGCCGACTGGATCCCCTGGATGCTCACCGGCAACTACACCCGTAACTCCTGCACCGCCGGCTATAAAGCCATGTGGAGCAAGAAGGAAGGGTATCCCTCCAAGGAATTCTTCAAGGCCTTGAATCCCAAGCTGGAAAACATGGTGGAGGAAAAGATCGGCTGCCCCGTGACCCCTCTGGGCTCCAAAGCCGGCGAAATCAATGAAAAGGCCGCTGCCATGACCGGTTTGAAGGTTGGCACCGCCGTTGCCGTGGGCAATGTGGACGCTCACGTCTGCGTTCCCGCTGTGACCATCGACGGCCCCGGCAAGATGCTGGCCATCATGGGCACCTCCACCTGCCATATCCTCATGGGCACCGAAGAAAAAATTGCTCCCGGTATGTGCGGCGTGGTGGAAGACGGCGTTATGCCCGGCTACTTCGGCTACGAAGCCGGCCAGAGCTGCTGCGGCGACCACTTTGCCTGGTTTATCAACAACTGCCTGACCAAGGATTATTACGATGCGGCCCAGGCTGCGGGCATGAACATCCACAAGTATCTGCGCTCCAAGGCGGAAAAGCTGAAAGTGGGCGAATCCGGTCTGGTGGCCCTGGACTGGTGGAACGGCAACCGTTCCGTGCTGGTGGACGTGGACCTGACCGGTATGATCCTGGGCATGACCCTGCTCACCAAGCCGGAAGAAATCTACCGTGCTTTGATCGAAGCCACCGCTTACGGCACCCGTAAGATCATCGAAAACTTCGAGCAGAACGGCGTTCCGGTGGACGAGTTCTACGCTTCCGGCGGCATCAGCCAGAAGGACCCCATGACCATGCAGATCTATGCCGACGTCATCAAGAAGCCCATCAAGATTGCCGGTTCCACCCAGGGACCCGCCCTCGGCTCCGCCATCTTCGGCGCTGTGGCCGGCGGTGCGTTCAAGGATTGCTTCGAGGGCGCCCGGGTCATGGGCAACCTGAAGGACACCGTCTACACCCCCATCCCGGAAAACTCTGCCGTGTACGACAAACTGTATGCGGAGTATGAGACCCTCCACGATTACTTCGGACGGGGCGAAAACGACGTGATGAAGCGCTTAAAGCAGATCAAGCTGGAAGCCAAAGGCCTGGCCTAATCGTCATTGTCCCGGTATTTCCCGCCTGGGCTGCCCGGGCGGGGAAGAACCGGTCCATACATAAGGATTTCATAGAAGGAGACTGATACCAATGAGAAGTTTAAAAGACTTGGAGTTTTGGTTTGTAACCGGCTCCCAGCCCCTGTACGGCGATGACGCCATCCAGGCCTGCATCAAGCACGCTGACGACATGATCAGCAAGATGAACGAGTTCGGCCTGCCCTGCAAGATCGTCAACAAGGGCGTGGTGACTTGCACCGAAGAGATCACCAAGGTCATGAAAGAAGTCAACTACTGCGATGCCTGCGCCGGCGTGATTATCTTTGCTCACACCTTCTCCCCCTCCAAGATGTGGATCAAGGGCCTGGTAGAGCTGAACAAGCCGTTGCTGCACCTGCACACCCAGTACAACAAGGAAATCCCCTACGACACCATGGACATGGACTTCATGAACCTGAACCAGTCCGCCCACGGCGACCGTGAAACCGGCTTTATCGCCAGCCGCCTGCGCATGAACCGTAAGGTGGTTATGGGCCACTGGGAAGATCCCGAAGTCACCAAGCGGATTGCTGCCTGGATGCGCAGCGCTGCCGGCGTGGTGCTGGGCAAGGAACTGAAGATCTGCCGCTTCGGCGACAACATGCGCTACGTTGGCGTCACCGAAGGCGACAAGGTGGAAGTGGAAATCAAACTGGGCTGGGAATGCAACACCTATGCGGTGGGCGATCTGGCCAAGGCCATCGACGCCTGCACCGAAGAGGAAGTAGACGCCAAGATGGCGGAGTACACCTCCAAGTATGACATGAACACCGACAATATCGACAGCGTCCGCTATCAGGCCCGCTGCGAGATTGCCATGGAGAAGTTCTTTGCGGAAAACGACTTCTCTGCCTTCACCAACACCTTCCAGGATCTGGTGGGTATGCGCCAGCTTCCCGGTATCGCCACCCAGAACCTGATGGCCAAGGGCATTGGTTACGGCGGCGAGGGCGACTGGAAAACCGCTGCGTTGGACACCATCATGAAGAAGATGGCCGAAGGCTTGCCCGGCGGCACTGCCTTCATGGAAGACTACACCCTGAACTTGGTTCCCGGCAACGAACTGATCATGGGCGCCCACATGCTGGAAGTTGACCCCTGCGTGGCGGCTACCAAGCCCAAAATCGAAGTCCATGAACTGGGCATCGGCGGTAAGGAACCCCCGGCACGTCTGGTATTCGACGGCAAATCCGGCAAGGGCATTACCTGCTCTCTGGTGGATATGGGCGGTCGTCTGCGCCTGATCTGCTGCGATGTGGAAGCCGTTCCCTGCCCGAACCCCACCCCCAATCTGCCGGTGGCGAAGTGCACCTGGAAGCCCCTGCCGGATCTGCAGACCGCTGCGGAATGCTGGATCTATGCCGGCGGCGCCCACCACACTGTGCTGAGCTTCGATTTGACGGCGGAACAGATGGAAGATTACGCCGATATGTGCGGCATCGAGTTCGTTCACATCGGACCGGAAACCAATGTCCGCCAGTTCAAGCAGGATCTCATGCTCAAGGACGTGGCCTACAAGATCAAGGGCATCCTGTAATCACCCTCCGTTTGATGGGAAAGGAAGAACTTCGTTATGCTGGAAGAACTGAAACAAAAAGTATATGAAGCCAATATGGAGCTTCCCGCACGGAAACTGGTTACCTATACCTGGGGCAACGTCAGCGGCGTGGACCGGGAAAAAGGTGTGTTCGTCATCAAGCCCTCCGGCGTGGATTACGACGAATTGAAGCCCTCCGATATGGTAGTGGTGGATCTGAAAACCGGTAAGGTGGTGGAAGGGGATCTGAATCCTTCTTCCGATACCCCCACCCACCAGGAGCTGTACAACGCATTCCCGGAAATCGGCGGCGTAGTGCACACCCATTCCCCCTATGCCACCTCCTGGGCCCAGGCCGGCCGGGACATCCCCTGCTACGGCACCACCCATGCGGACTACTTTTACGGTCCCATTCCCTGTGCCAGAAATCTGACCAAGGAAGAGATCGAAGAAGCTTATGAAAAGAATACCGGCAAGGTCATTATCGAGACCTTCCAGAACCGGAACATCAATCCCATGTATGTCTCTGCGGTGATCTGCAAGAATCACGGCCCCTTTACCTGGGGCACGGATCCGGCGGATGCGGTGTACCATGCGGTGGTGCTGGAAGAGGTAGCCAAAATGGATATGTTCACCGAGATGGTGAACCCCAAGGTCGCCACGGCCCCCCAGGATATGCAGGACAAGCATTTTATGCGTAAGCATGGACCCAATGCGTATTACGGACAGAAGAAAAAATAATCCTTCTAACCGTTGAAAGCACAGCAAATTCTACGGAAGTTACGGCGCTTTCTGAGTTTTCGGAAAGCGCTGTTTCTTCCGGATAGTTGTGAATTTTCTCCAAATATTTCGTGGACGGATTGTGTCGGAAATGTAAGGCTTTTGCAAAATCAAAGTCTGGAAATCCCAGGAAATTCGTGGGAATTTTCTGGAAGCTCCTCCAAGAGAGGCGAGGGCGAGAATGGTCTGGACAAAAAGTTGGAGAAATTGAACGAAAATACTTGACAATACCCGTGCATTTGTGCTAGTATTGACGTGTATTAAGAAACCGTGAAGAATTCAGGGCATTTTTCACAGTTTCTGAAAAAAGTATGACGGATTTGTGAATCCTTGATTTGCAAAAACCGGAATGCCTAAAAAAGACAGGAGGAAAATTATGAACAAACGCATTTTCAAGCGCTGCTTGTGCGGTGTTTTGACCGCTGCTATGGCAGCCACTGCGCTCGTTGGGTTCACCGGCTGTGGCGATGACGGTGCTGATCTGACCGTCATGATCTACGCCCAGGACCACGAGATGGAAATCTACGAGTCCATGTTGGAAAACTTCGAGGCAGAAAATCCTGACGTCGGCACCGTGGAACTTCAGCGGAGCCAGCAGGAAAACTACGCTACCAGCGTAACTTCCGCATTGGCCGCCGGCACCATGGCTGACGTGTTCTATGTAGAACCCGCCAACATTGCCCGTTATGCCACTCAGAATCAGATCGTTGCTTTGGACGACTACCTGGATGAAGCCCAGCAGGAAGCCATTGCCGACATCTGGCCGGATGCTGTGAACGCATTCCGTTACGACACCGAAACCGGTGAAACCGAAGTCGGCGCTCTGTACGCTCTGCCCCATGACTACTCTGTATTCATGTATGCGTACAACAAGACCTTGTTTGACAGCAAGGGCGTTGCTTATCCTGATAACGACAATCCCATGACTTGGGATGAGTTCCGGGATGTCTGCGCTCGGCTGGTCACCGAGGATGAAAACGCTCCCACCTGGGGCTGCGCAATTCCTTCCGAATTCTATGTGCCCCAGCTGCTGTACAGTAACGGCGGTCACTTCCTGAGCGAAAACAACCGCACTCTGGAACTGACTGACGCCAACGGCACTCCTCAGCCGGAATTCGTGGAAACCCTGGAATACCTGCAGGGCCTGGTAGCCGACGGTTTGGCTCCCACCCCCGAAGAAGACGCCGCCCTGGGCGTATATCAGCGCTGGATCTCCGGTCAAATCGGTTTCTACCCCACCGGAACTTGGGACGTTGCGAACTTCAACAACCCCGAAATCGTGAACTTTGAATGGGATCTGACCTACTTCCCGGTTGGCCCCAGCGGCTCCTACAGCGCTGCCCGTGCCGGTACCGTTGGTTACGGTGTCTACGCTAACAGCGATAACATCGAAAACGCTGTGAAGTTCATCGAATACTACTCCACCAACCAGGAAGGTCAGCAGCAGCTGGCGGAAGGCGGCATTCAGCTGCCCAACCTGATGAGCTATGCTACCGAAACCTTTGCTTCCCAGCTGGAAAGCGGTGAAGTTGCATACGCTGATAACTATCAGGTCGTGTTTAACTACATGGCTGGCGAATCTGCCGGCACCGCTCCCAATGGCTACGGCTATCGGAACGTGATGCCCGAATACTTCTACACTCCCAACCAGCTGTGGTGGAACGGTGCGGAAGGCTTCCTGTCTGAGATGCCCACCTTGTTGGAAGGCGGCATTTCCGCAGAAGATTACCTGATCGCTATGCAGACCACCTGCCAGGAACTGCTGGATACTGCTTGGGCTGAATATGACCAGGCTATCGGCGGCTGATGATTCGCATTCCTGCACGCTGCGCCCTGGCGGTGTAGCCAAGGAAATTAGTTGAGAAGACTGGCTGCCAGCGACCCTAAGTTGGCAGCCGGTTTTTTAAAAAGGAGTGTAAATAAGTATGGCAACTAAGCAGAAGCATAAGCTTAGTCGAGCCGCCAGACAAGAGGAACGGGCCGGTTTGCTCTTTATCCTGGCCCCCATTGTTGGGTTTCTGTGCTTTATGCTGTTCCCCATCTGCTTCTCCATTGTACTGAGCTTCAATAACTGGACCGGTATCGGAGATATGCGCTTTGTGGGATTCGACAACTTCGTGGAACTCTTCACCACCCCCACCTTCTGGTACTCCCTAGGCAATACATTCTTCTACCTGATCGGCATTCCCATCGGCATGATCATCGCCCTGTTTTTGGCCATGGGTATGAACCGGAAAATCCCCGGCGTGCGGATCCTCCGTACCATGTACTACGTTCCCGTGGTATCTTCTCTGGTTGCAGTTTCCGTGCTGTGGAACCAGATCTACACCCAGAACGGCCTGCTTAACGCCGTGCTGGAAAGCCTGTTTGGCATCGAAGGCCCCGCTTGGCTGTACGATGACAACACCGTAAAATGGGCTATCATCATCTTCACCGTCTGGAAGGGCGTCGGCGGCACCACCGTGCTGTACCTGGCCGGCTTGCAGAACATCAACCGCTCCTATTATGAAGCGGCGGAAATTGACGGTGCCAGCGGCTGGAAGCGCTTTACTAAGATTACCTTCCCGTTGCTGACCCCCATTTCCTTCTACATCATCATCACCACCATCATCGGCGGCTTGCAGATCTACGTGGAAATCAGCGTGTTGGGTACCAACGCACGAAACTTCGCAACATCAGCAATCACCGTTGTGTTCTACATCTACGACGTCACCTTTAACCAAGGCAGCGGCGCCCGGATGGGTTATGGTGCGGCAGTATCTTGGGTTCTGACCATCATTATTCTGATCGTGACCTTGATTCAGTTCAAGGTACAGAATAAATGGGTCTATTCTGCGGATTAAGGGGGCGAATACTGTGGCGAATAAAAAGAAAAACGGCTCCACCGGCGAGGTGCTGAGCACGAAATCCAAAGTAGCAAATGTCATTATCATGGTATTGCTCTTTGCGGGCGCTATTATCATGGTGTTCCCCTTATTCTACATGATTTTCATGAGCTGCATGACCATGCGTGAAACCACTTCCGTAAACTTTGTGCTGTTCCCGGAAGTGTGGCACTGGGAAAACTACGCCGAAGTAGCCCAGGATGAGAACTTCTATCAAGGCGTTCTCAACTCCATCCTCATTGCGGTTCCCGTTCTGGTAATCGGTTGCTTTACCTCCTCTCTGGCGGCGTTCTCCTTTGCAAAACTCCGCTTCCGTGGAAAGAACGTCTTCTTCATGTGCTTGCTGGCCACCATGATGATTCCCTTTGCATCCATCATGATCCCGCAGTACATCATGTTCAGCCGTGTTGGCTTGCTCAACACTCTGCTGCCCTTGATTCTTCCCGGCGCTCTGGGAAATATCAGCGTGATTTTCTTCCTGCGGCAGAATCTGGCCGGCATACCCAGTACACTGGTGGAAGCGGCTCTGATCGACGGCTGTGGATACTTTAAGATCTACTATGCCATCTTCCTGCCTTTGATGAAGGGCGCTTTGGCGACCCAGGCAATCCTGTGGTTCATGGGTATCTGGAACGACTTTTTGGCTCCCCAGGTCTTCATCGGCCAGAGACAAAAACTCTTCACCCTGCAGCTGGTCATCATGCAGTACTTTGAAAACAATGCGACTGTGGCTGACTACCCCATCATCATGACAGCATCTGTGTTCAGTATGCTGCCCACCCTGATCCTGTTCTTCATCTTCCAGCGGTTCATCATCGAATCCGTGGCATTGAGCGGTATCAAGGGCTAATCAAACATTATTGCAGCAGAAGCTCTGCTGTAAGAAACGGCGTATGAGCTTGCGCAGTGCGGCCCATGCGCCGTTTTGTTTCACCGACAAATGGAATGAGGTATTGTATGAAACGTAAAACCTGGCTGAAAGGCTTTGTGGCCATGAGCCTCAGCGCTGTGATGCTGCTGAGCGCTACCGGCTGCGAAAACAACGCTGTCTACCAGGCCAACGACACCGACCTGTCCTCCTTGAATGTCACGGAATCCAGTCCCTTCTATTTCGGCACCAAGGATCGGGATGTGTTCGGCCCGGTGGAAGTGCATGACCCCTCCACCTTTAAAGATCCCAACAGCGAGTACTACTACTGCTATTCCACCGACTCCACCATGGGCGGCAACGCAAGCCGTGGCGTGGGCATTCAGATCCGCCGGAGCACCAACCTGGTGGATTGGGAGTATGTCAGCCTGGCCCTGGATTCTGCTTCGGTCACCGAAGCACAGCGGCTGGCGGACGGCGGCTACTGCACCGGTTTTTGGGCGCCCTGCATCTGCTATGTGGACGGCGAATACCGGCTGTACTACTCCGTATCCAGCTTTGGAAGCTGTCGCAGCCGGATTTATCTGGCGGTATCCGACAGCCCGGAAGGCCCCTTTGTCAACCGTGGCCTGGTGGTGGATACCTGGAACAACACTTCCGGCAACGGCCCCAACGGCATTGACCCCTATTACGTGGAATCGGCGGAGGGCACTCCCTACCTGGTGTATGGCTCCTTCTTTGGGGGCATTTACCTCAAGGAACTGAATGCCGACGGCACCGCCTTGAATTCCGACACTTCCGGCTTGATGAATGTCTATTACGGCACCTGCATTGCCCGGCGGGGCAGCAATACGCTGGATGGCCCGGAGGGCGCCAGCATCATCTATAATGAAGACACCGGCTATTATTATCTCTTTTTGAGCTACGGCTACCTGGGCGACACCTATGATATCCGGGTGGCCCGCAGCGAAGATATTACCGGCCCGTATGAGGATTACCTGGGCAACTCCATGACCTCCACCAGTGTTGCCACCACCGGCACCAAGCTGGCGGCCAGCTATGAATTTACCGCCTCCAGCCCCGGCGGCGGCGATCAGCCTTATGTGCTGGACGACTGGAGCTGGAACGGTTTCATCGGCCCCGGCCACGGGGAACCGTTCTACGACGACACCACCGATACCTGGTACTTTGCCGGCCATGTGCGGGACGGCGCCGAGTGCTATAAGACAGTGGACAACAATCAGGACACCTGGTACATGCACTATCTCTCCATTCGGGAACTGGTTTGGGTGGACGGTTGGCCCACTCTCAGCCCGGAGATGGTGTATCCCAACGAAAGCTCGGAAAACAGCCAGCCTGTTTCCGGCAGCCTGCTGGCGGGCAACTGGGAGACCCTGAAGTTTGACAGTCTGGAAAACGAACAGGTCAGCTCGGTGCACAGCGTGCTGGGTGAATACCAAAACGGCGGCGGCACGGCCACCATCGGCGGTGAATCCGGCAACTACACCTACGACGAATCCGACGGCACTCTGGTGATTACCCTGAATAACGGTACCACCATTACCGCCAAAGTTCTGGCCTGCTGGGATTTGGAGAACTGGAAGACCAGCATGGTGTTCACCGGTATCGACAATAATGGCGTCACACACTGGGGCAAATTCTGTTAATTTGACGGCTTGCATCCGGGAAATGACTCTGCTAAAATAGCCCGTAGGCTGAAAGCCGCCGGGTATGAGCGCAGAAAATGCTTGAGCGGCGTGGCTTCGGCCTCGCCGCTCTTTCTTTTGCAGGGCGGCAGGACAACCTAGTCATTTCATTTGATTCCCGGAAAGGAAGTAATTGCACCATGTCTCCTTTGGAGAAGCTCCGCCTGCCGGAGCAGCCGCCCCAGAAAAAATTAGGGCTTTATGATCGCAGCAAAAATCCCACCTTTGAAAGCCACGACCCCGGCCTGATGAAGGATCCGGTGTCCGGCTGGTACTATTCCTACGCCACTGACTCCAGGATTTTTTCCCAGCCCAGCCAGGGCATTCCCCTGCGCCGCAGCCGGGATTTGATCCATTGGGAGTACCGTGGCACCGTGCTGGAGGAGGCTTCCATCCAGCAGGCCAAACAAAACGGCAACCGCAAACCAACCCCCAGCTTTTGGGCTCCTTTTGTGGAGTATGTGGACGGGGAATACCGGATGTACTATTCCTCCACCCGTGCCTTCGGCAGCAGCGAATCCAAGATCTGGCTGGCGGTGAGCAGCAAGCCGGAAGGGCCCTTCGTCAACCGTGGCGTGGTGATGGACACCTGGGACACCGATAATACCCTTCCCAACGCCATTGACGCCCATATTGTAGACACGCCCCAGGGGGAAAAGTATATGATCTACGGCTCCTTCTTCGGCGGCATCTATGCCAAACCGTTGGAGCCTAAGACCGGTATGCCGCTGGACGGCGATCCCCGCAGCCTGGGCACCCTGCTGGCACGAAAGGGACGCAATACCGTGGACGGCCCGGAAGGGGCGGCGGTGATCTACCATCCCCAGGAAGGGTACTACTATCTGTTCCTGTCCTATGGCTGGCTGGGGGACGGTTACGACATCCGAGTGGCCCGCAGCCGGGAAGTAACCGGACCTTATGTGGATTACCAGGGCCGCTCCATGATCGGGGATACCATGGGGGTCAAGCTGGCGGGGAGCTATCAGTTTACCGCCGCCAATCCCTATGCCGAAACCTCCACCGAAAACTGGAGCTACGGCGGTTTCCGGGGCCCCGGCCACGGCGTTCCCTTTTACGATCCCGACACCGGCCGGTATTTCTTCTGCCACCATGTGCGGGACGGGGCAAAAGCCTTTGCCAAACGGCATACCTGGGAAGGAAAGACCAGCTTCCGGATGCACTTTATGATGATCCGCCAGATGGTTTTTGTGGATGGATGGCCGGTATTCAGTCCCGAAGACTATGCCGGGGAAGATCAGGGCAGCATTCCCGCCGATTGCCTGCCGGGGAACTGGGAGTTTATCCATTTCCCCGAAAAGGGGGACCGCCCCAAAAAGGGCCGTCCCGGCCGTTTGCAGGCCGGCGGCGCCGGGCTTTGGACGGATAAAAAGCCGTTGACCTATGAGTACGACCCCCAGCAGAACCAGCTCACCCTTCGCACCAAAAAGGCGGTTGTCACCGGCCGGGTGCTCAAATGCTACGACCTGGAAAACAGCCGCCCCACCATCTGCTTTACCGGCCTTACCGACGGCGGGGAAGCAGTCTGGGGGAAGCTTCTGGGCGAATAAACAAAGAAAAATTCCATTCCTGCCAAAAAACACTCCAGCGGCCGGGGCTTTCCCCACACCGTTGGAGTGTTTTGCTGTGTTTGATTATGCCTGGGGCGCAGAGGGCTTTTTGCCGCCGAATACCCGCACCATGCCCCAGATGACCCCTGCCAGAAGCAGGGCCAGAGACAACCCCAGCAGGCTAAGATAGAGCCAGAAGGGAAGCTGTCCCAGCAGCAGTTCATACAGATGGGTCAGCCCGCAGACCAAAAGCCCGCAGGCGGCTAAGATGATCCAAAGATACCGTTTCATATGCCTTCTCCTTTTGGTTACAACAGATCTTCCTGATACACGGCCCGGCTTCCGCCGGTGAACTTGACCCGGGTGCGGGCGCAGACCAGATGGGCCTGGCCGATGTGGTCCAGCTCCAGCCGCAGGGGAACGGCCACCGGTTTCAGGTGCATTCCAATGAGGGTATCCCCAATGTCCATGCCGCAGTGGGCCTGAATCCGCTCCACTGCAACCGGGTGGGAAAACCGTGCCCAGGCGGTGGTGGCAAAGCTGCCCCCTGCTTTGGGCTGGGGAACGGCGTTGACCTGCTCCAGATGGTATTTTTCCATGCACTCTTCTTCCACGATCAGGGCACGGTTGAGGTGCTCGCAGCACTGGGCGGCCAGATACATGCCGTGTTCCTGCACTACCGGATACAGCCCGTCGAAGATGGCCTGGGCCAGCTCCAGGGCGGAATGGGAACCAATCCGGTATCCCCCTGCCTCGCTGGATGAACAGCCCACCACAACAATCTGTCCCGGTTTGGTGCGGGCCTGTTCCAAAAGCTGGGTCATGGCGTCCCGGGCCTGCCGGGAAAGGGTTTCCAACAATTCCATGCTGCATTCCTCCTGTGCTGTTTTTGGGTTTTGCTTGCGATTAAAGGGCGGCTTGCCGGTGGATGGGGAAGGGTAGACAGCCGGTTCCCGTGTCCAAAGATTGCATTCGTTGGGGTTCCACCGATTTTCATCGCCAAAGATCATAATTGGCTCTTATAAAGTTTTTGGTGCAGCTTTTTACAAAAAGCTGCTGGGGTTGCAAGGGGCAAGGCCCCTGCAGGGAAATAATTATATTCTAAAAACTTATCTTTTTGTTTTGATTTTTATCAAAAGTTGTGGAAAGAACGGACTGGAATCCGCCCACCTAAAGGCGTAAAGCCAAGGGTGGGTCAATTCGGAAACATATGAGCCCTTTTTCAACAAGCTGCAATTGCCTCTGCCAATTATTATATCACGCCCATGCCTCGGGTGCAAGGCTGGGCCCGAAAAGGGCGTGTAATCTTCCACGGACAAGCGTCGTCAATTTGGGTGAAAGTTTGCCTTATGATTCATCAAAAGCCCTTGAAAGAAAGCCGTGTTTTTGTTATACTTATCATAGTGTATTCTGCTGTTTTTTATAAAACAGCTTCATTTCATCCGCCCGGAAATCAGACAAGAAAGGAAGTCCATCCATGGATATGCGAGGAATCTACACATCGGTCACCAAACTTCGCCGGCAGGTCTTTACCGAGATCGCCCGCCTGGCCTATGAAGGAGGGGATCTTTCCAAAATCGAGGAACTCCCCTATAAAATCGTTCCCGGCGAGGTAGCAACCTACCGGGAGAGTATCTTCCTGGAACGGGCCATCATCGGGGAACGGCTGCGCCTGGCCATGGGTCTGCCGGTGCGCTCCATCACCCAGCACGCCCCGTTGGCCCAGGGCATTGAAGAGGCGGCAAAGCCGGAAAAATATTACGATCCCCCGCTGGTAAACATCATCTCCATCGCCTGCCATTCCTGCCCCCGGACTAAGGTTCGGGTAACGGACGGATGTCAGGGATGCCTGGCCCGGCCCTGCGTGGAGATCTGTCCCAAACAGGCCATTTCCCAGCATCATGGCCGCAGCTACATTGACCCGGAAAAGTGCATCAAATGCGGCAAGTGCGTGGAGGTTTGCCCCTATCACGCCATCATCAAGCAGGAACGGCCCTGCGAAGCCGCCTGCGGCATGGGGGCTATTTCCAGCGACGCTTTGGGCCGCTGCTCCATTGACTACAACAAGTGCGTTTCCTGCGGCCAGTGCATTGTTAACTGCCCCTTCGGTGCCATTGCGGACAAGAGCCAGATCTTCCAGTTGATCCAGGCCATTAAGCGGGGAGACGAAATGATCGCCGCCGTGGCTCCCGCTTTTGTGGGACAGTTCGGCCCCCGGGTCCACGCCGAACAGATCAAGGAAGCCATGAAAGCCATGGGCTTTTCCGGCATCTACGAAGTGGCCATCGGCGCCGACCTGTGCACCATCGAGGAAGCCAAGGACTTTATGGAAAAGGTTCCGGCGGAACAGGAAGGGATGGGCACCTCCTGCTGCCCGGCCTGGAGCGTCATGGCCAAAAAGACCCTGCCGGATAAGGCCAACTATATCTCCATGACCCTCACCCCCATGGTGCTCACCGCCCGGCTGATTAAAAAGGAACACCCCAACGCCCGGGTTGTGTTCATCGGCCCCTGCTCCGCCAAAAAGCTGGAAGCTTCCCGGCGGACGGTGCGCAGCGATGTGGACTTCGTCCTTACCTTTGAAGAACTCCGGGGCATGCTGGAAGCCAAGGGCATCAATCTGGAAACGGTGAAGGAAGAGGACGTATCCCAGCGGTTCAACGAAGGTTCCGGCGATGGCCGGGGCTTTGCCGTGGGCGGCGGCGTGGCCAGCGCCGTAGTCAACGCCATCAAGCGGATGGACCCGGATCGGGAAGTGCTGGTGGATTCTGCCCAGGGGCTGAAGGAATGCCGGAAGATGCTGATGCTGGCCAAGGCCGGCAAGCGCAATGGATACCTGCTGGAGGGCATGGCTTGTCCCGGCGGCTGTGTCGCCGGTGCGGGCACCCTGCTGCCGGTGGCCAAGAGCACGGCGATTGTGGGGCTTTATAAGAAAGCCGCCCCGGTGAAGCAGTCCTTGGACAGCAAATATGCCGATTTGGTGGATCAGATTTACGAATAAGCCTTTGCAGTAAACCGGAAAATTTGTTTTTCATTCCGTTCGGCGGCCTTGGGAAATCCTTCCAAGGGCCGCCGACTTTTTTCTTCTTTGGAACTTCCGGAAAACGCTTTTTCCATCACTTTTGGAAATTGGCAAATTCAAGATTTGCAAGAAACGAAAATAGGTTCCACAACCGGCCCTGCCGCCGCACCAGAAAATACCGGGGTATTTCCGATAACAGTACCAAAAAGGTATATTTTCTTTTGGTACTTTTGCCGAATTTCGCCGGTTGGCAGGACTGGCTCTTGACTTGCGTTTCACCAGGGGTTAAAATAAGAACTGCACCCATATGATACGATATATAGTGGGTTTTCGGTATCCAGGATACCATATTTAGAATCCAGATTGCGAGGCGTTCCCTATGAAAATCATCAAACGAAGCGGCACGGAAGTCATCTTCGACATCACAAAAATCATTGCGGCGGTGCAGAAAGCCAACAAGGAAGTAGTTCCGGCCGACCGGCTGACCCAGGATCAGGTGGTGGAGGTGGCCAATAACGTCACCAATATCTGCAGCCAAATGGGGCGTACTCTCAGCGTGGAAGAGATCCAGGACCTGGTGGAAAACCAGATCATGAATATGAAGGCCTTTGAAGTGGCCCGGAAATATATCACCTACCGCTATAAGCGGGCCATGGTGCGGAAAGCCAACTCCACCGATGAACAGATCCTCAGCCTCATCGAGTGTGAAAATGAAGAAGCCAAGCAGGAAAACTCCAACAAGAACCCGGTGGTAAACAGCGTTCAGCGGGACTATATGGCCGGCGAGGTCAGCAAGGACATCACCCGACGGTTTTTGCTGCCGGAGGACGTGGTCCGTGCCCACGACGAGGGTGTGATCCACTTCCACGACGCCGATTATTTCGCCCAGCATATGCACAACTGCTGCCTGGTGAATCTGGAGGATATGCTGCAAAACGGCACGGTCATCAGCGAAACCATGATTGAAAAGCCCAAGAGCTTTTACACCGCCTGCAACATCGCCACCCAGGCCATTGCCCAGATCGCCAGCAACCAGTATGGCGGCCAGAGCATCACCCTGGCCCATCTGGCTCCTTTTGTGGATGTGAGCCGCCAGAAATTCCGCAAGCAGGTGGCCCAGGAATTCCTCACCGCCGGATTGACCATCGACCAGAACCAGATCGACCGGATCGCCGAGATGCGGGTTCAGGAAGAGGTGGCCAAAGGGGTGCAGACCATTCAGTATCAGGTGATTACCCTGATGACCACCAACGGCCAGGCGCCCTTTGTCACGGTGTTCATGTATCTGGACGAGGTGCCCCAAGGGCAGCTTCGGGACGATTTGGCCATGGTCACCCGGGAAATGCTCCGCCAGCGGATTATGGGCGTGAAAAACGAAAAGGGCGTGTTCATCACACCGGCATTCCCCAAGCTGATTTATGTGCTGGAGGAGGACAACATCCGCCCCGGCACCAAATATTGGGACCTCACCGTGCTGGCCGCCCGGTGCACCGCCAAGCGGATGGTGCCGGACTACATCTCCGAAAAGGTGATGAAGCAGCTGAAGGTAGACAAAAACGGGGAAGGCCACTGCTATACCTGCATGGGCTGCCGCAGCTTTTTGACCCCCTATGTGGATGAAAACGGCAAACCCAAATACTACGGCCGGTTCAACCAGGGTGTGGTCACCCTGAACCTGGTGGATGTGGCCTGCTCCTCCGGCAAGGATATGGACAAATTCTGGAAGATTTTGGACAACCGCCTGGAATTGTGCTACAAAGCTTTGATGTGTCGGCACAACCGGTTAAAGGGCACTCCCTCCGATGTGGCGCCGATCCTTTGGCAGTACGGCGCTCTGGCCCGGCTGAAGAAGGGGGAGACCATCGACAAGCTGCTGTACGGCGGTTACTCCACCATCTCTCTGGGATATGCCGGGCTGTGCGAATGCACCCGGTATATGACCGGCCAGTCCCATACCGATCCGGAAGCCACCCCCTTTGCGTTACAGGTGATGCAGCGGCTCAACGACGCCTGCGCCCAATGGAAGGCCAAGGAAAACATTGATTTCAGCCTTTACGGCACGCCCCTGGAATCCACCACCTATAAGTTTGCCAAGTGCCTGCAAAAGCGGTTCGGCATCATTCCCGGGGTCACCGACAAAAACTATATCACCAACAGCTACCATGTCCATGTGACGGAAAACATCGACGCCTTTACCAAGCTCTCGTTCGAGAGCCAGTTCCAGAAGCTGAGTCCCGGCGGCGCCATCAGCTATGTGGAGGTGCCCAACCTTCAGGATAATGTGGAGGCCGTGCTGGCGGTGATGGAGCACATCTATGACAACATTATGTACGCCGAGCTGAACACTAAGAGCGATTACTGCCAGAAGTGCGGCTACGACGGAGAGATTCAGATCGTCACCGATGAGGACGGCAAACTGGTGTGGGAGTGCCCCAACTGCCACAACCGGGATCAGGATACCATGAATGTGGCCCGGCGGACCTGCGGCTATATCGGAACCCAGTTCTGGAACCAGGGCCGCACCCAGGAAATCAAGGAACGGGTGCTGCACCTGTAAGGAGGAACTCAGGTTGAACTATGCCGAGATCAAAAAGGTGGACGTGGCCAACGGCACCGGGGTGCGGGTCAGCCTGTTTGTCTCCGGCTGCACCCATCACTGCCCCGGCTGCTTCAATGAGGAAACCTGGAACTTCGGCTATGGCAAGCCCTTTACCCCGGACGTGGAAGAAGAGCTGCTCCAGGCTTTGGATCACCCCTATATTGCCGGGCTGACCCTGCTGGGGGGCGAGCCCATGGAACCGGCCCATCAGCAGGTGCTGTTGCCCTTTTTGCAGGAGGTCAAGCGGCGGTTTCCCCAAAAGGACATCTGGTGCTATTCCGGGTACACCCTGGAAGAACTGCTGGGGGACAGCCGGGCCCACTGCAACGCCACCCGCCCCATGCTGGAAGTAATGGATGTGCTGGTGGACGGGGAGTTTATCCAGGCCCAAAAGGATATTACCCTGAAGTTTCGAGGTTCCGCCAACCAGCGGATTATCCTGTTAAAGCCCACGTTGGAAACGGGGGAATTGGTGCTCAGCCCGTTGAATGAGAAATAATTTGAAGTTTGGATCAAACCTTTTCAAAGGTTTGCGGGGTTGCAAGGGGCAGAGCCCCTGCGAAGAATCCGAAGTCCATTTTCAGAGTCTGTGGCAGGGCATCCATGTAGCCCAGTTGGGGGCAGAAGGCTTCGGAATCCGCCGGCTGCTTTGCCGCAGGCAATAAGCCGGTCAAATCGGAAACATCCAATAAGTAAGCAAATCGCCAACTACCGAAAAAGTGGTTGGCGATTTCTTTGCGTTTAGTGTCGGAACGAAAGGATTCCGGTTTGACCCTTCTCGGCCTTCGGCCTTCGTCGGGCGGTTTTCGGTTTCAGCTTCCACCAGCTCATGCTACATGGGCGCCCTGCCACGGACTCTAAAAAAGGACTCCAAATTGTTATGGGGGTTTCACCCCCACACCCCTGAGAACCTTTTTTGAAAAAAAGCTTCACCAAAAAACTTTCAAGTTTCCCCCTTCACCCATTTCAGCGCCGATTTTTCCAATCTCGACACCTGAGCCTGGCTGATCCCAATCTCCTTTGCCACCTCTGTCTGGGTTTTCCCCAGCTGGAACCGCAGCTGCAAAATCCGTTTTTCCCGTTGGGGCAGGGAACGGATCTGCTCTTTCAGGGCA
>CASDQY010000022.1 GCA_949282975.1 uncultured Oscillospiraceae bacterium | reverse complement strand
TTTTTGTCGAATGATAAAAATTATAATTGACGGTGAATTGGAAGATTGCTAGAATATAGGCATAAAATTTGCAAGAGAGGAGAAAACAGAGCATGAAGCATCAGACAGTAGTGAACTGCAACGACCGCCCTTTGACCATTGTGTTGTCCTGCGTTGATTCTGATCTGGAACTTCGGTTGGCTAAAAAATTGAATGAGGCAGGTTATTCTGTGGTGGAGGTGGAAATGAATTCCTGGATGGTTCTGCACCGGATCTTTCAGTTCCATGCGTCATTGCTGGTACTTCAAACCAACACCGGACAATTATATGAAAAAGAAATGGAATACTGCCGCCTGCTGCACTGTAAGGTGCTGCTGTTGGAAACACATACCGAATCGGTTTTTCTTTCGGGGGACCGCAGGGCGGCGGACGCCAGAATGACGCTGCCGGTGGATCCGGACAGCGTACTGGGAATGATCCAGTGCCTGTTTTATGACAGCCGCTCTGCCGAACGGGACCGGCTTACTTTGGAGCAGCTGCTGGATAACTGGCAGGTAACCCGGCGCCAGCCCAACCGGCGGATGATGGAGCAGGGCATTTTGTTGACAGTGGAACATCCTCATTGGGCACAACATATTACTAAAGATATCTACCCACGTCTGGCGCAGCGCAACCATCTCACCGTCACGGCAGTGGAACAGCGGCTGCGCCGGGCTATCCTGCGCATCTATCTTTATGGTCAGGACGAGGTTTTTCGCTCCCTGTTTGGGCTTCGCCGCCCCACCAACAGCCAATTTTTCTCTCGGGTCGCCCGATATTTAATCCATTCGGAAGAGGAAGATATCTTTCAGCAGGAACAAGCTGAATAACGGCCATCCCCTTGCCCTGAGCAAGGGGATTTTCCCGTAAAACTGCGGAAGGAACAACACACGGAAATCAATTTTCAAGAGAACCCATGGGATTTCTTAGGAGTCACGCAATGGGTACGGTAGTATTCCCCTTAAGGGAAGATGTGGATGAATCGGGACAAAGCCTTCCCCTTGAGGGGAAGGTGGGCAAGCGCAGCTTGCTCGGATGAGGTGGAAAGGAAAAAGTTTCCGTCTACAGAAAAGCATTCGGAAACCGGCCGCCTCATCAGTCAGCTCACGCTGACAGAAGATGCGATTGTGTCGCAGGAACAACACGGTTTTTCTTGACACACCGCAGCAAATTGGGTATAATGGCTCTAGTCAGCCTTACAGTTAGTTTGGAAAGGAACGAAATCCACTTTATGGACGATGACAGTCACTGTCCCCATCAACGCAATCCGTTTCGTATGCAACAAGGTCTCCATGCACAATTTGCTGCATGGCAGCGCCTTGTTTTGTTTTTTATGAATTTATACGGTTTTCACAGGTTTGCCCGGATGAACCGGTGAGCATTACCCCTGTCAAACGCAAACCGATTCGAATTCAAACCATTTGGAGGAAGATACTTTGGAAATTGTAGGACCATTGATTTTACAGATTATTTTAATCGCTTTAAATGCAATTTTTGCCTGTGCGGAAATTGCAGTCATTTCCTTAAACGAAATCCGCATTGAACAGCAGGCAGAGGAAGGAGACCGCAAAGCGGCCAAGCTACTGAAGTTTTTGAAGGAGCCTGCCCGCTTTTTGGCCACCATTCAGGTCGCCATTACCTTATCCGGCTTCTTGGGAAGCGCCTTTGCCGCCGATAACTTTTCCGATCCCCTGGTGGATTGGTTGGTGGGCAGTGTGGGAGTTCCCATTCCCGTGGATACCCTGAATACCATTGCGGTGGTTGTGATCACCATTATCCTGTCTTACTTTACTTTGGTGCTGGGTGAACTGGTGCCCAAGCGTTTGGCCATGAATAATCCGGAAAAACTTTCCCGGGCAATGGCCGGCATGCTGCGGTTTGTGCAGGTGCTCTTTACGCCCATTGTCTGGGTGCTGACCGCTTCTACCAACGGGCTGCTTCGGCTGTTGGGCCAGAATCCCAACGCCACCGATGATCAGATCACCGAGGAAGAAATCCGCACCATGGTGGATGCCGGGCAGAAAAAGGGCGTCATTCAATCGGAAAAGAGCGACATCATTCAAAACGTCTTTGAATTTGACGATATCTCCGTCAGCGAATTTCTCACCCACCGCACCAAAGTGGATATTCTTTGGACGGAGGATTCTTTGGCGGATTGGGAAGAGATCTTCCATGCAACCCGGCACTCCATCTATCCTGTTTGCGGCGACTGTGCCGACCATGTGCTGGGGATCCTCAATGTAAAAGATTACTACCGGATGCAGGATCGCACCAAGGAGACGGTGTTGGCCCAGGCTCTGCGCCCGGCTTATTTTGTGCCGGCCAGTTTGAAGGCTGATGTGCTGTTTCGCCGGATGCAGCAGTCCCGCTGCCATTTTGCCGTGGTGCTGGACGAATACGGCGGCATGGACGGTATCGTCACCATGAACGATTTGCTGGAACAACTGGTGGGCGATCTGGCCGACAGCGACGAAGAACCGGAGATTCCCGACATCCGCCGGGGAGAAGGCGGCCGCTGGATGATCAGCGGGGAGGCGCCTTTGGAAGAGGTGAATCAGGCTTTGGGAATCGAGCTGCCGGAAGAAGAGTATGAAACCTTTGGCGGCTATGTCTTTGATCGTTACGGTTCCATCCCGGAAGACGGAAGCCGGTTTACAATTCGTACCGACGGGCTCCAGATCCGTGCGGAATTGATCCAGGGGCACCGCTTGGAACAGGCCGTGGTTCGGGTTTTGCCGCAAGAAGAGGGAAGCGATGAGGCGAAAAAATCCGAGAGTAAGAAAGAAAGTAAGAAAAAGGAAGAGTAATATTGCTTTTAAAATGAAATGAAAGGAGGTGCTCTGCATCCTAACGGCATCGAAAAAGCTGTTGGTTCGTCGGATTTTTTGCGTAACTCTGGCAATGGCAGTACTTATCATCATTTTCCTCTTTTCCAACCAGGTCAATGCGGCTTCACAGCAGTTTTCTGGAAGCATTGCCGGCTGGGTGGGGGAGCACCTTCATCTTTTAACCAGGGAAGACATCACGGAAAAAACAGCACGCTTTGAAGAAGTGAACCTGATTCTGCGCAAATTGGGACACGCTTGCGGTTATTTGCTGTTAAGTGCAGCGGTTATGGCGGCGCTGAGCCAGTTTTCGCTGCCGCTGAAACGGCGCCTGTGGATTGCATTGCTGATCTGTGTGTTTTGTGCGTGTTGTGATGAATTCCATCAGCTCTTTGTGGACGGCCGCACCGGACAGTTGCTGGATGTGTTTTGGGATAGCTGCGGTACAATCATTGGATTGGAATATAGCTGTTTGGTTATATTAAAGCATCAAGAACGAAAAAGAAATGTTAAAAACGAGAAAATCATCGCCTAATTGCTTGTAAAATACTAGCAGTTTATGTAGAAATTTTGAACAATATATGACATGGGCAATTTTTGTTTTTTGGTTAATCAAACAAAATTGCCCATTTTTTATTTATTATGCCCCTACTCTTTGGAAATAGACTTGAATTGACCCATGCAGTTGTAGTATAATAACTTCGTTCTAAAAGCTGTGTGGAAGTGATGATCACTTTAAGAATACGAATACTTCTAATGGTGTTTCATCACTTCGTATTGCGGATTTTTGCTGGGAAAAGAAGTATTCCTTACGAAATGACAGCATGGTTTGCTCTTGATTTGCCGGTGCTTGCGTATGGGGAGTCGTAGGGAAGACAGGGAAGAGATCAGAAAAAATAAAGAGGGTGGATGTCATGAATCATTCAACGGCAAGCGTTGATTTAAATCGTGTTCATGAAGGAGAACAGGATGTCATTGGAAAAACGTTTCAGGTAAGCATTTCCGATGGTGCCGCTGTATCCAAAACATCCTCCGGCATTGATATGAAAACCATGCAGGAGCTGGAAGAGCGCAGTACAGGCCGCTACGGCTATCGCTTTTTAAAGCGCAGCTTGGATGTTATTTTCAGCTTTCTGGCCATCGTAGTTTTGAGCCCTTTCCTGCTTGTTTTATCGCTGGTGATTTTTTTAGATGATCCCCATGGCAGCCCTCTTTACCATCAGCTTCGAGTAGGAAAAAATGGGAAGTTCTTTAAGTTTTGGAAATTTCGTTCCATGGTGGTTAATGCCGAAGAGCTTTTGGAAAGTTTAAAGGAGCAAAACGAAAAAGATGGGCCCGTCTTTAAAATGAAGAATGATCCCCGGGTGACACGGATCGGTCGGTTTATTCGCAAAACCTCCATTGATGAGCTGGCCCAGCTTTGGAATGTGCTGAAAGGCGATATGTCTCTGGTGGGGCCACGACCGGCGCTGCCCAGGGAAGTGGAAAAATATAGTGAATATGAGCGATTGCGATTGTTGGCAAAGCCCGGCTTGACCTGCTATTGGCAGGTCAAGGAACGCCGTGATGAAATTGCCTTCGACGAATGGTTGGAGATGGATATTCAATACATACGTGACAGCAATATCTGGCTGGATTTGAAATTGATCTTCCAAACGGTGAAGGTGGTTTTAACCGGCCAAGGCACCTGACCACACAGAATTTCCAATTGTCATCTTGCACTATTTTATATTCTTTGGTAAAATGGCAATGGACTGTGTAAACC
>CASDQY010000021.1 GCA_949282975.1 uncultured Oscillospiraceae bacterium | reverse complement strand
TCCGCCCCCAGAGATTTGCACAGTTCCTCCAGACTGGGGCATCCGTCCCGCAGTTTCATATTGACGATGCTGAGCAGCATCACCGGATCTTTGGGCAGGTCTTCGGCATGGGAAAGATACATCTTTCATTCCTCCTTTGCTTCGAGCATACCACAAACCGCCTGAAAGTGCAAGAAAAAGGATGCGGCCCGCCTGAAAACCAAGCGGGCTGCACCTCTAGGAAGCAATCATATCGAAACGGGCAAAATCAATTAAGCGGCCAGAAACCGGGTGATCCGGCGTTCAAAGTCCGGATTCTTTTCCGTGCAGGTGAGGCACAGAGGCTCACTGCGGTACCGACTCAGCAGGCTGGCAATTCCCAGGAAAGATTTGCCGTCTACAATCTGGCGCTGCAACACAATATCCATATCCATGGGGTATTCCATGGCGATGTTGACAAAATCACTGACATCCTTCGTATCCTTAAAAAGCACTTGATAGCTATGCATGAACCTCAATCTCCTTCTGGCAAAAATAAAGAGCAAAGCAGCCTGTTTTGGTCAAGCTCCTTTGCTCTGGAACCTATGATAACAATAAACATCCCGGTTGTCAATGAGTTTTATGCAAAAACAAATACTTTTCCTTTTTTCCCCCGCTTTGGTTTTTCTTGTTTGGAAAAACGGCGGGGAAAGCGAAGATTTCAAACTCTTTGGCCGGACACGATATACTGTGCCAACGCCATGACATCCAAAACCCCGATGGCCCCATCCTCGCTCCGGTCATAGTTGCCGTCAAGGCCCTGGGGGAGCTGGATGCTTCCCACCACGGATTGCGCCAGCCTCATCACGTCCAGCACCGAGACGCCGCCGTCCAGATTCACATCGCCGTAAAGCAGGGGTTTCGTTACCCGATCCCCACAGTTGACGCAAACCTGTTCCAGCCTGCCTTCCTGCTCCAAAGACGGGTTCTGAGCCACAGTCCAGTCGGAATAGGCGTGCTCCGGGCTTTGGTATTGAATCTCCACCACTTCTCCGCAATCGGTGCAGATGCGCACCTCTTTGCCGGGAATCACCCCGGAGCAGTCCATCTTCTGCACCGTTTGCCAATCCCCAAGGGTATGGGTGTGAAGGGTGATTTCCTTTTCACTGCCGTCCTGGGTCACCAGCACCAGGCCGGTGGAATTGCTGTACATGGAAACAATTGGATCCGTGCCAATGTCCTGCTCCACCGGGGTAACACTTCCCCGATGCACCAAAGTGCCGTCCAGGCCGATTTCAACGCTGGAAGATCCCTCGTAAAGGTAGAGTCCCTGCCGGCCGTTCAAGCTCCCGATCAGGTAAAGGGCGCCATCAAAAGCGGCACAGGCATCCACAAAGTCCAGGCCGGTTTCTTCCCGGTACAGGCCGGAATGGGTAGCAGTGCCCATAAGGTAACCGGCATAAAGGGTTCCGCTGCCGTTGGTGTAATAGAGATCGTTTTTCCAGACATCCCCGCCGTCCCGGCTCTGATTTAAAAACCAGTTGTCGTAATAGGTGCTGGTGCAGGGATTTTCCCCCTCCCAGGAAGCGGGATCGCTGTCCAGCAGGTCGGCAAAGGCGGAATCGCTTTTGAGAAAAGCGGTGCGACGGCCGGAAAGGTCGTCCCGGTAAACCGAGAGATTGTACCAGCTTCCGTCGATTCTCACCCGGTTCCAGCTTTCTCCGGTGGCAGGGTCGGTCACCAGGCTGTTTTCCAGGCCCACTTCTTCCAAAAGCAGAGCCATTGCCTGGGCGTAGCCAGTGCTGTCCGCCCCGCCGCTTACCAAAGCGTCATACGCCGTACTGCCGGTCTGGGCGGGATATACGACGTCCAGCAGCCGGTCATGAAGCACCAGGGCCTTGTTCCCCTGTTTGCTGTAACTGTCCGGGCCGTCCGTAAGTATGGCGGCGGCATCCTCCAACTGAAGCTCCTGCAAAGCCTGCTGCGGGGTGGTTTGGGCGTTCACCTGCCCATTCCCAAGCAAAATGCCGGCGGCGAGAACCAAAGCCGCCGTCAGTCCGGCTCCCGCCCGTTTCCAAATTTGACGTTGCATTTCCATGTTTTTTCCTTTCCAAGGGGATTTTTTGTATTATCATCATAACACAGCCCTGCCAAAAAGTAAAGATTTCCCAACGGTATGGAAAGCGCAAAACTTCCCCGACATCCGAAGACATCGGGGAAGCAGAAGCGCACGGTCAAAGAAATCAATCTTGAGAATTGACAATCCACTGAGCCAGCTCCATCACATCCAGCACGTCCAGCCTTTCGTCCCCATTCAGGTTGCCGTTGACTCCATCGGGCAGGGTAACGGAACCTACCACCGCCTGTGCCAGCTTCATCACATCCAACACATTCACTTCGCCGTCCTGATTGAAATCCATCTCCAAAGAAGAGGGATCTTCCACCACAATGGTGGCGGTGACGGTAGCATATTCCGCCGCCAGCTCTTCCTCATAACTCATACTGAGGATGGGGGTGCCGTCCGCCGCCCAGTGAACCCGCTTAATGCGGGCATGCCGTCCGGAATCCGCCAGGGTATTGCCGGAATTGGTGTCCTCACTGCGGGCATGGTAGACAAAGATGGCGTTGCCTTGTTCATCGTAGGTAAAGCTGTTGTGGCCGGGGCCGTATTCGCCGGGCACATTCTGGCTGGTGAGCACCGGATAACCGGTTTTGCTCCAACTGGCCGGGTCCATCAGATCCGAATCGGCATCGGCCGTCAGCAGACCCATGCTGTATTCGGTGCCGGTACCGGAAGCGGAGAAGGAAACATAAATCTTCCCGTCCCTTTGCAGCACGCTGGGACCTTCGTTGACCATATAATTCACCATTTCCCAGGCATACTGGGGGGTGGTGAGGACAATGGTGTTTCCGGTGATTTGGGAGGGATCGTTGGGGTCCAGCTGCGCCATGTACAGGGTGGAGCGCTGGATGGCGTTGCCCGCCCCCATCTGAGCCCATATAACGTAACCCACGCCGTTTGCTTCGAAATAGGTCATATCCAGGCTGGAGGTGGTGTAGTAATTGGGAATGGTGGCAAAGGGGATCTCTGCCCCCCAGTCGTCGGGATTCATGGGGTCTCCCCCTTCCCGGCAGATGCGGGCGCAGGCACGGATGTTTTCAGCGTAGTACATCACCCACTGACCATTGATATAATGGATTTCCGGCGCCCAGAGAAGCTGACCGGTCCAAAGGGTTACATCCTCGGCGGAAGCCAGGCCTTCAATGGTGTCGGCGTGGCGCAGGGTCACCCGGTCATAACTGGAATAGTTTTCATCGGCATAGGAGGCGGTAAAATAATAACTGCCGTCTTCCGCCTGAACAATATAGGGATCGGCCCGGTAGAGGATAAAGGGATTTTCATACTGGGTCTGCTGCACCGTGCCGGTAACGGTATACCGGCCGGGCTGGGTGAAGTCTACGTTCTCCAAATTCCATTCCACCCCAAACTCAGCGGTGGAACCGTCGGTATAGGTGGCGGTAACGGTATCCGGCATCTGCACCGAGCCGCCCACAGGGGTGTGGATTTCCGGAATCTCCTCCATGCCGTTGTTGGTGGGATTGCTCAGGCGGTTGACCAGCCCGGTATACTCTGTTTCCGTAAGGTACAATACGCCTGCGGTATCTGCCAAGGCGGCATCCGGCAGGGTATAGGAAGTGTAAATTTCCACAGGCTGCGCCGGAGTTTCACCCATCACCCGGCTGAAATCAGCGTCAACTAATGTAGTATAGGTGTCGCCCGCACTGTCGGTCCAGCTGACCGCATAGCCGTTTTGCTCCACAGAATAAGACACAGAATGAATTTGCTTCACCGCCGTGCCCGCTTTCAGGGTGAGGGGGGTGCCGCCGTCGTACTGCACCAGATCATTGCTGGTATAAAACCAAACCGAATCTTCTTCCATGGAGCGGGACACGGCGGCCACAAAACCGCTTTCCGGCTGCCGGGCCAGAGCCACGGAGGTGAAGTACAGCCCGGTATCCCCCGCTTTATAGGCGTTGTTGTTTGCAGCCACACCGCTGAGATCGGCGTACAATACGCCGTTGCCGGAATTGAGCTGGGTCACTTCGCCATCGGTATTGACTGCGGCCAGGTGCAGGCTGCCGTCCAGATCAGTGGCGCCGGTCAGATAGCCTGCCACCGCATAGGGATACCCACCCACGGCGATGAGCGTAAACTCTTTGGTTGCCGTGCCGCTTCCGTAGGTGAGGGTTGCGGTAAGGGTGACGGTCTGGGGCTGAGTCGAATCGGTATGCAAGGTGCCATCGCTGCCAACAACGGCCTCATTGCTGCTGGACCAGGTGATGGAATCCTGATTGCCGGTGGTGCTTGGCAGGGTCAGATCGGTATAGAGATACTCCGGCAGATCCACCAGAGTCAGATAATACTGTGCATCCACATTGATGTCCTCCTCTTGGGGAAGTACGGTAAAGGTGAAGTCCCTGGTTGCGGTTTGCTCGCCCACCGTAACCGAGGCAGTCAGAACCACGTTTACCGGATCGCTGCCTGCCGCCGGGCGGAACACTTCGCCTTGCGGGGAGATCACTTCCGGATTGCTGCTGCTCCAGGAAACCTGGTAGCCCAAACTTTCGCCGGGCAGGGTCAGGCTGCTGCGCAGCTGGTCGCTTTCCTCCACATCCAGGCAGTCCAGCGCCTGCTGGGCCAAAATGGCATCCCGCTGCAGATACAGCTGGGAAACCTGAGGGGCAACGAGGGCGGTATCGTAAATCCGCAGATCCCGGAAGGAGCCCGCCATAAGATCATCCCCATAGGAGGAAGCCGCCAGATAAACCGCTAAATTCTCTCCCAGATCCGAGATGGTGCGGCTGAGGGTAACGGTACGGCCGACGGGAAGGCCGTTGACATAAAGGCTCAGTTGATTGCCGTTCACCACAATGGTGTACAGTGTCAGGCCCTCCGCCCTTTCCACGCTGTTTCCGGTGGGGTCAGCAGTGGCGGCAAAGCCCACTTCGGTGTTCCAGGGCTGGTTGTTGGTGGAAACGGAATCGGTGAAGGCCAGCTTCACATAGCCGCTGGGATTTGCAGGGTTCAGCAGCAGATAGTTAAGAGGATTGGCCTCGGTGCTTCCCACAAAGAAGGCGGCATAGTTGCCGGAAGCGTTTTCATTTTCCGCCCAGAAAGAAATGGTCATGCTGTCCTGCCCATCCAGCATTCCGGCAGGAAGGGTGACATAATTCCCGGTGGATTTTGCGCCGCCGTCCAGATGGAGCATTCCGGTTTCAAAGGAATAGCCGGTTCCGGCAATGGCGCCGTCGGCATAATTGCCGGTGGAATCGGAAAGATCATACTGTAAGGGGTAGTGGGCCAGAAGATCTTCCTCCGAAGGCTGAATCTGCCAGCCGGGGGTGAAGGAGATTTCTTCGGCGGAATTGTAGTTGTCGCTGACCTTTTTGCCCCAAACCTGAAGGTGGGTGTCCTGATCATAGCCGGTAATCACATAGCAGCCCCGGCCGTTTTCCTGATCCCAGCCCGGGATCACCTGAAGCTGATCCACCCGGCCGGAATCATAAAAGCAGTACACCAGATTTTCCCCGGTAAAGTCCCAGGTGCCGGAACCGTGGGTGCTGGTAAAGGTGCCGTCGGCGGCAAAGGTCATTTCGGTGGAGGTGCGGGTCAGATCGGAATCATCCTTGCTCAGATCAATCCGCAAAAAGGTGCCCACCATGGCCCCGGGGGAGATCGGCTGCACCTCTTCCCCATCGTAAAACGCCGCCACCATCAGCGGCCAGCCTTCTTCGCTCCAAAGGAGCTGGTGGCACTGCATCCAATAGCCGAGGGAATTGCCGCTGCCGTCGTTCATCCGGGCATGGTTGTACAGGATCCAGGTTCCGTCCTGTTCCAGTACCGAGCAGTGACCCAGGCCCATCCAGGCTGCGCCGAAATCGTTGGGGCCGCCGGGATACTGCCACCCGCTGGTGAGCTTATAGCCGATGTCGCTGTCCAGCGTGCCGTTGCTGTCGGTGGCCATGTTATTACCCATATCGTCCAGATAGGGGCCGGTGATGGATCTGCTCCGGGCTACCCGGACGTTGTAATTGTTGTTCAAATCTCCGTAGGAGACAAAGAGATAGTAATAGCCGGTGTCGGCATTGTAGCGGATGTAGGGGCCTTCCACACCGGTTTGTGCCCCGGTGCGCCGGGCAATGTTCACCGCCGGGCTGCTTTCATCCAAAAAGCCGTCCTCGGTCATTTTCTGGATAAAGATGCCGGCGCCGAAGCTGCCCCAGGTCATGTACTGATCCCCGGTGGACTCTTCGGTGACAATGCAGGGATCAATGGCGTTGCCGGTGCTGCTCCAGGTGGACTGGTAGGAGCGCACCACAATGCCCTGAAAGGTAAATCCACCGTCCGGGCGGTCGGAAGTGGCCAATGCGATGCAGGAATCCCCCCGCCCCGGTTGTGAGCAGGAGTAGTAAAGGCGGTATTCCTCCCCCACCTTCACCAGATCCGGCGCCCAGATATTATCCACTCGGGTAACGGCAGTAATCTCATCGGTAATCAGTCCGGAGGTGTCGAAGTTCAACCGTTCCCAGCTTCGCATATTGGGGTCCTGGGTGCGGACCACCGTAAGCGTTTCGCCGATGCCGGTGCTGTAAACATAATAATAGCCGCTGGCTTCGTCGTAAAAGATGCTGGGGTCGTGGATATTGGCGTCATTGCCGGGAGCCAAAGAATCCGGAAATTCCACGCCGTCCACTTCCTGTGCCGAAACCGGCAGCATCCCCGCTGAAAAGCAGGAACAGAGCATGGCGATGCTCAACAGCCATGCCAAAAAGGAACGTTTTTTCATGAAAGAATCACCTTTCCACCCAACAGGGCATTTTCTTCTTACAAGTATAACAAAAAATATTTTTTCCTACAACCTGTTTTTTGGAAAAATAGCTGTTTTTGAAAAGACTCTTTTTTGTGCCGCAGCAAGCAGTCCAAACATCTTTTCCCGGATCTGTTTTTGGGAAATGCAATGCAAAACATGAAAAAAACACACCAATATGAGATTTTTCTATTTACATTTGAATAGGCGGTTGCTACAATAGATAAAAATCACCAGACCCAACCATAAAAGGAGAGTCATTCATGAAATATACCCCCATTCCTCTGTGCGGTTATGTCAATCTTTGGGACAAGTACTGCGCAAATGCGATCCAAAAAGAACTGCAATATCTCTCTCAGCTGGAGCCTCAGCGGCTGCTACACTATTTTTATCTTCAAGCCGGCCTGACGCCGCCTGCTCCTGCCTATGACGGCTGGGAAAAAACCCAGATCAAAGGGCATACCCTGGGGCATTACCTCACCGCCCTCTGTCAAGCGCAGCAGACCACGGGGCAGCCCTGGATCTTCGGGCGGATCGACAGCATTTTGGAGGCACTGTTAAAGTGCCAGCGGCAAGACGGCTATCTTTTCGCTTCGGAGGAAAGCCTGTTCGACGCCTTGGAGCAGGACAAACCCGCCTGGGTGCCTTGGTACACCATGCACAAGCTTTTGGACGCCCTTTGCTGTGCCGCCCGCACACCGGGGCACCAGTCCAACGCCCTGTGGATTGCCCGGCGGCTGGGGGACTGGGTGGCAAACCGTGTGCTGGCCTGGGATGATGAAACTCAAAAGCGGGTTTTGTCCGTGGAGTACGGCGGCATGAACGACGCCATGTATCAGCTCTACGATCTCACCAAAGATCCCCGGCATCTACAAGCGGCCCACCGATTTGACGAAACCTGGCTGTTCGAGCCGTTGGCCGCCGGAGAGGACATTCTCAACGGCCGCCACGCCAACACCACCATTCCCAAGCTGCTGGGCGCCGTGCGCCGGTATCTGGTGCTGGGGGAACGGGAAGAAGACCTTCCCTATCTTCAAGCCGCCGTATCCTTCTGGGACATGGTGGTGCACCATCACAGTTATGTTACCGGCGGCAACAGCGAGTGGGAACATTTCGGCCCGGCGGATGTGCTGGACGGGGAACGAACCGGCTGCAACTGTGAAACCTGCAACAGCTACAATATGCTCAAGCTTTCCCAGATGCTGTACTCCATCACCGGAGAGCGGAAGTATATGGATTTTTACCAGTGGACCTATTACAACGCCATCCTGGCTTCGCAAAACCCGGACACCGGCATGACCACCTATTTTCAACCCATGGGCACCGGCTATTTCAAAGCCTTTTCCACCCCCTTTGACAGCTTCTGGTGCTGCACCGGCACCGGCATGGAAAGCTTTACCAAACTGGGGGAAGGAACCTGTTATTGCACCGGGCCGGAAAACCGGGATCTGGTGCTTTGGCGGTACCAAAGCTCCCATATAGAAGGGGCGGATTTTCAGCTTCATGTCTACGCCGACCTGCCAAGAGACCGGCAGGTGGAGATCCGGATCCACAAGGCTCCCAAAGAAGGATTCACCCTGTACCTGGCGGTACCGGATTGGTGCACCCAAACGCCGACGGTAATGAAAAACGGGGAAAAGCTCTCCTTAACCCCCAACGAAAACGGACTGCTGGCAGTGCCGGTGCAGCAGCGGGACAATGTGCGGCTGAACCTGCTGCTGCAAATTCAGGCGCATTTTCTGCCGGACAAAAAGGAAGCGGTCGCCTTTTCTTACGGCCCGGTGGTGCTCAGCGCCGACCTGGGAAAGGAGGACATGAAGTGCTCCAATGTAGGGGTGAACGTTACCGTGGCCACCCGGGAGGTGCCGGTACGGGACTACATCCTGGTGGAGAACCGGGAAGAGTGGTTCCAAAACCTCCACAGCAATTTGATTCAAAATCAGGACAAGCTTTCTTTCACCCTGAAAAATGCCGATCTTCAGGACAAATTGACCTTCGTGCCCTATTATTCCCAGCACGGTTGCCGGGGCGGAATCTATTTTTACCTCTTTGAGCCGGACTCTCCCGCTCTGGCCCGGCACCTGACCGCACGGAAGATGCAGCAGCGGCAGTACCGCTGCGAAGTAGACAGCCTGCCCATCGGCAACGATCAATACGAACTGCTCCACCGGGTGGCCGGGGAACATACCCACGCCGGAAGCGATTATTTTGAAAACTTCCGGGCAGCAGGGGAAAACGGCTGGTTCTCCTATACCATGAAGCTGAACGGACAGCCCTGCTTTTTGCGGTTTTTGGTGCTGGCCCAGGAAGGGGCAGATGGATTGACCATCCAGGCCAACGGGACGCCTTTGTCCGTGCAACTGCTTCCCGGGGAACAGAACGATACCTTCCTGACCTGCTGCTGCCCCCTGCCGGAAGAATTGCTGACCCAACCGGAAGCGGTGTTCCGATTTGCCCCGGCGCCCGGGAAAACCTGCCGCATTTTCGGGCGGTTGGCCGTGTCGGAATACTACGACGCCGATCCCCATCCGAAACAGATTCAGATCTGCGGCGGATACCTGACCCCGGACTTTGCCCCCGGCCACGGAGAATATATCCTGTATCCCAACGGACAGCCGGGCGGTATTAAGATCACCCCTCACCTTCCCACCGGGCTTTGCTATCTGCAAAGCTTTCTGCTGGACGAAGAGGAGATGCGCCCCATGGAATGGAACCCGGGGGATCGCTGGGAAATCACCTGCCTGGCCGAGGATCACCGCACCGCAAAACGGATTTATCTGACGGTGGCGCAACCGGAATAAAATCCAAATAAGACAAAACAGAGCCGCCCTGCCGGATGATTCCGGCAGGGCGGTATTTTGTGGGTGATTCAACTTTATTTAATTTCATCCTGTTGTTTCAGGTAGGCGTAAATAAAACCGTCCAGGTCCCCGTCCATCACCGCATTGACGTTGCTGGTTTCATAGCCGGTACGGGTATCCTTCACCAGGGTATAGGGCATAAACACATAGCTGCGAATCTGGCTGCCCCAGGCGATTTCCTTATGTTCGCCCTTGATATCCTCAATCTTATCCAGATGTTCCCGCTGCTTGATTTCAAACAGCTTGGATTTTAACATCTTCATGGCCGTGTCCCGGTTTTGGAACTGGCTGCGCTCGGTTTGGCAGGATACCACAATCCCGGTGGGAATGTGGGTCAGGCGCACCGCAGACGAAGTCTTGTTGATGTGCTGTCCGCCGGCGCCGGAGGAACGGAACACATCCATTTTGATATCCTCTTCCCGGATGTCCACCTGAATGGTATCGTCAATTTCCGGCATCACTTCCAGGGAGGCAAAAGAGGTATGCCGCCGTCCGGAAGCATCAAAGGGCGAAACCCGCACCAAGCGATGCACGCCGTTTTCACTGCGGAGATACCCATAGGCATTCAGGCCGTTGATCTGGATGGATGCGCTCTTAATACCGGCGTCATCGCCGGGCTGGTAATCCAGGATATCGTAAGAAAAGCCGTGTTTTTCCGCCCAATGGGTGTACATCCGGTACAGCATTTCCACCCAATCCTGGGCTTCGGTGCCGCCGGCACCGGCATGGAAGGTCAAAATGGCGTTGTGATCGTCGTATTCCCCGGTGAGCAGCGTGGAAAGAGTTTGTTCTTCCAGCTCTTTTTCAAAGGTTTCATACATTTCCTTGACCTCGTCGGCCATGGAAGCATCTTCTTCTTCTTCCGCCAGCTGGATCATGGTTTCGATATCATCCGCCAGGCTTTCCAGCTTTTGGTAGCCCTCTACTTTATTTCGAAGCTGGGTGGTGCGGCGGAGGATCTCCTGACTTTTTTCCATATTGTCCCAAAAGCCCGGTTCCGCAGCCTTGTGCTCCAGTTCCTGGATCTCCTTCTGCGCCCGGTCCAGCTGGAGGGCGTCTTTTAAATCCGCCAGTTCCGGGCGGCGGTTATTTAATTTGACTCGAATATCATCGTACTGGATCATAAGACGGTACTCCTTTCCGAATCGTGCAGGTAATTATTTCAATATTCAGAGGTATAGCCCCAGTTTTTCGGGTTACACTACCCCCGAAAGAGGTGATACGATATGGCGAACAACAAAACCAGCCAAAACCAGAATTCTCAGAATGCGCAAAACACGCAAAACTGCACGGATTCTCAAAACACGCAAAACATGCAGAATACTCAGAATAAGACCAACAACAAATCCTCCAACAAGACCACCAATCAGTCCAGCCAGAACTGCGGCCACTGAGAATTTCGGCAAGGCGGGCTCCCAGCCGGGAGTCCGTTTTTATTTTGCTGTGGCTACCTGGGGCGGCTGCCAGATTGCTTCAAACAGCTCGCCCAGCCGCTGTTCCTTGCCGGACAGGGAAAGATAGCCGAACAGGGCCTCAAAACCGGTGGAACGGCGGTACTCCAGCACATCGGCGTGCCGGGGCACATGGCTGGAAGCATTGCGGCCCCGTTTATAAATTTCCAGTTCCTCCGGGGTGAGCATCGGCTCCAACACTTCCATGGCCTGGGATTGATAGTGGGCGCAAACCCGCTTTACCGTTTCCCGATGAAGGGCGCTTACCCCCAGCCGGGTGGATTCAATCAGGCGGCGGCGCACCAAAAGTTCGTACACCACATCCCCTTGATAAGCCAGCACCAGGGGATTTAACAGTTTTGGGGAGTCCAAACAGCTCCCCTCCTTTCCTTAGGGAACAAAGTCGAAGGCAAATCCTGCCAGCTCTACGGTATCCCCTTCCTGAATTCCCAGTTCCTCCAGCTTGTCGATCACGCCGCTTTCCCGCAGCACTTTCTGGAAATACTGAAGGGAAGAATAATCGTCCAGATTGACCCCTTCCAGCACCTGCTCCAAAAACGGCGCTTCCACCTGATACACGCCGTTTTCCACGGTGATCTTGAATTCCCGGCTGAGCTGGCGGCTGCGCCGCTCCTGCTGGGTGATGGGCTGGGCTTCAAAGGAACGAATGGGGGGCAGCTCCTGCAGCTTAGCCGCCAGCAGATCTGCCAAATCTTTGGCGCCCTTGGTGGTGGCGGCGCTGATGGGATAACACTCCATTCCCTGTTCTCGGATAAATTCGGTAAATTCTTGGATCTGTTCCGGGGTGGCCAGATCCGCCTTGTTGGCGGCAACAATCTGCGGACGCTGGGCCAGCTCCGGGCTGAACCGTTCCAGTTCCCGGTTGATGGCCAGAAAATCCTCTTTGGGGTCCCGGCCTTCGCTGCCGGACACATCCACTACATGAAGGATCAAGCGGCACCGCTCCACATGGCGGAGAAAATCATGGCCCAGGCCCACTCCGTCGCTGGCTCCTTCAATCAGGCCGGGGATATCGGCCATCACATAGCTGGAACCGGCGTCCTGCTTCACCACACCCAATACCGGGGTGAGGGTGGTGAAGTGATAGTTGGCGATTTTTGGTTTGGCGGCGCTGACCACGCTGATAAAGGTGGATTTGCCCACGTTGGGGAAGCCCACCAATCCTACGTCCGCCAGCAATTTCAGTTCCAGGGTGATATAGCCCCCTTCCCCGGGGGTGCCGGGTTTGGCGAACCGGGGGATCTGCCGGGTGGCGGTGGCGAAATGCTGATTGCCTGCGCCGCCCTTGCCCCCCTGGAACACCAGCACCGGTTCTTTTCCGGAAACGTCGGCCAGCAGCCGACCGGTTTCCGCTTCCCGCACCAGAGTGCCCCGGGGAACCGGGATGATAAGATCGGCGCCGCTTTTTCCGGTACAGCGGTTGCCGCTGCCGGGGGCGCCGTTTTCGGCGATATACTTGCGTTTATAGCGGAAATCCACCAGGGTAGAGGTGTGGTCGTCCGCTACAAACAGCACATCTCCCCCTTTGCCGCCGTCTCCCCCATCGGGGCCGCCGGCGGCTACATACTTTTCTCGATGGAAGGAGACGCAGCCGTTTCCGCCGTCCCCCGCCTTTACATAAATCTTTGCCTGATCGACAAACATGGCGGCTCCTTTCTGCACAAAAAAGCGTGCCGCAGCATCTTCCGGGCACGCTTTTTGGTTGCTATCATCACTTAGACTGCGGGATAGACGCTGACCTTTTTCTTGTCCTTGCCCATCCGTTCGAACTTCACGGTTCCGTCGATTTTAGCGAACAGGGTATCGTCGCTGCCCCGTCCTACATTTTCACCGGCGTGAATGTGAGTGCCTCTCTGGCGAACCAGGATGTTGCCGGCCAGCACAAACTGTCCGTCGGCACGCTTGGCGCCCAGGCGCTTGGATTCGGAATCACGGCCGTTCTTGGTAGAACCTACGCCCTTTTTGTGAGCAAAAAACTGCATGGATAAACGCAACATGGTCTACACCTCCAGATTTTTCAGAGTTATGGTTTTTGGATAATCTTCCCGAAGAAGGGTGAGCTGCAAATAAAGCGCTTCCAACATGGCTTGGGCAGCCGGTTCTTCGGGGGCATCCGGCAAGGCACAGGTGATTTTATTTTCCTCCACCTGAACATCCGCCGGAACCTTCAGCACCTCGGTAATTCCGTTGATCACGGTTTGCAGGGCGCTGGTAACGCTGGCGCAAACAATATCCTCCCCTTTGGGGGCATAGCCAGCATGTCCGCTCACCGAAACGCCGGTGATGCGGTCTCCCTTGCGGGAAAACTCAGCAAAGATCATAACTTACGCATGAATGGCGTCGATCTTCACTTTGGTGTAAGCCTGACGATGGCCCTTTTTCCGAGCACTGCTCTTCTTGGGCTTATAGGTGAACACGGTAATCTTCTTGCCCTTGCCGTTTTTCACCACGGTTGCGTCCACAGTAGCGGATTCCACATAAGGAGTTCCCACTTTCAGGCCGTTGTCATCGCTGACAGCAATAACCTTATCGAAGCTGACCTTTTCTTCCGCTTCCAGGCCCAGCTTTTCTACGAAGATTTCGTCCCCTTCGCTGACCCGGTACTGCTTTCCGCCGGTTTCAATGACTGCATACATCTTTCTAAGGCACCGCCTTTTTCTAATCTCGCTGGAATCAGGCGCAGGGCACTGCCTGCTTGCCGGCCCGTTCCATGCGGCCTTTCTATTATACAAAACCGGAAGCGGGTTGTCAAGAAAAATTTTCGGGGGTTTCCCCTGTTTTCACTCAATCGCCACAGGATACCACTGCTGGTTCTCGCTTCCATCCGCCGGTGCCAGAAAAACCCGGCCCGTCTGGGCATCATAAGTCAAAGCGTTTCCGTTTTGGGCAATTACCACGCTGCCGTCCCTGCCCGGCGTCACTCTCCAGACCTGCTGATCGGATCGGTCATAAGCCGCCAGAGAAAAAACCGGCTGGCCTGCCTCGTCTTCCTCAGCAGCAAAACAGAGATTGGATTGCCAACCGCTGCAGTAAAATCTGGTTTTTTCTCCGTAATTGGAAACCCAAAAACGGCCGGCTTCCGAATCCGGTGCTGTGGACAGCACCAATTCATCCTCATTTTGGGTTGATTCTACCTGTAATTGGGCACCGGTCACGATCTGTAGCGCCCAGTCCCCTTGAGCCAATGCCGGAGAACCGCTGTTTAGCTGGACATACTCCAGATACGCCCCGGTATCCGCCCGCAGGGAAGCGACCCGCCCGCCGGAATAGCAGATTCCGATGAATACCGCCATTACCGCAAACAGAGCCCCCAAAAAGACCAGATTTTTCCGCCAGCGGCGGCCGACGTTCTTCCAATGACCGTTGCCATAACCGCCGCCCAGCAAAACCAGGCCGCAATCTGCAAACCGGCTGTACCCGGCGGCAGCATAGGGAAACAGCAGCACAAAATAACTTAACGTATACTGAGCTTTTGCCTCCCAGACCAGATGGAAGGCTGCTCCGCCCACAAAAATCATGGCTAAAATCAAAGATGCAGTAAAACCGGATTTCTTCCAGTCCAATAAACAATACAGCAAGGCCCCTGCCAAAATCACAAACTGGAACAAATTTAAGAACAGTGTGCCGTAATATTCTCCCCAGGGGCTGGTAAACTGCCAAAGCCAATTGCTTTCCTCTGCGCTGGACTGATGGTTTTCGGTCAGCCAATAGGATTGGAAGGTGGGATTGTTCCATTCGGAAGCCGTTTTCAGCGTGAAAAACTGAAGGGCTTCCCCTTTGTTCTGCCAAAAATAACGGAGGGATTGCTGAATGTCCTGCTTTGCAAGCTGGGTTTGGATTTCCGTTTGGCCATTGCTTTCTCCAAACGAATGGACGTTATAACCGTTATACCATCCCGGAGCAAAGGGACTTTCCCGTTGCAGGCCCATAGCAATCCAAGACCAGGAACTCATCGGTTGATCAAAAGGCTGGCCGGTGGCCTGCCTGGCCAAAGCCACCGGCAGAAAGGACTGCACCAAAAAAGCAGCCGCCACCAAAACAGGAAGCAGCAAAAGCTTTCCCTTTTTCTGCCGAAACGTCTCCACCAGCGCATATAAAATCATGCCCACCAGAAAGATAAGATAATTGGATTTCCAGAGCAGCGCCAGCAAAATGGCCCCTGCCGAAAAGAAAGCAAACCGCTTTTGATGGGTCTGAAAGAACTGCAGTTCCAGCCGAATGGCCAGCACCGAACATGCCAGCCCCAGCAGATTTCCATACACAAAGGAGCAGTACATCAGCAATGGATAGAACAAAACGCCCATCAGCAGAATGGAAAGCTGCGTTCCCCGCCGCCAGCCGAAATAACGACCCAGCTGCGACAACTCCCGATAGAACAGGGTGACGGCTACTGCATTCATAATCTGAAATGCCACATAATTCTGGCTGCCGAATATCAGGGAAAACAGATAGGACAGCCAGAACAGTCCCAGTTGATTCTGATAAGCAGCCATATAATTACCGGGGCGGAATGTCTGGTAATTTCCCGCCTGAAAATCATACACTGCCTGCTGGACATTCCTTTGATCCGCCAATGCGTCGTACTGGGTAGACAGCACCCACACCACAGAAAGGAGAAAAATCACCAGCAGTAAAACTCTCCGGCAGTGTCGAAAAAGCGCCTCTTCCTGTTCCAGCCGATCCAGAAAACGACGGGAAACCTTCCATTTCTTGAAAAAAAGGCAGAAAAGCATCACGGCTGCCGCCGCACAGAGATTGAGCAGAATGCTATCTTGGCAAAAGAAGGTGTTCTCTAAAGAGTTCACAAAACTTGTACTGACGGCGCTGAGAAAACTGAAGTAAAGCAGGATGACCCAAAAAAGCGCCACCACAACAACCCGATAAAACCTGGGGATCCCTGTTTGAAAAAAGCGCATCACTTTCGACAACAAGATCTTCTCCTTTTTATAATTTTAACAGCATTTTCCTCCTGCTGTTACGCCGCCGCCTGATCCGATGCCGCCGGCGTCCAGAACTGTTCCGGGATCACGGCGCTGACCACCTGGTCGATATACTCCATGGAGAAGGCGGAAGTATTGCTGCGCACCCCATGGGACAGAGCTAGATCGTTGCTGTATTGGCTGTAAAGATAAAGGCGGATGTTGGAAAAGCTGGCGTCATAATGGGTGATCACCGGTTCAAACGAAACGTTATCCACAGTGACGGTATTGGTGTCATAATGCTTGGTAAGGGTGTAGTTGAGCATTCCCCCGATCATCCGCATCCCCTGATCCTGAGCGGAGATGAAATTGCCCAGGGAATAGATCACCAGGCCCTGCTCCCCATCATATTTTGGCAGATACTCTATGGTTTGAAGCACATGGGGATGATGGCCCAAAATCACATCGGCCCCCCAGTTGAGCATTTTCTGCGCCAGCTCCCGCTGCTCCTGGGTCGGCTCGGTGGCGTATTCATTGCCCCAGTGGATGTTGACCACTACCAAATCACAAACTTCCCGAGCAGCTTCAATTTTGGCCTGAAGCAAATCTTCTTCAGAGGTAAGGATATAGGTAAGGGAGCTTCCCTCCGGCAGGCTCAGGCCGTTGGTATAGCTGGTCGCCCCCACGTAACCAATCTTCAGGCCGTTGACGGTATTGCTTTCCACCTGATAAAACTCCTCCGGATTCCGGTAGGCGCCGGTATGTACCACCTGAGTTTTGCTGTTCCAGTATTGCAGCGTGGTATCCAAGCCGTCGGCGCCCATATCCAGCATGTGATTGTTGGCCAGATTAAATACATCGAAGCCCAGATCAATCATCTGATCCCCCAATGCCTGGGGGGAATTGAACAGGGGATAGCTGGACGGTGCATCCGTTCCCGACATGACCGTTTCCTGGTTGATGGTAGCCACGTCCGGCTGGGCGATCCGATCCGCCACATTGGCATAAGCTGCCGTAAAATCATAATTTTCTCCTCCGCCGGCACGTGCGTTGGCCTGACGATAAATGGAAGAGTGAATCAGGTTATCCCCCACCGATACAAAGCTGACGCTTACCGGTTCCGGTGCAGCCGGCTGGCTTTCCTCGGTCAGGGAGGATTCCGGCTGGGTGTCGGCAGGCCGGCTTTCTCCGGAACAGCCCGCCAGGGTGAAAAGCATAGCTCCGGCGCAGAGCAAAGCAATCCATTTGGTGCGACGAAAACGATTCATGACAATCTCCTTTCTCCATGCAAAATCCTGTCGAATACTTATGGATATTGTAGCAAAGGGAAGCGGGGCTGTCAATTCCGAAAAAACCGCCGGAAAGGGGGAAGTCTCCTTTCCGGCGGTTTGGTGCAGCAAGTTTTATGTGATATGGAATATTTACTCTGTTTCAGAAAGCATGGCGCCCATATCATATAGACCGGGGGCCTTCTTTTCCAGAAAGACGGCGGCATTCACCGCCCCCACCGCAAACACCTGCTTGCTGTGGGCTTCGTGGGTCAAAGTGATCACTTCGTCCCGTCCGGCAAAAATCACCTGGTGTTCTCCCACAATGGTGCCGCCCCGGACGGAGTGGATGCCGATTTCGTTCGGCTCCCGTTTTTTCCGCTGCGCATGGCGGTCGTACTGATACACCATATTGCCGCCCATGGTTTCCTGAATGGCATCGGCAATCATCAAAGCGGTGCCGCTGGGGGCGTCGATCTTCTGGTTGTGGTGCTTTTCCACAATCTCGATATCAAACTGATCCCCCAAAATCTGGGTGGCCTTCTTCGCCAGATTCACCAGCAGGTTGACCCCCAACGACATATTAAAGGAAAAGAACACCGGAATTTCTTTGGCGGCGTTTTGAATTTCCTGTTTCTGCTCCGGGGTATAGCCGGTTGAGCCGATCACCACCGGCGTAAAATGACTCTTTGCGTAATCCAGCATTCCTTCCAATGCAGAGGGATGGGAAAAGTCGATAATCACATCCGCCTTTTCCTCCACCAGATCAAAACTTTGGTACACCGGGAATTCGGCGTAAGGGGTTCCCACCGGATCGACACCGGCCAGCACGGTGCAGTCTTCCCGATTGGCAATCACATCGGCGATCACCCGGCCCATGTGGCCGCAGGCGCCGTTGATGAGGATATGGGTCATAGCGATACTTCCTTTCTTGGTAATCCTTTCTCAAAAAAGGTTCCCCTCCGGGCTGCCCCAAAAGAGAACCTTTTTCTTTTTACAGCAGCCCCACTGCCGCCATGCTGGCCCGCAGCTTTTGGCGAGGGCCGTCGTCCATCTCGCAAAGGGGCATCCGGCAGGGACCGGCGGGGAAGCCCATCATATTCAGCGCTTCCTTGACGGGAATGGGGTTGACATCCGCAAACAGGCTGTTGATGAGATCCAGAAGCTTTAGCTGCAAAGCGGCGCTTTCCTGGACTTTGCCGTCAAAGTAAAGCCGGCAGATATCGTGGGTTTCTTTGGGCATAACATTGCTCAGCACCGAGATCACCCCGATGCCCCCCAGGCTCAGCAGCGGCACAATCTGGTCGTCGTTGCCGGAGTACACATCCAAATCATCCCCGCAGAGATGGCGGATCTTGGCCACCTGGCTGATGCTGCCGCTGGCTTCCTTCACCGCCACAATATTGGGGTGCTTGGAGAGTTCTTTCAGGGTTTCCGGAAGGATATTTACCCCGGTGCGGCTGGCCACACTGTAAACAATCATGGGCAGATCCACAGCGTCCGCCACGGTGAGGTAATGCCGGATGAGGCCCTTCTGGGAGCACTTATTGTAATAGGGGGTCACCAGCAGCAGGCCGTCCACCCCCATCTTTTCCGCTTCCTGGCTCAGCTCCAGGCAATAGGCAGTGTCGTTGCTGCCGGTACCGGCCACCACCGGAATGCGGTGGTTGACCTGGGCCACGGTAAACTGGATCACACGGCGGTGTTCCTCATCCGTCAGGGTAGAGGATTCCCCGGTGGTGCCGCAGACGATGATGGCGTCGGTGCCGCTTTCCACCTGTTGATCGATGAGCTGGCCCATCGCTTCATAATTTACCGAACCATCGGCATTCATGGGGGTGACGATGGCCACACCGGCGCCGGTAAAAATTCTTCTCTTGGTCATACCAAAAACCTTCTTTCCGAAATCAAAAAGGGTTCTATCTCAGTCCATCCAGCCCTGATCCGCCAGAAGTTCCGCCAGAAGCACTGCGCCCCCGGCCGCACCTCGAAGGGTGTTGTGGGACATGCAGACGAACTTGTAGTCGTACTGGCTGTCCTCCCGAAGCCGGCCGATGGAGATGGCCATGCCGTGCTCCAGTTCCCGGGCGGTTTTAATCTGGGGCTGATCATTTTCTTCAAAATAGTGCAAAAATTGTTTGGGGGCGCTGGGAAGATTTCTCTTCTGGGCTTCGCCCACGAAGCCGGCCCAATCTTCCTTGATCTGTTCGATGGAGGGCTTATTCTCAAAGGACATAAACACCGCAGCGGTGTGCCCGTCGCTCACCGGCACCCGCAGGCACTGGGTGGTGATGGAGGGGCCGGATGCATCCACAATCACGTCGCCTTCAATGTGTCCCCACAGCTTTAAGGGTTCCTTTTCGCTCTTTTCCTCTTCCCCGCCGATATAGGGGATCAGGTTATCCACCATTTCCGGCCAGTGCTCAAAGGTTTTGCCTGCGCCGCTGATGGCCTGGTAGGTGGTGGCCAAAACCTTGGTCAAACCATACTTGCGCAGCGGGTGCAGGGCGGGAACGTAGCTCTGCAAAGAGCAGTTGGACTTTACGGCGATAAAGCCCTTTTTGGTACCCAGGCGCTTGCGCTGAGCCGGGATGATGCCAGTGTGTTCCGGATTGATTTCCGGCACCACCATGGGGACATCGGGGGTGTGGCGGTGGGCGGAATTGTTGCTCACCACCGGGCATTCCGCCTTGGCGTAAGCTTCTTCCAGGGCACGGATCTGATCCTTGGGCATATCCACGGCGCAGAACACGAAGTCCAGCCCGTCAGCCACTTCCTCCACCTTGGAGGCATCCAGTACCACCATGTTTTTCATGCTTTCCGGCACCGGGGTGCTCATGCACCAGCGGTCTCCCAAAGCTTCTTCATAGGTTTTGCCGGCGCTGCGGGCGCTGGCGGCTAATTTTTTTACGGTAAACCAGGGGTGATTTTCCAACAGGGTGGCAAAGCGCTGTCCTACCATTCCGGTAGCGCCGATAATCCCCACTTGATACTGCTTCATCGCTATGATACCTCCATTCAAATTCCGGCAACAAAAAAACCGGTTTGCAAAAACCGGCGCATCTTAGGTATTGGTACCCGATCCACGTTTCCGGCAGTCAGCCTAAGCCGGATCGGTGGATAGCGCTCCATCATACTCTATGATGACAATGATACACCTGTTCGATGCACCATCAGGAAAACCGCTGCCCTGCGAAATTCCTTCGGCGGCGTTTCCTTTCCCCCGATCCGGCGAGTGCTTCCATAAGAGCCGGGGTACTGATAAAAGCCGCAACCTCTATCCGATTTCCATGTCCTTATCATACCATCCCCTAAAGCGGATGTCAACTGTTTTTGCATCTGTTCTTTGAATGGGAAAACCCGGGCAAAAAGCAGGCCAATTTCTGCTTTCCTTTCAGGTGTTTGACAGAATCCGCCGCCTTTGCTACAATGAGTTTACATTGAAAGTGAAGAAGGAAAGCATACAGCATGAAAACCCATGATTTTTACTACGATCTTCCCAAAGAGCGGATCGCCCAGACCCCGGTGGAGCCCCGGGACCACTCCCGTCTTTTGGTGATGGACCGGTTCACCGGAGAGATGGAGCACCGCCACTTTTACGATATTACGGATTATCTCCGCCCCGGGGATCTGCTGGTGGTCAACGATTCCCGGGTGCTTCCCGCCCGGCTGTACGGGTATAAACAGGACACCGGCGCTCATATGGAGCTGCTGCTGTTGGAGCAGAAGGAAAACCTTTTGTGGGAATGTCTGGCCAAACCCGGCAAAAAAGCGAAACCCGGCACCAAGCTGATTTTTGGAGACGGCCTGCTCACCGGAGAAGTGGTGGAGGTCAAAGAGGACGGCAATCGGATGGTACGGTTTACCTGCGACGGGAACTTTTACTCGGTGCTGGACCAGATCGGCCAGATGCCCCTGCCCCCCTCCATCACCGAAAAGCTTCAGGACAAGGAACGCTACCAGACGGTGTATTCCAAAGAGCTGGGCAGCGCCGCCGCCCCCACCGCAGGGCTGCATTTCACCCCGGAACTGATGGACAAAATCCGGGCCATGGGGGTGGATTTTGCTTCGGTCACCCTACATGTGGGGCTGGGCACCTTCCGCCCGGTAAAGGCGGAAGAAGTTACCCAGCACAAAATGCATTCGGAACACTGTCTGCTGCCCAAAGAGACGGCGGAGAAAATCCTGCAAACCAAGGCCAAGGGCGGCCGGGTCATCGCCGTGGGCACCACAAGCTGCCGCACGTTGGAGAGCGTAGCCACCTTTACCGGCAAAATCCAGCCCTGGGAAGGGTACACCGATATTTTTATCTACCCGGGATATGAATTTAAGGTGCTGGACGGGCTGATCACCAATTTCCATCTGCCGGAAAGCACTTTAATCATGCTGGTCAGTGCTTTTGCCGGCCGGGAACACATTTTACACGCATATGAAGAGGCAGTACGACTGGAATACCGGTTCTTTTCCTTCGGGGACGCCTGCCTGTTCCTTTGAGGAGGTCTTGAATGTACACGTTACTATCCCAGCAGGGACTGGCCCGGCGGGGACGGCTGGACACCGTACACGGTACGGTGCAGACCCCGGTATTTATGAATGTGGGCACCGCCGCCGCCATCAAGGGCGGGGTGTCCTCCTACGATCTGGTGGATTTGAAGTGCCAGGTAGAGCTGTGCAACACCTATCACCTCCACATCCGCCCGGGGGACGAGCTGATTTACCGCCGGGGAGGCTTACACAAATTCATGGGGTGGGAGCGCCCCATCCTCACCGACAGCGGGGGGTTTCAGGTGTTCAGCCTGGCCTCCCTGCGCAAAATCAAAGAGGAAGGAGTCACCTTCCACAGCCATGTGGACGGGCGGATCCTGTTTATGGGGCCGGAGGAAAGCATGCAGATCCAGTCCCATTTAGGTTCCACCATTGCCATGGCCTTTGACGAATGCGTGGAAAACCCCGCTCCCTATGAATATGCCAAGCAGAGCTGCGCCCGGACGGTGCGGTGGCTGAAGCGGTGCAAGGCGGAAATGGCCCGGCTGAATTCCCTGCCGGAAACCTTAAATCCCCAGCAAAAACTGTTCGGCATCAATCAGGGATGCACCTTTGACGATCTGCGGATCGAGCACATGAAACAGATTGCCGAACTGGATCTGGACGGCTACGCCATCGGCGGGCTGGCCGTGGGGGAACCCACCCAGGAGATGTACCACATTCTGGATGTGGTGCTGCCCTATGCGCCAAAGGAGAAGCCCCGGTACCTGATGGGGGTGGGCACCCCCTCCAACATCATCGAAGGAGTGGCCCGGGGCATTGATATGTTCGACTGCGTCATGCCCAGCCGCAATGCCCGTCACGGGCACCTGAACACCTGGGAGGGCATCCGCAATATTTTAAACGCCAAGTACGCCGAGGATGACCGCCCCATTGACGAAAGCTGCGACTGCCCCACCTGCCGCCGCCACAGCCGGGCTTATCTGCGGCACCTGTTTAAGGCAAACGAACTGCTGGCCATGCGATTGGCCGTGATGCACAACCTATATTTCTATAACACCTTAATGGAGCGAATCCGGGAAGCATTGGACAGCGGTACCTTTGAAGAATTCCGCAAGCAATATTCCGGATTATTGGATCAGCGAATTTGACCTTATTCAAAAAAGGAGGCTGCCATGAACTATTCTATGCTCTGTCAAACGCTCCTGCCCGATCCGGTGCGGGAAGAGGTAAAGCGAATCGACCAAACCTACCGCCACAGGGACTGGGAACGCTATTGGCGCCTGCTTTTTTCGCCGAAACAGTGGCAGCATGGCTTTGAAGAGCTTTCCCGGGCCTTCGGGGAGGATCCGAAGGGATTTCAAATGCTCACCTGCGAGCTTCACTGCGCCTTGACCGCCTACCGGCAGTACCGGCAAAAAGGCATTCCGGAAAAAATTTTCTGGGATACCATGGGATTTATCCCCCGGTTTTTAACATGGCAGAAAGAGCATTACGGCGACTATTCCTTCCCCTGTGGGTGGTGGTTTCCCAGACAGCTTTCCCTTCACGAATTCCGCCTGGGGGAACTGGAGTACGAACGGGTCCACACCGAAGAAGGACCGGTAGTCTCCCTGCACATTCCCTCCGGCGCCAGGCTGGAGCCTGTTCTGCTGCAAACATCCCTGCGCCAAATGCAAGACCTATTTCTTCAATACTATCCGAATTTTTTCCAGGCTCCCATCCTCTGCGACAGCTGGATGCTGAGCCCGGCGCTGAAAGAGCTTCTGCCCGAGGATTCCCGGATTTTGTGGTTCCAGAGCTGCTTTGAGGTGCAGAGCGTGGACTGGGACAGCGACGGCGTTTTGAACTGGGTCTTCCCCGGGCCAAGGGTGCCCTATGAACAGCTTCCGGAAAAAACCGCCCTGCAGCGAGCCATGAAACAGTATCTGCTGGAAGGCAAGAAGGTGGGCTGGGCCAGAGGAATGCTGAAGGGGTTTTGAAAAAACACAGACAGAATAAGGATAAGCTCTCCCCGCTCCGGTGATTGCCGGTGCGGGGAGTTTTCTAAACCGGGACCGTGATGAAAGCGGTTCCGGCAGGATGTTGCTGCAGGGCCAACGGATCGCAAAAATCCACCGCAAAAATAAAATCTTTTGAAACTGAAGCCTTTCCCCTTCCCTTTTCGGTTGGGATATGGTATGATAGCCAAAGGTATTTCGTATGATAAAGCAAACGATCTTGGAAGGGAGCCGTTATGGACAGCGTTTTATTCTGCATCAAATCGTTCTTGCTGGGGATCGTAGAGGGCATCACCGAATTTCTGCCCATCTCTTCCACCGGCCACCTCATTGTGTTTGAGGATATCCTCAATTTCAACGCCTCCGATCAGTACATCAACACCTATTCCTATGTCATCCAGCTGGGAGCCATTTTGGCAGTGATTGTGCTGTACCGGAAAAAGATTCTGCGCACCCTGCAAAATTTCCTGCCCAAAAAGGAAAACGGGGTGCTGGTGCGGCCCTATGCCCAAACCGGCCTGCGGTTCTGGGTGACCCTGGCCATTACCTGCATTCCCGGGTTCATCGGAGTATTGCTGCTGGGCGACATTGCGGACACCTACCTCTTTAATCCCGTCAGCGTTTCCATCGTGCTGGCGCTGGGGGGCGTGGCCATGATTCTGGCAGAGAAGTTCTGCAAAAAAGCCCCCTCCACCCCCCAAAGCGAAGGGTGGCTTTCGGTGAGCGTGAAGCAGGCCATCATCATCGGGTGTTTCCAATGCCTCTCCATCATTCCCGGCATGAGCCGCAGTGCCTCCACCATCATTGGCGGTTGGTTTGCGGGACTTTCCACCACCGCCAGCGCCGAATTTTCCTTCTTCTTAGCCATTCCGGTGATGGTCGGCATGAGCGGGCTGAAGCTGATCCAGCTGGGCGGCTTCGGCGCCATGAACACCACCGAGCTGGTAAGCCTGATCGTGGGATTTGTGGTGAGCTTTGTGGTGGCGCTGTTTGTGGTGAAGAAGTTTATCTCCTTCCTGCAAAAGAAGCCCATGACGGTGTTTGCCGTTTACCGGATCGCTTTTGGGGTGTTCGTGCTGATCCTGGCCCTGTGCGGCATTGTAAGCTTTACGGCGGCGGATGCGTAACCATAAATCAAAGCCTCTGCTTTCCGCTAATTCCGGAGCCGCCATGCAAGGGATGAAGGAAATGCCCAGGCCTGGAACAGCAGCGCAGGATGGATGAAAAAGTAATCCTTCTGCCCCGCAAAAACCAAAATACAGAAAAACCGCCTTCCGACGCAAAAACCGGAGGGCGGACTCTTTTTGTCTTATTTCACTGCCAGGGATGCTGTTGGATATATTCTTCCAGCACCGCTGCCGAAATGGCGCAAAGATCCGGGCAGGGACGTTTTTTGTAGTATTCCGGGGTGCGTTCACTGGGGGTGGGATCGTCCTTCTTTTGGGTCAGGCCCAGCAGTTCACGGCAGACAATGGTGTCCTTGCCGTTGACTTCCTGAAACCGGGCCGCCAGCTGCTGGATGCGGGCATAGTGCTCCGCTTTGGCCTGTTTGTCCTTGGGGTCGCTGTAGCCGTACAGCGCTCCCGCCACCAGGAAAATAGCGCTGACCGTGCCGCAGACCTCCCGCAGTCGGCCCATACCGCCGCCCATGGAACCCACCATAGACAAGGTGGCCTTCATGGGAAATCCCTTCTGCTCCAACTCTTGCTGAAACGCCATGACAATGGCCTGAGAGCAGTTGTACCCTTCCAAAAACAGCGCTTTTGCTTTCTGTCCCCGAGGGGAAGCGGTATAATCCATCTTATTCTCCTTGGGACGCATAGCCCAGTTCAAAGGCCTTTTCGTTCATTTCCAGGAATTTGGCGGGAACCGTAGCGGCGATGGTGTCTTTCCAGACCTGCTTTTCCAGATCCATATTCCGGGCCATCACGCCGATCAAAGCCACGTTCACCGCCTTGGCGCTGCCGGCTTCTACCGCCATGGAAAGGGCATCCACAGCCACCAGATTGACCCCTTTGGCACGAATGGCGTCCAGGATATCCTGAGGATATTCCGCCGCCCCCATAACCACCGGCATGGGATCCATCTTCTGGGTGTTGGTGATAATGGTGCCGCCCTTTTTCAGATAGGGCAGCCACCGGGCAGCCTCCAGCTGTTCGAAGGAGAGGATCAGATCCGCTTCCCCCAGGCAGACAATGGGGCTTGCCACCTTGCTGCCGTACTTGACATAGGTAACCACGCTGCCGCCCCGCTGGCTCATGCCGTGGACCTCGCTGACCTTTACGTCATAATTTTTGCTCAACAGGGCGTTGCCGAGAAGCCGGCTGGCCAACAGGGTGCCCTGTCCGCCCACGCCCACAATCATAATGCTTTTGGTTTCCATTTACTTGCCCTCCACAATGGCGCCGAATTTGCAGAGCTGGGTGCAGACGCCGCAGCCCACGCACTGGGTGAAATCAATATGGGATTTTTTATCCCGGATGCTCAGGGCCGGACAGCCGATCTTCTGGCACATCTTGCAGCCCACGCATTTATCGGTGTCGACCTGCATGGGCGGGTTGTGCTTCACATACTTCAGCAGGGCGCAGGGACGGCGGGAAATCACCAGGCTGGGTTCTTCCGCTTCCAGTTCTTCCCGGATCACATCTTCGCATTCTTTGAGCTGGTAGGGGTCAACCACCCGCACCCGGTTGATGCCGATGGCGTGTGCCAAAGCCTCCAGGTTTACCGCCGTAGCAGGATCGCCGTAGATATTCTTGCCGGTGGTGGGGTTTTGCTGGTGTCCGGTCATGCCGGTAATGCTGTTGTCCAGCACGATGACGGTAGAGTTGCTGTGATTATAAGCGATGTCGATGAGACTGGTAATGCCGGAGTGAATGAAGGTGGAATCACCGATGACGGCAACGCTCTTCTTTTCATTTTCGGGGTTTGCCTTGTTCCGCCCATGGAGGGAGGAGATGGAAGCACCCATGCAGATGCAGGTGTCGATCATGCTCAGCGGAGCGGAAGCGCCCAAGGTGTAGCAGCCGATGTCCCCGCAGACGGTGACCTTCAGTTTCTTCAGCGCAAAGAACAGTCCCCGGTGGGGGCAGCCGGCGCAGAGCACCGGGGGACGGGGCGGGATTGCCATGTCCAGGCTGACGGTGGGGGCTTCCTCCCCTAAAATCACCTTGCGGATCAGCCGCTGGGAATATTCTCCCTGCAGGGTAAAGGCTTCCTTGCCGATGACGTCGACGCCGATGGTTTTGCAGTATTCTTCCAGGAAGGGGTCCAACTGTTCCAGCACATAAACCTTCTCACAATGGTGGGAAAAGCCCTGAATCAGTTTTTCCGGCAGAGGATAGACGCAGCCCAGCTTCAGATAGTTTACCTTGTCCCCCAAAGCTTCCTGGGCATATTGATAGCTGATGCCGGCGCAGATCACGCCGATTTTAGAGCCGTTATCCTCCACCTTGTTGATTTCGGCAGTCTCCGCCCAGTGCTTTTGGGCTTCCACCCGATTTTCCACAATCACATGGCGCTTTTTGGCCTGGCCGGGCATCATGACATATTTGTCGGTGTCCTTTACATAGGGGTGCAGGGCCACCTCTTCCCGGTCACCCAGCTCCACAAGGCTCCGGGAGTGAGCCACCCGGGTGGTAAGGCGAAGCATCACCGGGGTATCGAACTGTTCGGACAAGGTGAACGCCAGTTTTGTAAAATCCTTACATTCCTGGGAATCAGAGGGTTCCAGCATCATCAATTTGGCGGCTTTGGCGTAATGGCGGGAATCCTGTTCGTTCTGGGAAGAGTGCATTCCCGGGTCGTCCGCCACCAAAATCATCATGCCGGCATTGATGCCGGTGTAAGACGAAGTGAACAAGGGGTCGGCGGCCACATTCAAGCCCACATGCTTCATGCCGGAGAAGGACCGTGCCCCGGCGATGGCGCTGCCCAAAGCAGTTTCCACCCCTACTTTTTCATTGGGGGACCACTCACAGTAAATTTCCGGATAGGTGGCAGCAGATTCGGTGACTTCGGTGCTGGGCGTGCCGGGATAACTGGACACCACCCGGCAGCCGGCTTCGTACAGGCCCCGGGCAATGGCCTCGTTGCCGATGAGAAGTTGTTTTTCCATGCGTTTTCTCTCTCTTTATCAGTGATTTTTTAGTCCCGGCCTTTTTGGCAGTCTGCCCAAAAAGGACCGTATTTTTACGATTATTACTATCATACACGAAAATACGAAAAAATTCAAGGGGAGCCGGCCCCGCCGCCCGCCGCACAGGGATTGCATCCGGCATTCATTGGCAAAATAGAAGGAGAAAAACCGCCGATTTTGTTAAAATAAACAGATTTTACTGGTAATATCTTTGAATTTCTGGTATACTGAAGAAAAATCACGGACCTGTTCCGAAGCAAGGAGGATTGCACTATGGCCGTTTATCAATGCAGCGTCTGCGGCTACCTGTTCGACGAAGAAAAGGAAGGAAAATCCTTTTCTGATTTAAAAGAATGTCCTGTCTGCCGCCAGCCCGCCAGCGTATTCCGCAAAAAGGAGGAAAAAGCCCCGGCTTCCCCCAAGCCCGATTCGGCGCCGGACTACCCCGGGGAGTACGCCCGGGAGGATGAGTCCATCCGCTATATGAAGGAAATCCATGAAATGGCGGCAACCGGCAGGTCTTTGTCTGCCGCCATGGGAACCAAGATGGCCCTTCCCGCCTGGGAAGACATCCTTTTGTTGGGGGCGCAGCTTGCTGCCTTCCCTTTGGCGGACGACGCCCCGGTTTCCACCCGAACCGTCATCGGCAAACACGCCAAACGGCCCATGGTGCTGGAAAGTCCGGTATACATCTCCCACATGTCTTTCGGCGCCCTTTCCAGGGAAGCGAAAATTGCGCTGGCAAAAGGCGCCGCCATGGCGGGAACCGCCGCCTGTTCCGGGGAGGGCGGGGTGCTCCCGGAAGAAATGGAGGCGGCCGGCGCCTACATCTTCGAATACGTGGCCAACCGCTACAGCGTCACCCCGGAACTGCTGAAACGTGCCGATGCCATCGAAATTAAGATCGGGCAAAGCGCTAAGCCGGGCATGGGCGGGCATCTGCCGGGGGAAAAGGTAACCTCTGAAATCGCCCGAATCCGTGGCCGCACCGTAGGGCAGGACATCCACGCTCCCTCCCGGTTTGAGGACATCGGCAGCAAGGAGAACCTGCGGGACCTGGTGGAGCAGCTCCGCTATGCTTCGGAGGGCCGGCCCATCGGCATTAAGATCGCCGCCGGACAGATTGAGCGGGATCTGGACTGGTGCGTCTTTGCCCAGCCGGATTTCATCACCATTGACGGCCGGGGCGGCGGCACCGGCTCTGCCCCGCAAATGCTCCGGGATGCTGCCGGAGTGCCCACCATCTATGCCCTGCATCGTGCCCGGGCTTATCTGGATGAAGCAGGGGCCGAGATTGACCTGGTCGTGACCGGGGGGCTAAGGGTATCGGCGGACTTTGCCAAAGCCATCGCCATGGGCGCTGACGCTGTTGCCGTGGCCACCGGGGCGCTTTTGGCGTTAGGATGCCAGCAGTACCGCATCTGCGGGTCCGGCAACTGCCCCATGGGGATTGCCACCCAAAATCCGGAGTTGCGCAAACGGCTAAGCCCCGACGATGCTGCAAAGCGGGTGGCAAACTATCTGAATGTCAGCCGGGAAGAACTGAAAATGTTTGCCCGCATTACCGGCCACAGCGACATTCACGATTTAAGTGTCAAAGATCTCTGCACCACCAACCGGGAAATCAGCGAATTCACCAACATTCCCCACGCCTGATTTCAGAAAGGAACCCTATGAACCCTGAAACCATCCGCCGGGAGCTGTTGGCTCTGGCCGACCCGGAATACCGGGAATTCCAATGCAAGCTGATGCCGGACTACAACCCCCACCGGGTGATGGGGGTACGAATGCCGGTGTTGAGAAAGTATGCCGCCGGGCTGAGCAAAGGCCCGGATGCGGACTGTTTTTTGGACTCTCTCCCCCACTTCTACTATGAGGAAAACAACCTTCACGGCCTGCTGCTGGAGCGGAAAAAGGATTACCGGGAAGTGATCCGGCGGCTGGAAGCATTCCTTCCCCAGGTAGACAACTGGGCCACCTGCGACCTACTTTCCCCCAACGTATTTGCCAAACATCACCCAGAACTGTGGGAGCAAATCCCCCTTTGGCTGACGGACGCCCATCCCTACACCGTGCGGTTTGGGCTGGGGATGCTGATGAGCCATTTTCTGGAGGAGGACTTCACCCCCGCCGTGCTGCAGCGGGCGGGAGAGATCCGGCGGGAGGAGTATTACATCCGGATGATGCAGGCCTGGCTGTTTGCCACGGCGCTGGCCAAACAGTGGGAGGCTGCCCTTCCCTGGTTGACGGAGGAAAAACTGGAGATCTGGGTTCACAACAAAACCATCCAGAAAGCGGTGGAAAGCCGAAGGATTACACCGGAGCAGAAAAAACTGCTGCGCTCTTTGCGGAGGAAACAGGGATGAAAAAATATCTGTCTCCCCTTCTGCTGTGGCTGGTCTTTGAAGCCGTGGCGGTGATTCTTTGGCTGAGCCTAAATAACCTTTTTTATCTCTTGAATTTTTCCTACATCGGCACAGCCATCGCAGTGGGGCTGGCGCTATACCTGAAAAAATGGAAATATGCCCGCCATGCGGTGCAGATTGCCGTAGGACTGTATATGTTGGTATACCTGGGCATACTCTGCCGGGAAAATATGCAGATCGAAGGGTTTTGGTACTACCTGTTTTTGGGGACCTTCCAGGCGGCGGTGATCCACTATGTGGTGGCAAAAATCTTCGGGCCGCTGCTGTTCGGCCGGGGATGGTGCGGATACGCCTGCTGGACCGCCATGGTGCTGGACCTGCTTCCCTATAAAGTTCCCCGGTCCGGCCGGAAAAAATGGGGCTGGATCCGATACCTCACCTTTGCCGCTTCCCTGATTTTTGTATCGGCTCTGTTTTTACTGGGAATACCGAACAAGGAAGAGGTGATGTGGTGGAGTTTTCTCATTGGCAACGGGCTGTATTATCTGACAGGCATCTTGCTGGCCTTCCTCTGCAAGGACAACCGGGCCTTCTGCAAATACATCTGCCCCATTACGGTATTTCTCAAGCCCATGAGCTATTTCTCTTTATTCCGAATTAAAGTGGAGGAGACAAAATGTGTCTCCTGCCATAAATGCAGCCGGGTTTGCCCTATGAATGTAGAGGTACCAAGCAACGCCCGAAGCAAAAAGCATGCCACTGAATGCATCCTCTGTTTGAAGTGCGTAGAGGAATGCCCGAACAAAGCGCTGAAGCTGTAATTGCCCTAAAACAAAGAAGGAAAAACAAATAAAACCATTCACCAACTTTAAAACATAAGAACCTAAAAATCGCCTGCGGGTGCTGTTTTGCCCCGCAGGCGGTCTTGTTTGCAATGCAGTTTTTATTCTTCCATCAGGGTAATGGCTACATTCTGGTACCCTTCCCCGTTCTCATCCGCACGATAGACGGTGAGTATCAAAGGATCGCCGGCTATTTTGGTTTGCAGGACTGCGTCAATGCTGTCGCTGTCCAGCACCTGGGTGCCGTCCATGGCGGTAATGATGTCGCCGGGTTGGATTTTGCCCACGCAGTCGCTTTGAGCGTCCACTTCCACCACCCGCAATCCGGCGGGGATGCCGTAAAGAGCGCTCATCTCTTCGGTAATGCTGGTATAGGTAACGCCGATGCGAACACGGCCCAGCTGCACATTGCCATGGGCAATCAGCTCCTCCGCCACCGACTTCACCAGATCCATGGGAATGGCAAAACCGATATTCTCATAGCTGTCCCCCATTTTAATGGAAACGATGCCCACCACCTGGCCGTATTTATTCAGCAAAGCGCCGCCGGAATTACCGGTATTGATGGCGGCATCGGTTTGAATGCAGGGGATCTGGTCCCCTCCCGCATTGCCCACGGTTACGGTGCGGTCCAAACCGGAGACAATGCCCTGGGTAATGGTGCCGGACAGGGAGATGCCGCCGGGGTTGCCGATGGCTACCACCCGTTCCCCCAGCACCAGTGCATCGGGATCCCCCAGCACAGCGGGGGTCAGTTCCTGCTGTACCTCCACCTTAATTACCGCCAGATCGGTGGGTGCGTCAAAGGCAATCAGAGAAGCGTCCACCGAGCTGCCGTCATGGAAATACACCACGATCCGCTCGGCGGGGATATAGGTGGTGCCGGTGCTGTCCGCCGTACCGATAACATGGGCGTTGGTGACGATATAGCCGTCGGAAGTGAGGATCACCCCGCTTCCCTGACTGTTGGTGATATAGCCGTTCCCGCTGCTGCTCAGGGAAGCAGTGATAATGCCCACTACGCTGTCCTCTGCCATAGCGGCGATCTCTTCCGTGGAAAGGCCGTCATCGTAAGAACTGCTTTGGTTGGAAGAATCAGGAGGCTGCTGTAAGGTCAGCTGAACCTGCTCCCCCACGCTGTCGGAAGCTTCTTCCCGCCATTGCAGCACAGCCAGGGCAATGGCGACCATCAGCGCCACGCCGGCCAAAACAATTAAAATCACCCAGAAAAGCCGGATACCGGAATGCCGCTGAGCGCCCAAAGACAAATCCGCCATGACCGGTACGCCGGTATCTTCTTTTCCGGAGATATGGCTCACCTTTTGAAATTCTCCGGCAGGCTGGCCGGAGATTACCTGGAAGCCGCCGGAGGACGTTTGCCGGGACGCATGGGAATTGGGATCATGATTTCGCATTGGATTCCTCCTTACCATCGGTTTTCTTCTTGAACTTCCGCATGGGATTGTAAAGGGGCAGGGTAAACACAAATTCCGTGTATTCCCCCTTTACGGAGCGGACAATAATATCCCCGCCATGGAGGGTAACGATGGAGCGGACGATGTAAAGGCCCAGCCCCACGCCGGTTTTGTCCAGGCCCCGGGAGCGGTCGGTTTTATAAAACCGGTCGAACACCCGGGATAGTTCCTGCTTGGACAGTCCTTCCCCGGTATTCCGCACCCCGATTAAAGCACGGTTCCCCTCTTTTTCAAAGGAGAAAGACAGGGTGCCCCCCTGGTTGGCAAATTTGCAGGCATTTTCTGTAAGGTTATAGATCACCTGGTGGAGCAGGTCCGGATCGGCGTCCACATACAAAGGCTCGTGATCCAGACCCTGTACCTCCAGTTCCCGCTTTTCAATCTGGGATTCCAGCTGGAAGAGGGTTTGAATGGTGGAGTCCACAGCATCCACCTTTTGGCGGGTGAGCTTCATTTCCCCGGCTTCAATCCGGGAAAGATTGAGCATGCTTACCACCAAACGGCTTAAGCGGTTGACTTCATCCGATACAATCCGAAGATATTTCTTTTGCTGATTGGGGGGAATGGTGCCGTCCAAAATGCCGTCCACAAAGCCGGAGATGGTGGTCATAGGGGTTTTCAGTTCGTGGGACACATTGGAGATAAAGCTCCGGCGCATGGTTTCCAGAGAGGACAAAGACTGGGCCATATGGTTCATGGCCAAGGCCAGCTGGCCCAATTCATCGTCGGAATCCACCATCAACCGCTGGGAGAAATCCCCGCTGCTCATCTTGGCGGCGGCTTCGCTCATCTGCCGCAGGGGCTTTACCAACTGCCGGGAAACAAAGTAGATAATCACCGAAACCACAGCCAGAACAATCACCGATGCCACGGAAAACACCTGCAAAAAGTCCAGCAAAAAGGAATTCAACGGTTCTCCGGCCGGGGAGCAAGCAAAAAAGTATCCCACCACCTGCTCCTGGCCGCTATAGATGGGCAGAGCCACCGTATTGTAGTGCACCGGGAACAGTCCCCCCAGATAGCCCATCTCCCGATACACCAGATCCAGGCGAAGCTGATCCAGGATGCGGCTGTCCACCTGGCCGCCGGGAAGCTTGGAATCCGAATCAGAACTGAGCAGCAGGGTGCCGTCTAAATCGCTGACCAAAAGCTCCCCATCCACGCTGGACGCCATCACCGCCAGATAGTCCGAAACCAGCTCCTGATCCAGCTGCGCATCCGCCGTCAGGGAGCGGCTGATCCGCTGGCTGCCCTCCTGGGCGCAGACCTCCAGCTGCTGATAGCTTTCATCCTTGAAATACATGGTGGCAAACGCCATAATTCCCGCTCCCAGCACGGCGATGCTCAGCAGCACCAACGCCAGGTAAATGGTAAAGTACTTAAAGATAATACTTCGCTGCATAATGTTTCCCCAATTTCTCCGGATAAAAAGGAACCCCCGAGCCTAGCAGGCAGACGGGGGTCCAGACCTGCTGCAAACGCAGCGGTCATTCATTGACTTCAAACTTATAGCCTACACCCCAAACGGTTTTCAGGCTCCACTGATCGGAAACGCCTTCCAGCTTTTCCCGCAGGCGCTTTACATGAACGTCGATGGTGCGGGAATCGCCGTAATACTCAAAGCCCCAAACCTCGTCCAAAAGCTGATCCCGGGTGTACACCCGATTGGGATGGCTGGCCAAATGGAAGAGAAGTTCCAGTTCTTTGGGCGGCGTATCCACCACTTTGCCGTCCACCTTCAGTTCATAACGGGTCATATTGACCACCAGTTTATCGTAGCGCACTTCCTTGACCTCGTCGGCTTTGGAAGAGTGATCCATTCTTCGAAGCACCGCCTTGATCCGGGCCATAACCTCTTTGGTGTCGAAGGGCTTGGTGACGTAATCATCCGCACCCAGCTCCAGGCCCAGCACTTTGTCGAAGGTTTCCCCTTTGGCGGTCAGCATAATAATGGGGACATTGGACTTTTTCCGCACTTCCCGGCATACCTGCCAGCCGTCCTGACCGGGCAGCATAATGTCCAGCAGGATCAGATCCGGGGATACGCTGTCAAAATTTTTCAAGGCTTCTTCGCCGTCGTTGAAGATTGTGGCGTTATAGCCGTCCTTTTCCAGATAAAGGCGGAGCAGTTCGCAGATATTCTGGTCATCGTCCACCACCATGATTTTTTCCTGTGCCATAATCGTTCCCCCTTCCGCTGAAAAGCGGTGGTCTTTTTTCCATTCCGACGGAACTTCCGTCAGAATTTCTGTTCCGAATTTGTTTTTCCCGGCCACACCAGCAGCACAAGGCAGCCTTTTGAGAAAGCCGGTTAAAATCAGCAAAGGGCATTTGGGCTGTGGTACTACATCAAACAGTCACGCCATGCCGTCTTCGCCGGCCTGTGTTGTCTGAATGAACCCCCGGTTTTCGCCAAAAGCGAAACCAGGGCCCTTCTGACCGCCGGACCAGAGGATGTTTCAGATCCGCTTTCCCCTTTGAGCCGCTTTGCCAACGATTCCATTATAGCATATTTGAAACCGGAATGGTGAACGATTTCTAAAAATAAACCGTCTTTTTCCAATTTAATCAGCCAACGGTGCGGAGAATAAACCGCACGGCGTAGTCCTGCTGGGAAGACAGCCGATATTGGGGCAGCACCGGGGCGCCCCAGCTGTCATCCCCGCCTACGCCCATCTGCGCAGCCAGCACCTTCAGGTGGGTGTAGTGGCGGGGGGGCAGCTCCGAAGGATGCCGGGCGTTTTGCAGCTCAAAAGCGCTCACCGGCAGGCAGGAGATCTCCAAGGTGTCCTCCCCCAGCCGCTGCACTGAAAGGCCGATTCCCTTTTCGTCGGTCAGGGTAAAGCTGCGCACATCGGTGCGGTTGCCGCATTCCTGGCATTTGGCGTAAGGGGTCAGGTTATCCGAAACGGTGGTCTGATACCAGCCCAAAGCGGCGCCGGTATTCCGGTCGCAGTAGTTTTCTTCCGGGCCCCGGCCGAAGTAAGAAAGGTATTCCAGCTCCGAATTCAGGGTAAACCGCAGGCCGAATTCAGGCAAAAGGGGCTGGCCTGAAATGCCGTTATACTGGGCGCTGACCAAAATTTCTCCCTTGCTGTTGACGGTATAGCTCACCGCCACATCCAGCCGGGGCAGGCTGGGGGCGCTGAACCGGTAACGCACGGTAAGCATGGTGCGGTCCGGATCCACATCATAGCTGTGTTCCGTGGGACGGCCCAGCAAATCCGCCGCCGCCCAAATCCCACTGTCCTGGGGAAATTTCCAACCGGTGTCGTTGCTGGTGGAAGCCCGCCAATAACAGGGGCGGGGCGGAAGGGCAATCAATTCTTTGCCCTTCCGGGTCAGGGAAACGATGCCGCCCTCGCTGAGAGAAAACAGCACGCTGCCGTCCTTCCATTTGGCGCCCACATTCCAGCCGCCTTCGATAATTTCCATGGATTCGGCACGCTGGAAGGTGGTCCGAAGCGAGCCCTCGGCCAGTTTTTCCCCAAAGGCCACCGGATAACCCGCTTTTGCCCAAGGGGTATCCTCCGCCAGCACCGCCACAGCGGACAACAGCAAATCCTGTTCCCCCGGCTGAGGAAACACCAGGGGGATCACTTCCGTTTCTCCGGGGCCGGCAGTAAGATGCAGTTCCTGGCGGAAAACTTCCTTTCCCTGCTGTACGGCGGTGCAGATCAGCTTCAGATCCGAAAGATTGGCGAACAGCCGGCGGTTTTCCACCGCCACCCGATTTCGTGCCACCGTGATCCGGATGGGAGAATATACCTGTTTGACCTCCTGCATTTTGGGGGATTCAGTCCGGTCGGCAAACAGGATGCCGTTGCAGCAGAAATCATAATCGGTGGGACGATCCCCAAAATCGCCCCCGTAGCAGAGATTGCCTTCTTCATCCAGCAGGCACTGATCCACAAAATCCCAGATAAAGCCCCCTTGATAGCCGGGATACTGCTCCAGCTTGCCATATTCGGCAAGGCCCCCGCAGGAATTGTGCATGGCGTGGGAATATTCACAGAGCAGATAGGGCTTTGCCGGGGCATTTTCCAGATATTCCCGTGCTTCCGCCGCCTTGGCATACATATGGCTTTCAAAATCGGAGATGAACTGAAAATCCTTGTAGAAGTTGACCCCTTCGTAGTGCACCGGACGGGATGGGTCCCGCTGACGGATAAAATTGCTCATGGCTTCCAGGCCGGTACCGGCAAAGGATTCGTTGCCGCAGCTCCAGATTACGATGGAAGGATGGTTTTTGTCCCGTTCCACCATGCTTTTGGCCCGGTCTACCACAGCTTCTTTCCATTCCTCCCGGTTGCCGGGAAGGTTCCACTGGGGGGAAAGGTGATCCGCCTGGGACCAGCTTCCGTGGGTTTCCAGATTGGCTTCGTCAATCAGATAAATGCCGTATTCATCGCACAGCCGGTACCAGGCAGATTGGTTGGGATAATGACTGGTGCGGACTGCATTGATGTTGTTGCGCTTCAGGCAGAAGATATCCTGGAGCATGGTCTCTTCCGAAACCACACGCCCCGATTCCATACAGAATTCATGGCGGTTGACCCCCCGAAGCTGAAGCTTTTTGCCATTGATGTGATAGGCTCCGTGCATCAGCTCCAACCGGCGGAAACCGGTTTTGGTGCGGCAGTATTCCACCACGGCGCCGTCGCTTTCCCGGACAACCCAAAGCTCCAGGGTATAGAGGTTGGGGATCTCCCCGCTCCACAAAGCGGGCTGTTCCACCGGAATGGCAATCCGCCCATCCCAGGCGCAGCTTCCCCCTTTTCCCGCTTCGGTTCCGTCCGGAGCGGTGAGTTTGGCCGTAACGGCATATCCCCTGGCTTCACCGGTGCAGCGATATTCCACCGCCAGATCCCCGTGGGTGTAATCCAAACTGAGGTTGGGGTGCAAAAACAAATCTTCCAAATGGCATTCCGGCCGAGCCACCAAAGTAACGTCCCGGTACAGGCCGGACAGCCGCCAAAAGTCCTGATCTTCCAGCCAGCTTGCGGTGCTGCGGCGGAAAAGCTGCACCGACAGGGTGTTTTCTCCGGCAAAGTTCAGCCACGGGGTAAGATCAAATTCGCTGGGGGTGGCGCTGTCCTCCCCATAGCCCACAAAATGGCCGTTGCAGAACACATAGACAGCGCAGTCTGCACCATGGAACACCACGCTCACGGATTTTCCTTCCCAGGCGGAAGGAAGGGTAAAATGCCGCCGATAGCAGGCTAAACTGCGATCCGGAACCGGGGCGCCGATCTCAGCATTCAGTTTGCCGTCCCAGGGATACTGCACATTCACATACTGCGCCCTCCAAACTCCCTGGAGTTGAAGATGTCCCGGCACCTGCACCTGACGCTGGGCCGGCGCTCCTTCCAGGCAAAATGCCGATACTTCCGGGCCATCCGGATCCTCAAACACAGACAGGTCCCACTGTCCATTCAGGGACCGGACCAGATCAGACTGCTCCAATCCGCTTTCGGTGGCGAAATAATGGTCCGAATGGGCGTCCAGACGGTTTACGGCAAATACCGTGGGATCCTCCAGCCAATGATACGAAAACTCTTTGGATTCCATCTGCGGTTCTCCTTTTTACTGATACATTTTGTTTTTAAAATCAAATATGTCTATCTTCCAAATATGTTTGCTGAAAAATCCGAAAAGCTGCCGGGTGGGCAGCTTTTTAACAGGACTTACTTTCCGTAATATCTTCCATAATACTTACTCAAGCCTTTTCCTTCCATAACAGCATCGTTGTACAAAAAGCCAATAATCTTTGCTTTGGCAAATTGAAGCTGTCCGATGGTGACTTGCAGCATCTTCTTGTCGGTCACATTTTCCCGCACCACCAGCACTACGCCGTCGGCGTAGCGGCTCAAGACCATGCCGTCGGTGACTACTCCAATGGGCGGTGCGTCCAAAAACACATAATCGTAATAGCTTTTCAGCCGCTCCACCAATTCCCCCATGGCATCGCTGGAAAGGAGTTCCGCCGGGTTGGGGGGGATCCTGCCGGAAACAATAACATCCAGATTGGGGTGCTCAGTGGGGATGAGCATATCATTGATCTGAGAATGGCCGGTAAGCAGGCTGGACAAACCTTCCCGGTGATTGAACTTCAGCAAAGGGCCAACATTGGGGCGGCGCAAATCGCAGTCAATCAAAACTGTTTTGAATCCGGCTTCCCCAAAGGTAATGGCAGCGTTTAAACAACTGGTGGATTTTCCTTCTCCCTGGCTGGTGGAGGTAAAGAGCAGCGCTTTGCTGCCCGTTTGCGAAAAAGAGAATTCCAGATTGGTGCGCAGGGTTTTATAAGCTTCCCGCACCGCAAAAGAACTGTCTTTGCTCAGCACCCGGTCCGCCGGAGAGGATGGTTTATTCTGATTGCGTTTTCCCATAACAGCTCATCCCCTTTTCCTGCTCTTGCCGGCCACATGGTCCAATCCGTAATATCCGGCCGGTACATCCACATCCAAATTAGGAATGATCCCCAGCACCGGATAGCCGTACATTTCCTGAAGGTTGTCCTGTTGGTTAATGCGGGTATCCAAAAAGTAGGCGATAAGCGCCGCAGCAATCCCCACCACCAAACCAGCTGCAAAGCCGATGAGAAGATTGCGGCTCATGCTGGGGGAGCTGGGCGAAGAAGGCACGGATGCATATTGGGGCACCGTTACGGAACTTCCTTCCACAAACGCCTGGATGTCGCCCGGCGCCACCCGTGCCACCGCATTCGCTATCTGGGCGGCCTGTTCCGGGTCGGGATGGGTGACGGTGATCACCAAAATCTGTGTGTCGGTAATGACACTGGCGGAAATCATGCCGGAAAGAGCGGCAGCAGAATAGGCACCGTCCAATTCGGCGCTGACATCGTTGAGCACCGTCTCAGAGCCCAAAAGCTGAATATAGGTATTGGCAAGCTGGGTAGAGGCTTGTAATTGAGCAGCGCTTACTTCATTTTGCGAGGAGGAATTTGTAAAACTATTCACAAACAGCCAGCAAGACGCCTGATACTGGGGAGTGATGAAAAACTGTGTAATGATGCCGGATGCCGCTACCGCAAGCACCACGGCCGCAATGACCCAGAGGATCCGCTTCCAAACCGCATGGGCAAGTTTTGTGAGGGAAATGGTGTCCTCCTCTTCCCGTGCCGGTTCCGGCAAATTTTGAGCCATATTGACTGCCTCCTACAAGAATTACTGATGAAACAACCTGCTTTTTAAAATTGTTTCCTGTCCGGCGCATTCCGGCGCCGCTGCAATACAATTTATTATACCCAGTCCGGCACAGATTGTCAATTCAAAAAATAATCCCAAACGGATTCCAGCATTTCTCGGAAGAGCATTCCGGCTTCATCTCTTTTTTAAACAAACATTTCCAACAGAACCGCTTTGTTAGAAAAAGTTGAGAGTTGTTTAGAAATAATTTATTTTTTCTTGTTCCCTTTGTTAGGGTTGTTCGCTAAGATAGAGGCATCAAAAGCAAACTAGAAGTTAAGGAGTGTATCCCATGATTGATTTTGTACAAAATGTCAACTGGGCGATTTTTCTTTTGTTTACCCTGTGTTACTCCTATCAATTCATCTACGCCATCGTTGCCCTGGTGAAAAAGCCGAAAAAAGCGGAAGCCAAAAAACTGCATAAATACGGTGTTTTGATTTCTGCCCGGAACGAAAGCGCCGTGATCGGCAATCTCATCGACAGCATCAAGCAGCAAAATTATCCTTCCCACTTAGTGGATATTTTTGTAGTAGCCGATAACTGCACCGACGACACCGCCGCCATTGCCAGAAAACACGGCGCCATCGTCTATGAACGGTTCAATACCGAAAAGGTGGGCAAAGGATATGCCCTGGACTATCTGTTAAAGATCATCAACAACATTTACTCTTACAAAGGTTACGAAGGCTATTTCGTCTTTGACGCCGACAATGTATTGGATCCCAACTTCATCCGTGCCATGAACGCCCAGTTTGATCAGGGCTATAAGGTGCTCACCAGTTACCGCAACTCCAAAAACTACGGCACCAACTGGATCAGCGCCGGTTATGCCCTTTGGTTCTTGCGGGAGGCCCGGTACTTAAACAATCCCCGGATGATGCTGGGAACCAGCTGCGCAATCTCCGGCACCGGTTTCTTGGTGAGTTCTGAAATCATTAACCGTCAGGGCGGCTGGAAGCACCACCTGCTTACCGAAGATATTGAATTCTCTGTGGACAATGCCATTCAGGGCGAAAAGATCGGTTACTGCCACGACGCTATGGTTTACGACGAACAGCCCGATACCTTCCGCATGAGTTGGCGGCAGCGGCTGCGCTGGGCAAAGGGATTCTATCAGGTGTTTGGCGGCTACGGCAAAAAGCTGGTTACCACCGCCGTGAAAAAACGGAGTTTCTCCGCCTTTGACATGATGATGAACATCTCTCCGGCCATGATTTTATCCATGCTCTGCATTCTGTTTAACCTGGGCTTTTTGATTGCCGGCGCTGTAACAGCGGATACTGCCCTGCTGAATGCTACGGTGTCCAGCATCTTTATGACCATCTTCAACTTTGCCGCTATCCTCTTTGTGTTCGGCACTTTGACCGCCATTACGGAACGCAAAAACATTCACTGCTCTACCGGCAAGAAGATTTTGTATTGCTTCACCTTCCCGCTGTTTATGCTGACTTACATCCCCATTGCCGTGGTTGCTCTCTTTAAGAAAATTGAATGGAAGCCCATCCCCCACGGCGTATCCAAAACCGTACAGGAGATCACTCAGTAAATTCTTGTAACATTTTTCCATCCCGGCATTTCAGCCGGGATGGTTTCGTGTTGTTTCAGGAGGGAGCCATGAAGCTGACTTGGTACCGACGCCAGATGCAGCGGCGGATATTTGCATCCTCCTGGTTCTGGCGGATCAATCAAGGATTGAGTTTAGCGGTGGCAGCAGGGTATGGCGTGATGCTGCTGCGGCTGCTTTGGCTGGGAAACTGGCTGCGGTTGTCCTTTGCGGTTGCAGTTCCTGCCGTGGTTTTTTTGCTGGTGGGGTGGCTGCGAAAAAAATGGAATTGCCCGAGGCCTTTTGCCCTTCTTGGAATCTCTCCCTTGCATCCCCACGAACCAGGGGAAGGCTGCCCCAGCAGGCATACGGCCAGCGCGGTCATCCTCTGTTGGACGGCACTGCTGATAGGCGGATGGAGCGGCTGGCTGCTCTTCGGTATTCTTTTGGTGCTGGCGTTGCTGATTGGAACCATCCGAGTGTTTACCGGAATGCATTTTCTGCGGGATGTTTTGCTGGGCGCAGGAATTTCCAGCCTGTTTGCCGCAGTGTGCTACCTGCCGCTGTTGTGGCTGCATCTGGGTTAAATTGTCCGATTTTTGGGACTGATTCCCAATCGGGCAATTTTTTTGGCAAAAATTTGGAACAAATGTTCGATTTTCTATTGACAACAGCACAAATTCAAAGTACCATCACATTGTAATCCATAATATCACAATTTATCCGGAAAGGCGGGATCTGCAATGAAGCAGTTGGCAAAGGAATACCGGCATTCGGCAATCCTATTAAGACAACGGCGCAAGGAACTCAAACAAAAACTCAAAGAGGGGCAAATGGGAATCATCGGCATGACCCAGCGGGAAGAAAACCGGTTGAAAGACCGGATCAACCTGTTGGAACTGGAATATTGGGATACCCTGCAGCTTTCAGAATATCTGGAACATTATTACGACCGAAACAGCCACCGAAAATTATAAGGAGGAATTTCCATGAAGCGTCGCAGCCTTTCCCTGGAAACCATGTTAAAACAACTTCCCCGAAAGGAACAAAGTTCCTATCGAGCCTGGGCAAACCAGTTATTGCGGGAGGCAATGGAAACCGTTTTGACCACCCGGCAGCAGGAAATTTTGTATTTCTATTATGAGTGCGGATTGAATCTGGTTCAAATTGCCAAAGCATTGCACCGCAACCCTTCCACAATCTGCCGCACTAAACAGCGGGCCCTTCAAAAGCTGGAGGTGTACCTATCAATTTTACCAAAGTGACGACTTGACAACAAAAAACTTTTGTGCTATAATCGCACCCATACGATAAGGGGTAAATTCAGCTTCCCCCATCTTGGGGAGGAAGTCTTGAATGTTCAGCGCAGCATCTTTAATAAACAATATTCAGATGTTGTAACGCATGGAATCGAGGGAGCGAGTATGGACAAAATGATGATTACTTTGTTATTTGTCGCCATGTCGGCGTGCCTGCTGGGAGCGCTGATTATTCGGCTGAACCGTCCAAACGCCAAATAAAATTGCGCATTTTGTGCAAACTTGTTTACACTTTGAAGTAAAACTCCAAAACCGCTTGAGGAAAAGATACTTGCCTCAAGCGGTTTTTTTGCAAAAAGTTTTCGTTCCTTTCAGGGGTGGATCTTTTTGTTTTTATGCTTCATTTTACTGT
>CASDQY010000020.1 GCA_949282975.1 uncultured Oscillospiraceae bacterium | reverse complement strand
TGGCGACGGCCCGGGAAGATAGAGCGGCGCCGCCATATTTTGTTTTATTCCTCCATAGCTCAGTCGGTAGAGCGCATGACTGTTAATCATGATGTCACTGGTTCGAGCCCAGTTGGGGGAGCCAAAGAAAAATCCTGTCAACGTAAGTTGGCGGGATTTTTCTTTGTATTATTCACTTTTCATTCTTCATTTTTCATTCTTCATTTCTGCGACAGGATTTTTCAGTGATGAATGAATAGTGAATAATGAATAATTTCGGTTGATTCGACCTGCGGTCGAATCTTCCATTGAAAATGAGAGGAAGGAAGCACCACTCATTTCCTATTGGGGCGAAAACCGGGTGCATCCTATCCTGAACAGCGCTGTACCGGTCTATTCCACAGGATTTTTCAGTGAAGAAGGAATACAGCGGCCCTGCTTTTGGAAACTCCTTCCCTTCCTTGACCTGTCCCGGAAAACGTGCTAAAATAAACGAAATAAAAGGAATTATCGGGGTGAAAATCGTGGCATTTCGTCACCAAAAACAACAACCGGTCCATGCCGGGTCACATAAAAAGAAAGAACGAAAGAAATGGTCGGTGAAGAAAAAAATCATCGTCATTGTCTGCATTATTTTGGCGGTGCTGTTGGCCTTTGCCGGCGGGCTTTATCTGTATGTGCGCAGCCTGTTGGGGTCGGCCGATTATGTGGATCTGGATACCAGTCAGCTTGGAATTACCACCCCATCCGGTTCTGTTTCGGAAAATGATGAGGGAGAGGTAGAGCCGGTGGCTGATATCACCAACATTGCTTTATTTGGTGTGGATACACGGGATGTCTCTTCGGATTCCGGCCGGTCCGATGCCCTGATGGTGCTGTCCATCAACCGTACCGACAATCAGATCAAGCTGATCTCCATCGCCCGGGATTCTTATGTAAGCATCGACGGCTATGGCATGGATAAAATCACCCATGCTTATGTTTACGGCGGGCCGGAATTGGCCATCCGCACCGTGAACCAAAACTTTAATTTGGACATTCAGGAATTTGTCACCGTGAATTTTGCCCAGTTGGCAAACATCATCGATTATGTGGGCGGGGTGTATGTCAATGTGGATGAGGACGAGCGGCAGGTTCTCAATAACTACATTGATGAGCTGCAATCTTTGGGAATCTCCGCCGAGCCGGTTCAGCAGACCGGATATCAGCTCCTCACCGGCGGACAGGCGGTGGCCTATTCCCGTGACCGGTACACCGGTTCCGATATGGACCGCACCGAGCGGCAGCGGGAAGTGCTTAATTCCCTGTTCAATTCCGTATCCCAAATGGATATTACCCGGCTTCCCGGCTTGGCCAGCATGGTGCTGAGCCAGTGCACTACCTCCCTGACGGTGGATGAGATGCTGGATATCGGCACTTGGGCGGTGACTTCCGGCCCCAGCTTCGGCCAGTCCGCCTTGCCCAACGGAGAATGCAACGCTCGAGGACAGTATATCGGCAGCCGGTGGTATTACGTTTACGATTTGGACATTGCCACCGAAATTTTGCATAATTACATTTATCAAGATATCAATCCATGAACATTCCGGCGGGGAGGTGCGGCCACTCCGTCGGATCTTTTCTTGACAGCATCCGGGGCAAACCGGTATACTAACATGAGAAGGAGGTATCCGCCATGACGCAACCATCCAAACCCCTGTACCATCTGGGCGCTTACTCGGAACAGATCAACCCCTATGTTATCCTTCCCGGCGATCCCAAGCGGGTGGAAAAAATTGCGGCTTTGTTGGAGCAGCCCTATCCGGTGGCAGATCAACGGGAATTCTGCACCTGGAACGGCAAACTGAACGGTGTGCCTGTCACGGTAACCTCCACCGGCATCGGCGGGCCCTCCGCTTCCATTGCCGTGGAGGAGTTGGTGCAAAGCGGCGCTCACACTCTGTTGCGGGTGGGAACCTGCGGCGCCATCCAACCGGATTTGAAGGTAGGCACTTTGGTAATTCCCACCGGAGCAGTCCGCAAAGAGGGCACCGGCTGCGCCTATCTGCCCCTGGAGTTCCCGGCGGTGCCGGATTATCCGGTGGTGCAGGCATTGGCGCAGGCGGCCCAAAGCCGGGGCGTCCCCTATAAGCTGGGGATCGTGGAAAGCAAGGATTCCTTTTATGGCCAGCATGATCCGGACAGTGTGCCGGTGCAGCATATGTTGAAAGAAAAGTGGAAGATGTGGGAACAGGCGGGGGTGCTGGCCTCCGAAATGGAGTGCGCCACCATTTTCCTTACCGCTGCGGTGCGCCGGGTGCGGGCCGGCGCCGTGCTTTTGGTCTGCAACAACCATGCCTGGGATCGGCCGGATCAGCCGGTGGAGGAGGATTTTAATGTGGGCCCCATGCTGGAAACGGCGGTAGAGGCGTTGAAACGATTGATTGCTCAGGACGCCAAATTCTGAAAGAGTTCACCAAATACAGCAAAAAACCATCCGACAGGACTAAAATCCATGCCGGATGGTTTTCTTTTTACATAATATTACAATCGGGAGAATTCGATCAGGATTCCTTTTTCGCCTTTCGTTCCGCCCGCAGCTTTTGCCAATGCTCTTTGAGCTGCTCCACCCCTTGGGTGTGCTTTTCGGAAGTAAAGGTAGGGAAGGCCTGGAGCAATCGTCCCTCGCCGAAGTTTTTTTCGGCCAAAATCTTTTTGCCCGCCGTGACCCGTTTTTGGAATTTGGTGATGTTTTCCTCCCAGTTCTTTTGCAGCCGTGCCAGTTTTTGGTCCAGATGCAGGGCGGAGAGAACGGATCGGATGATGTCAAAGGCGAACCAGCCGGTAAAAACAGCGGCGGCAATGATCATCCCCAAAGGCGGAATCCGTTCCAGCAGGCCGGCGATGCCGGGATGCAGCCAGTATACCAAAATTACGCTCATGGCGCCGAAGGCAAGGAACCCTTCCAGGCAGACCCGGCCGTTGATCTGAAAGTGCTTTTTGCTGTAATCCCACCACCGGGCATGGAAAAAACGTTCCATCCAGTAGGAGGTAAAGTATTCCAAGGCGGTGCAGATTGCTCCGCTGGCCAGGAAAAGAGCGATGGGGTTCAGGTTCTGGTTATAGAAAAGCAGCAGCACCATCCCCGCCCCGAAGCCGTAAATGGGGCAGTACGGGCCCATGAGAAAGCCACGGTTTACCAGCTTCTGCCGTGCCACAAAATCCAACACCACTTCATAGCACCATCCCAGAATACTGTAAATGGCAAAAAGCAAAATCCAACGGCTGATGGTCATCCAGGGTTCCATAATCATACTTCTTTCCACTTTGAAATTTCCCGATGGGAACCCCTATACCATAACACTAATTTGTGAACTCTTTGGGAAATTCCATAAAACCTTTTTGTTTTTTTCACCTCCCTTTCACACCCGCCGGTAGATCACAAAATCCAAAGCCGGATCCCCCGGCAGAGAACGGGTAAACACCGCCTGCCATTGGGAGAGATCCACCCCGGGGAAAAAGGTGTCCCCGGGATAGGCCCGGCGGATATGGGTCAGGTAGAGTTTTTCCGCCCGAGGCAGGGCTTCTTGGTAGAGCCGGGCGCCGCCGATGACGAACACTTCCCCGGCGCAGTCCAAAAGGGCGGCGTCCAAGGAAGGATACACCGAGCAGCCGGTTTCCCCCGGGGTAAGGGTGGAGGAGACGATGCGGTTGTCCCGCTGGGGGAGGGGTTTGCCGATGGCACGGAAGGTGTTGGCCCCCAGAATCACCGTGTGGCCCAGGGTGCATTGGCGGAACCAGGCCAGATCCGCCGGAAGATGCCAGGGCAGGGCGCCGTTTTGCCCGATGATGCCGTTTTCGGCCACAGCGGCGATCAGGGAAAGGGTGTACATAAAGAAATCTCTCCTTTCGGGTTTTTCGGCAAACCGTTTTTCCGGTTTTGCGCAGTAAAATGGCGGCCGCATTTCGGCCGCCGGGGGAAATAGGAGACGTCAATTTGACTGACGTTTCATCTTCATGGAAATATCAAAGCATTTTACCGAATGGGTCAGCGCTCCCAGGCTGATGATATCCACACCGGTGGCGGCTACCTGGGCGATGTTTTCTTCGGTGATGTTGCCGCTGGCCTCCAGCTTGGCCCGCCCGGCCGTGATCTCCACCGCTTTTTTCATGGTGGGGAGATCCATATTATCCAGCATGATCACATCCACCCCGCAGTTCAGGGCTTCCTGCAATTCTTCCAGGGTGCGGGTTTCACATTCGATCTTCACCATGTGGCCGGTGCGGCTGCGCAGGGTTTCCACCGCTTTGGTAAGGCTGCCGTAAGCGTCGATGTGGTTGTCCTTGAGCATGGCGGCGTCGCTGAGGTTATAGCGGTGGTTCCGCCCGCCGCCGCAAACGATGGCGTATTTTTGAATGGGGCGCAGGCCGGGCAGGGTTTTCCGGGTGCAGGCGATGGTTGCTTTGGTGCCTGCCACCAAATCCACACACCGGCGGGTGGCGGTAGCGATGCCGCTCATATGCTGTACCAGATTCAGGGCGGTGCGTTCCCCTTTCAGCAGGCTCTTGGTGGGGCCTTCCATGGTGGCCAGGATATCCCCTTTTTCCACCCGGTCCCCGTCCTTCACCTTGGGTTCCAGGCGGATCTCGGGATCCAGCAGGGTAAATACCCGCAGGCCGATCTCCAGTCCGGCGATGACGCCGCTGTCTTTGGCCACCCAATAGGCTTGGCTGAAATCGTCGTCCTCCAGCAGATAGTCGCTGGTCACATCAATGTAGTTGATGTCCTCGGTGATGGCACGTTTGATCAAATCGTCAATATAAAAGATGGGCAGATTCATGCCTTGATTTCCTCCTGTTGCTCCTTGGCTTCTTCCTGCTGTACCACGCCCCGCAGGATCAGGTCTGCAACCGTGACCAGGCTGCGGGATTCCACACAGTGGAAATCCATGTGCCACCGGCCGTTTTCCATAAATTGGCGCAATTCTTCCAGCCGCACCAGCCCTTTGCGGCATTCCTCCAGATTGGGAGCCACAAAGAAGCTGCGCTGCATAATGGCCCGGATTTCGGTGCGGATGCCGCCGGGCAGGCGGTCGGTGTAGTTGTCCTCCGGGAAATCCCCGTCGCAGAAGTCCGGAAGCTTGCCTTCCTGGGCCAGCCGGTTGATGTCCTCGGCGGCACGATGGGAAAAGACCAGCGCTTCCAGCAAGCTGTTGGAGGCCAGCCGGTTGTTGCCGTGAACGCCGGTGTGGGAACATTCTCCGGCGGCGTACAGCCCTTCCACCGTGGTGCGGGCAAAGAGGTCCACATCAATGCCCCCCATCAGGTAATGCTGGCAGGGATAGATGGGAATGGGCTCTTTGGTCATATCATAGCCGTATTGCAGGCACTTTTGATAGATCATGGGGAAGCGCTGGCGGATGAAGTCCGCCGGCTTGTAAGAGATATCCAGCCAGAAGTCATTGCTCTTTTGGCGTTTGGCTTCCACCATTTCAAAGTGGCTGACCACATCCCGGGGCGCCAACTCCAGCCGGGGGTCGTAATTTTGCATAAACCGCTTCTTTTCGGCGTTGAGCAGGTATCCGCCTTCGCCCCGAACCGATTCGGAGATCAAGAAGGTTTCCCGGTCCTTTTTATTGGCAAAGCCCGTGGGGTGGAACTGGATATAGTGAAGATTTTTGATCCGGGCGCCCAGCCGGTAGGCAAAGGCAATGCCGTCTCCGGTGGCAATTTTGGAGTTGGTGGTATATTCGTATACCCGGCCGATGCCCCCGGTGGCCAGCAGGCAGACCCGGGCGTTCACATGGCGGATCAGGTCGGTGTTTTCCTGAATCACGTCCAGATGGAAGCAGCGGTCCTTTTTTAACAGCGCCACCAGGGAATCCTCCCAGATGGTGACATTGGGCAGCGTCCGGACATAGGCCAAAAGCGCCCGCTGGACTTCGCTGCCGGTGGAGTCCTTATGATGGACGATCCGGGGGCGGCAGTGGCCGCCTTCCAGGGTATAGTTTAAGCTGCCGTCCGGGTTGCGGTCGAATACCGCTCCCAGCTCCATCAATTCCCGTACATCCGCCGGGCCCCGGCTGACCAGCAGCCGCACCGCATCCGGGTTGTTTTCGTAACCGCCTGCAATCAGGGTGTCCCGGTAATGGTCCTCCTGGTTGTCGTGAACGGTGTCAAGCACCGCCGCAATGCCTCCCTGAGCCAGAGAGGTGTTGGTGAGATCCGGCTCCCGCTTGGCGATGACCAGCACCTTCAAAGAAGGGTCTATGTGGCAGGCGCCGAACAGCCCGGCCACGCCGGAGCCGACGATGGCTACATCATAGTTGTATTGCACGGTGACAATCCTCTTTTCCATTTACAGGGCTCCGCTAAAGACGGCGCCCTGCATTGTTGTAGATAGTATGACTTCCAACGGATTCCCCTCGGTTTTCGCCCCCGGCAAAAGCGCCGGTCGGATTTGAGCTGCCGAAAAGGGAACCGTAATGATTGCCTTTGGCAATCATTATACCATAATCCCGGGAAAAATCCAAATACAATTTTACAATCCTCAGAGGAAAAACACCGTCATTTTTCGGCTTTGGGACGGCGGCAGAGAGGAAAAGGCTAGAAATACTGCCAAAAAACGGCGTCTCTTTTTCCCTCGATTCCGGAAGATTGCATAGAACCGGGCCAGAAGCTTGACAAAGCCGGGGTCCAGCCGTTAAAATAAGGATAAATAACGGTTCGGTAGCCGAAGCAAATATGTGATCGGCAGCAAAAAACGGCCCATGGTACGGCAATGAATATGGGTCTATTGGGAAATACAGCAAAACGCCTTCCCGCAAGGACGGAGGAAGGCTGGCTTGTTGTACGCTTTGGGCGGCGCCGCCCTGTTCGGAAGAGTCCACCCCTGTTCCGGCGGCTTTGCCATTCCAAGGCCCCTTTCTGCTTTTCTGTCCGTGAATAAATATGATCCGTGGCATCTTAGTAATAAAGGAGCATTATGTGTGTTGAAACAAGATTATAATACCCATGACGGTGCAGCGGCAAAGAACGCCGCCCGCACCCCCAAGCATTCCGCACCCCGGAAAACCCCTTCCCGGCCGAAAAAGGCCCCCAAGCCGGACGATATCACAAAAGCCATTGAAAGTCTGGCGGAGAACCGCCCCAGAAGCTTTGCCAACACCCCTATGAACAGCAAAAACGCCGCCCTCTTTGCGGGACTGGCCCAGGGGGAACACCATTCCGAAAAAATTCCGGCCCGCCGTGGCCGCCGCAGCGGGCCGGCGCTGAACGCAGCGCCCCGCCAGGAGCATGCGCAGGAAAACCGGAAGCAGGACGCCCCCCGCTTTGAGCATCACCATCGCAGCCAAAGCGGCGGCCATGCCAAAAAGCCCAGCGTAAAGATCATTCCTTTGGGCGGCCTGGGGGAGATCGGCAAAAACCTTACCGCCTACGAATGCGGGGGCGATATTTTCATGGTGGACTGCGGCCTGGCCTTTCCCGATGCAGATATGCTGGGGGTAGACCTGGTGATTCCGGATTTCACCTACCTGTTGGAAAATAAGCAGAAGATTCGGGGCGTGGTGATCACCCACGGTCACGAGGACCACATCGGGGCCATTCCCTATCTGCTCAAACACATCAATCCCCCCATCTACGGCACTAAGCTCAGCATCGGCCTGATCGAAGGCAAGCTGAAGGAACACGGCCTGCTGGGCGGGGCCAATCTGAATGTCATTAAGCCCCGGCAGACGGTGAAAATGGGCTGCATGGCGGTGGAATTTATTCGGGTGAACCATTCCATCCCCGACTGTGTGGCCATGGGCATCCATACCCCTGCGGGAATCATCATTCAAACCGGGGACTTCAAGGTGGACTACTCCCCCATCGAAGGGGAAACCATCGATCTGGCCCGGCTGGCGGAACTGGGCAATCGGGGCGTGCTGGCCCTGCTCAGCGATTCCACCAACGCCGAACGGCCCGGATATACCATGAGCGAAAGCAAAATCGGCCAGTCCTTTGACACCCTGTTCAATAAGGCGGGGGGCAAGCGGATCATCATTGCCACCTTTGCCAGCAATATCCATCGGATTCAGCAGATCATCAATTCGGCGGTGAAGTATGGCCGCCGGGTGGCGGTGTCCGGCCGGAGCATGGTGAACGTGGTGGCCAAAGCCACCGAACTGGGGTATTTGAAGATTCCCAGCGGCACCATGGTGGAACTGGATTCCATTAACCGCTATCCCAATGAACAGATGGTGCTCATCACCACCGGCAGCCAAGGAGAGCCCTTGAGCGCTTTGGCCCGGATGGCCAGCGAGGATCACCGGAAAATCAACGTAACGGAAAACGATTTCATTATCATCTCCGCTACCCCCATTCCCGGAAATGAAAAACACGTCACCGCCGTCATCAACAGCCTGCTGAAGCTGGGGGCGGAAGTGATCACCGAGGGGATCTACGAAGTGCACGTCTCCGGCCACGCCTGCCAGGAGGAACAGAAGCTGATCATGAAGCTGACCCAGCCGAAATTTTTCCTGCCGGTGCACGGAGAGTATAAGCATTTGATGGCCCACCGGCAATCCGCCCTCAGCGTGGGGATCCCGGAGGACCATATTCACATTGGCCAGAACGGCGAAGTCATCGAGCTGACCCCCGATTCCATGAAGGTGACCGGCACCGTTACCGCCGGAGCGGTCTTTGTGGACGGCTTGGGGGTGGGCGATGTGGGCAGCATTGTCCTCCGTGACCGGCAGCGCTTGGCCGAGGACGGCCTGATCGTGGTGGTGGCCACCATCAACAGCAAGACCGGCCAGCTGGCCGCCGGGCCGGATATTGTCTCTCGTGGGTTTGTCTATGTGCGGGAAAGCGAAGAACTGATGGAGCGGGCCCGAAAGGTGGTCCGCCAGGCGCTGTTGGACTGCCTGAGCAGCAAAACCAGGGATTGGAGCAGCATGAAGCTCAGCGTGCGGGACAGCCTGTCCGGCTTTTTGTACCGGCAGACCCAGCGCAGTCCCATGATTTTGCCGGTACTGATGGAGATTTAAGGGAAAACCCGCCGCTCCATTTGATGGTTCCAAAAAGGAAATTTTGATAAGCAAGTCGGTGGCTTTGCTTCATCCATCCGGATTTTGCAGCCCTCCGACGGGAGGAAGTTGGAAGCATGAGACCAAAATACTGGGGTCTTCGGACCGGGTATCTGATTACCTTTGCAGCCCTGGCCGGGCTGGAAGTCATGGCGTGGTTTTCCTGCCGGCTGTGGTTCTGGCTGCTGCTGGCCCCCTGTGTGCTGGCTTTTGGATATACCCTTTACAAGTTGATCATGCTGAGCAAAAACCTCCGGCGCCTGGTGCGTTCCGCCGAGGATCAGCTCAAGCTCAGCGGAACGGATACGGTGTTCCGTCTGGCCATTCCTGCGCTGGTGGTGACACAGGACAAGGAAATTGTCTGCGTCAACCGCTCGTTTGAGACGGCAACCGGTTTGGAAGGGCTGTTCGGCAGCCGTTTGAACCGGATCACCCCCGAATCTCTGGAAGGCATCCAGACCCACCCCGGGCGGACCATCCAGATCCAGGATCACTATTTTAAGGCGTATGCCATTCCTTCTTCTTCCGAGAAGGATAGGCTCTGGGTGCTGCTGTTTGTGGAAATCACCAATCTGCAAAAGACCTACGAAAAATATCAGAAAACCAAGCCCGTGGTGCTGAACATCATGCTGGACAGCTATGAGGAAGTGATCAAAAACGTCCCCGAAAGCGAAAAGACCCGGGTGCTCAGCGAAATCAACCGGGAGCTGGAAAGCTATATCGCCCGGGAAAGCGGCTTTTTGCGCAAGCTGGATCGGGACCGTTATCTGGCTGTAGTGGAAAATGACCGCTTCCAGCAGATGGTGGATGATAAATTCAGCATTTTGGATACGGTGCGGAACATGTCCTCTTGGGAACGGGTGCCCATTACCCTTTCCATCGGCATCGGCTGTATGAGCGATTCCATTTCCCAGAATGAAAAAGACGCCTCTACCTCCCTGGAAATGGCCCTTGGGCGAGGGGGGGACCAGGTGGCGGTAAAAACCGCCAATGGCTATGACTTTTTCGGCGGAGTCAGCAAGGGCGTGGAAAAACGCACCAAGGTAAAGAGCCGGATTTTGGCCAATGCCATGAGCGAACTCATTGAAGCCAGCGACAATGTGCTGGTGATGGGCCACAGTTACGCCGACCTGGACGCCATCGGCGCTGCGGTGGGCATGGCCCGGGCCTGCGCCTGTATGGGCAAGGATGTGCGGATTGTGGTCAACCGGCAGAAGTGTTTGGCCACCCAGCTCATCGACCATATGGCGCAAAACGGCGAGGACGGCTTTTTTGCTACCGAAGAGGAAGTGCTCCCCGCCATCCGCCGTGATACGTTATTGTTTATTGTGGACACCCATTCCGCTAATTTTGTGGAGAGCCGGAAGGTGTATGAGGCCTGCAAGCGGGTGGTGGTGATCGACCATCACCGCAAGGTGGTGGATTACATTGAAAACACACTGATTTCCTTCCACGAACCCTATGCTTCCTCCGCCAGCGAAATGGTTACGGAACTGGTGCAGTACTTCCCCCATTGCAAGCTGACCACCTGTGATGCGGAAGCGCTGATGAGCGGCATTATGCTGGACACCAAGAACTTTATTATGAAAACCGGGGTGCGCACCTTTGAGGCGGCGGCGTATCTGCGCCGGATGGGCGCCGATACGGTGGCAGTGAAGAAACTGTTCGCCGGTTCCATGGAAACCTACCAGCGCAAAACCAGCCTGGTCACGGCGGCGGAGATTTACCGCCGGTGCGCCATTGCGGTCACCGAAATCCCCATGGCGGATATCCGGGTGGTGGCGCCTCAGGCGGCGGACGAATTGCTGGGCATCAACAATGTGGACGCCTCTTTTGTGCTCTATCGGGAGGGCGATGTGGTGCATGTATCCGCCCGAAGCATGGGCGGGATGAACGTTCAGCTGATTATGGAAAAACTGGGGGGCGGCGGCCATCTCAGCATGGCAGGCGCCCAGATAAAGGCCAAGGATTGCAGCAAGGTGAAAAAGCAGCTTCTGGAGGCCATCGACGAATATTACGATACCATGTGATAAGATACGCAGGAGGAATCAACGATGCAGGTTATTTTACTGGCAGATGTGAAGGGAAGCGGCAAGAAAGGGGACCTGGTGAAGGTCTCCGACGGCTACGCCAACAATTTTCTCTTGAAGAAGGGATTGGCGGTGGTGGCGGATAAAGCCGCCATCAATGAAAAAGAAACCAAGGACGCTGCTGCCGCCCACCACGCCCAGGTGGCCCTGGACGAGGCGAAAAAAACCGCCGCCTTTTTGCAGGGCAAAACGGTGACGGTCCATGCCAAGGCCGGGGAAAACGGCAAGCTGTTCGGCAAGGTCACCAGCAAGGAGATCGCCGACGCTGTTTCCCGGCAGTACAGTGTGCCGGTGAGCAAGAAAAAGGTGGAGCTTTCCTCCGATATTAAGGCCCAGGGGGAATTCACCTTTGAGGTGAAGCTTCACGCCGGAGTTACCGCCTCCATGAAAGTGGTCGTGACCGCATAATTTTAACGGAAAAGGAGAACGCCATGCCGGACTTTCCGCAAGAGGCCCAGCCCCAGAATCTGCCCTTTCAGGTAGAAGCGGAGCAGGCCTTTTTGGGCTGTCTGCTGCTGGATCCCTCCACCATCAGCGTGGCCCTGGAGGAGATCAGCGGGCCGGATATGCTTTATCTGCCCCAGCACCAGAAGCTTTACAGCATTTTTTTGAATATGTTTGATCTGGCGCAGACGGTGGATTTTGTCACTGTCCTTCAGGAGGTGGAGGCCGCCGGGATCTTCCGGGAGGAAGGGGAGGCCAAATCCTATCTGGTGCAGCTGATGGACGCTGTTCCCAGCACCGCCAATCTGCGGGATTACTGCCGGATCATCCGGGATCACTATTACCGCCGCCGGCTGATTTTGGCCGCCGGTGTGATTTCCCATGCCGCCCGGGAGGGAAATTCCAATGCCGACCGGCTGCTGGAATTGGCGGAACAGTCCATCTATGACATCCGGCAGGGGCGCAACAGCTCCGCCCTGGTACCCATTGAAACGGCGGTGATCGAAACCTTTGACCGGCTTCAGCACCTTACCGGAGAGGACCGGGCGGAATATGCCGGGCTGCCCACCGGATTTGTGGAGCTGGACGCCATGATGACCGGCTTGAATAAGTCCGATTTGATTTTGCTGGCTGCCCGCCCCGGCATGGGAAAGAGCGCCTTTGCGTTGAATGTGGCCACCTATGTGGCCGTCCATTCCCGCCGGGAGGTGGCGATTTTCAGCTTGGAAATGAGCCGGGAGCAGCTCACCAGCCGGATGCTGGCCAGTGAGAGCCAGGTTCCGGGGGAAGTGATGAAAACCGGGCGGCTGGACCGCAATCAGTGGGTGCAGCTTTCTGCCGCCGCCGACCGGCTGAGCCAGACCCATATTTACATCGACGACACCGCCGGCATTACCGTCAGCGAGATCAAAGCCAAGTGCCGCAAGCTGCGGGATCTGGGATTGATCGTAATCGACTATTTACAGCTGATTGAAAGCGGCTCCCGCACCGAAAACCGGGTGCAGGAGGTCAGCAAGATTACCCGGCATTTGAAGGTAATGGCAAAAGAACTAAATGTGCCCTTGCTGGTGCTCAGCCAGCTGAACCGGGCGGCGGAAGGCCGCACCGACCACCGGCCCATGCTAAGCGATCTGCGGGAATCCGGCTCCATCGAACAGGATGCGGATATTGTGCTGCTGCTCACCCGGGAGGGGTACTACAACAAAGAATGCGAACACCCCAACGAAGCCCTCTGCATCTTGGCCAAAAACCGACACGGAGGCACCGGGGATATCAAGCTGGGATGGAACGGAACGCTGACCCGGTTTACCAATTTAGAACAGCGCCGGGACGAATACGGCGGATAACATCCGGACCGGCTTTCTGTTTTCAGGCAGGAAAAGCCGGCTTTTCAGCATGGAAACCATAGATTTTGATTTTACGGCGCAGGATTGCGCCGCTTTTTGAAAGGACGCATTGTATGGACAGCTTTGCCCGGTTCCTCTCCCTTCTCCGCCCGGGGGCGGAAGTGGTGGTGGCCCTCAGCGGCGGGGCGGATTCGGTCTGTCTCTGCCATCGGCTGTTGACCCTGCGGGAACGCCGTTTTTCCCTGCGGGCGGCCCATCTGAACCACGGCCTGCGGGGGGAGGAGAGCGACGGGGACGAGGCCTTTGTCCGTGGGCTGTGTGCCCGATGGGGGATTCCCCTTTTGGTGAAACGGCTGGGGCCGGGAAGCCTGGCGGCGCAGCGGGGCCGTTCTTTGGAGGAAGCAGGGCGGCAGGCCCGGTATGCCTGGTTTGACCAGCTTTTGGCGGAAGACAGCCGCCGGGTGCTGGCCACGGCCCACACCGCTTCCGACCAGGGGGAAACCCTGCTGTTTTTTATGGCACGGGGCAGTTCCCTGGCAGGGCTGGGGGGGATTCCCTTTCAGCGGGGGAGGATCTACCGCCCGCTGCTGGATGTCACCGGCAGGGAGGTGCGGGATTACTGCGCCCGTCACGGATTGGAGTATCGGGAGGATTCCTCCAACCGGTCGTTGGACTATACCCGCAATCAGCTTCGTCATCAGGTGATGCCGGTGCTGCGCACCATCAATCCCAAGGCGGATTCCGCCATGGCCAGATTGGCGGCGGACTGCCGGGAGGATGAAGACTGCCTGAATCAGTTGGCCCGCCAGGCGCTGGAGGACGCCCGGCAGCAGCAGGGGTACTCCACCCGAATCCTGGCCGGGCTGCATCCTGCCCTGCAGCGGCGGGCCGCCGTGCTGCTGCTGAAAGAGCAGCAGCTTACCGTTACCCACCAAGAGGTGGAAAAGCTGCAAAAGCTGTTCTCCCAGGCGGGGGAATTTTCCCGCCGGGGAAAGGGATACTGTTCCGGCCAGGGCATACTGGCTCCGCTGCCGGCGTCGGAAGAAAATTGGCCGGGTGCCCCCCTGAAACCGGGCCGATTTCAGGGCCCGGGAGGGAATTGGTTCGAAATTCAGAAAATTGACATAGATTCCCCGCAAAAACTTTATACTTTTTCATGGTTTCGTCTTGCACTTTTTTTGGATTGTGGTAAAATATGCAAGGATGCAGGATTTCGCACCCGCCGACCGGGCGACAGCTTATCTCTGCCCGGACGAAAGGGAACAAAAAACCTGAAAAAGTGGTTTTCACAGGCCAAAGTACCCGCCTGGCAGCGTCAGCGCCGCTGGGTGCTGGCGGACGGTTTGGGTGCGGCGGCCGCAGAAGGACTGGGCGTGGACCGAAGGGTTGCCCCGGATGCCTCTACCCGGCAGGTTTGGGCCATCCGCCCCCTGCGGGAAGGAGAGTGACGGGGATGCACCCGGATTTGGAAACATTGCTGCTGGATCAGCAGCAGATCCTGGAGCGTACAGCCCAGCTGGGGGAAGCGATTACCCGGGACTATCGGGGCAAGGATTTGACGGCGGTTTGCGTGCTCAAGGGAGCGGCGCTGTTTTTCTCCCAATTGGTGCAGCAGATTGCCCTGCCCTTGACCCTGGATTTTATCCAGGTATCCAGTTACGGCAGCAGCACGGTTTCCGACGGAAAGCTGGCCTGGCTCAAACAGCCGGAATTTCCGGTGGCCGGAAAGCACATCCTGTTGATAGAGGATATTTTGGATACCGGGTTTACCCTCTGGAATGTCCGGCAAAAGCTGCTGGGGCAGGGAGCGGCCTCGGTGAAGATCTGCACTTTGCTGGATAAACCCGCCCGGCGAAAGCTGCCCCAGATTCAGGCGGACTATGCGGGATTTACCGTACCGGATGCCTTTTTGGTGGGATACGGGCTGGATTACAATGAAAAATATCGCAATTTACCCTATATCGGGGTGTTAAAATCCTCCTGCATTGCGCAGGACACAGACAAAGCGGCACCGCCGCAGCAACAAAGCAAAAGGGGAGTGTAAGCCTTTGAAAAGCAGCAAGAAAAAGACGATTCTAATTTACGTCTTGGTGGGCGTGGCCTTTCTGGCGGTAATCTGGATTATGACCAGTATGTACCGTTCTTCTACCATGCCAACCTATCGGTATTCCGATATCGTCTACCTCTTTGAGGATCAGAAAGTGCAGTCCTATACCCTGGACTTCGGCAGCGGTGAATTCACCGCCCAGCTGGTGGAAGGGGCGGACGACGGCCAGGGCCACAACGAGATCCAGAGTTATAATGTGCCCTCCGCCAGCGTCTTTTTGGAGGACATTCAGGATGCGGTGAATCAGTACAACACCGACCATCCGGACAACCGGATGCAGATTGACTACAGTTACAGTTCTTCCAACAGCTGGATCATCAGCCTGATCCCCTCGCTGCTGATATTGGCCTGCATGATTTTCCTGTTTGTCTATATGGCCCGGCAGACCAGCAGCGGCAAGCTCAGCCAGTTCGGCCGCAGCAACATGAAAAACCCGGTGAACAACGTAAAGACCCGGTTTTCCGATGTGGCCGGCGCCGACGAGGAAAAGGAAGAACTGGCAGAAGTTGTGGAGTTCTTGAAGAATCCCCGGAAGTTTAACGAATTGGGGGCACGGATCCCCAAGGGCGTGCTGCTGGTGGGCCCTCCCGGTACCGGTAAAACGCTGCTGGCCCGGGCGGTGGCCGGGGAAGCGGGAGTTCCCTTCTTTTCGATCTCCGGTTCCGACTTTGTGGAAATGTTCGTAGGCGTGGGCGCATCCCGTGTCCGGGAACTGTTTGATCAAGCCAAGAAGAATGCTCCGGCCATCATCTTTATTGATGAGATCGATGCCGTGGGCCGTCAGCGTGGAGCTGGTTTGGGCGGCGGCCACGATGAACGGGAACAGACCTTAAACCAGCTGCTGGTGGAGATGGACGGCTTTGGGGTCAACCAGGGCATTATCATCATTGCTGCCACCAACCGCCGGGATATTTTGGACCCTGCTCTGCTTCGTCCCGGACGGTTTGACCGTCAGGTTGTGGTGGGGTATCCCGATGTAAAGGGCCGGGAGGAGATCCTGAAGGTTCATGCCAAAAACAAGCCCCTTGGATTTGACGTTGACCTGAAGGTCATCGCCCGTTCCACCGCCGGATTTACCGGCGCCGACCTGGAAAACCTTCTGAACGAAGCTGCTCTGCTGGCGGCCCGCCGGGGACGGAAAGCCATCACCGGCGTGGACATCGAAGAAGCCACCATCAAGGTGGTGGCGGGGCCGGAAAAGAAGTCCCGGAAGATGACCCTCAGCGACAAGAAGATGACGGCATATCACGAAGCGGGCCATGCGATTACCAGCTATTATCTGGAAACCGCCGACCCGGTTCACGAAATTTCCATCATCCCCCGGGGCATGGCGGCAGGCTATACCATGAACCTGCCGGAGGATGACCGCAGTCATATGTCCCGCAAGAAAATGACGGAAAGCCTGGTGATGCTGCTGGGCGGACGTGCGGCGGAAGCATTGACGTTGGACGACATCTGCACCGGCGCTTCCAACGACATCGAACGGGCCACCGAAACCGCTCGCCAGATGGTAACCAAATATGGCTTTTCCGATGAGCTGGGCACTGTCACCTATGGCAAGGACACCGGCGAAGTGTTCCTGGGCCGGGATCTGGGACATGAACGCAACTACAGCGAAGAGGTGGCCAACCAGATTGACCGTGCCATCCGCAAGCTGATTGATAACGCCTATGCCAAAGCCACCGATATCCTCACCCAGCATCGGTATCAGCTGGAACTGGTGGCAAAGTACCTGATGATCCACGAAAAGGTGGACAGCGTCCAGTTCAAGGATTTGATGAACGGCGGGGTGGAAATGGCGCCGCTGGACCAGGAACTGACCCAGATGGAGCAGGATGAAGCCGCTAAAAAGGCAAAGGTTCGGGAAGAGATGGCTCAGGTAGAGCAGGAACGTGCCAAAATTCACGCTGCCGA
>CASDQY010000019.1 GCA_949282975.1 uncultured Oscillospiraceae bacterium | reverse complement strand
CACCTCATCAGTCTGGGCTTCACCCAGCCAGCTTCCCCTATAAGGGGAAGCCCGGATTGCATCTCTTTCTGCTGATAACAAAACTTCAAAATTGATTTTGGTGTTGTTTTCCATAGGGAGGTTGCAATTTCCCGCATTTCTTGTTACAATAAAAACAAGTAAAACTTCATGGACGCAACGCCAAAAAGAGAGGAAAAAACACCATGGGAAGCTTTTTTCAGGATACCTGGCTGGGCCTGGTCAGCGTGGTCAAAAACTTCAATCCCATTGTGGATGTGCTGGATATCCTGGTGATCTCCTACATCATCTACAAGGGCATACAACTGGTACGGGAAACCCGGGCGGAACAGCTTCTCAAGGGGATTCTGCTGATTCTGGTATTGACGCTGGTGGCGTTTTTACTGGATATGAAGACCCTGAACTTCTTGATGAACAACATCCTGCAGATCGGGATCTTTGCCGTTATCGTGCTCTTCCAGCCGGAGATCCGCCGGGCCCTGGAACGATTGGGAAGAGCCCGGATGGGCAATGTGTTTACGGCGGAAAACAACCGCCATGCCGGGGAATGGGAACCGGTGATCCCCATTATTGTTTCGGCGGTGGACCGGCTGAGCAAAACCGTAACCGGGGCGCTGATCGTCATCGAACGGCAGATCAAGCTGGGCGAACAGATCGCCACCGGCGTGCTGCTCAACGCCACCCCCAGCGTGGAGCTGTTCGGCAATATCTTTTACAATAAAACCCCCCTTCACGACGGGGCGGTGATTATGCGGGACGGCCAGATTCTGGCGGCAGCCTGCTTTTTGCCCAAGCCTCAGAAGGAGGAGTTGATCGCCACCCATTTCGGCAGCCGGCACCGGGCCGCCATCGGCATGAGCGAGGTCAGCGACGCCATTGTGATTGTGGTCAGCGAGGAAACCGGCACCGTCTCGGTGGTGGTGGATGGGAAGATGGAGCGGGGTTTTGACTCCGCCCGGCTCACCCGGTACCTTCAGGCCAACCTGGTGGGCGGCGCAGAAAACGAAAAAGGCGTGCGCCAGACGGTGGTTAGCCGGCTGCTGCACAAGGAAAAGCCCGGCCGGAAAAAACAGAAAAAGCAGGAGGACCAAAACGGATGAAAAAGTTCGACGCACAGCGGTTCTTCGCTTCCAAGCGGGTGCTGATGGTGCTTTCCCTGCTGCTGGGGATCATTGCCTGGCTGGTGGTTTCCATTGTGGTAGACCCCAACGTCACCACGGTGATCAACAGCATTCCGGTGCAGGTTCAGCTTACCGGCTCCGCCCAGCTCAACGGGCTGGATGTGGTGGATCAGGATGATCTGACGGTGAACGCCCAGATTACCGGCGCCATCTACACCGTGGGCAACCTGACCGCCGATGATTTTACCGCCACCGTGGATGCCAGCGACATTACCGAACCCGGCACCTATCAGCTGGAAGTGATGGTGACCAAAAACAATACCCACGACGAAACCTACAACGTGGATTATCCCGTACAGTCCACCCTGAGTGTCACCCTGGACCGGTTTGAGGAAGCTACCTTTACCGTAGAGGCCAGCGTCTCCAACAAGACGGTGGAACAGGAGGGGTACTTTATGGGCGAGTTGGTGAGCAACCCCACCACCGTGACCCTCACCGGCCCCGCCGCCGAAGTGGAACGCATTGACCGGGTGGTGCTGGAAAATACCGAAGCCATGACCCTGACCCGAAGCACCACCGTATCCGGCACCTTTGTGTTCTACGACGAAAACGGCGCCCGTTTGGAGCAAAGCGGCAATGTTACCGCCGATGCGGTGGATCCCCGGATCACCATGCCGGTGTACCAGCGGATGAACCTGCCGTTGACCTTCGAATATATCAACGTCCCCCTTGGCCTGAACATCGACGCCCTGGATTACTCCATGAGCAACGAAACCATCTCCATCGGGGTGCCGGTGGACGCCGGGGTCAGCCTGGAATCCATCAGCCTGGGGCAGATCGACGTGCGCAACATCGAGCCGGATTACAGCTATACCTTTGATGTGAGCCTGCCGGCCGGGTATTTGAACCTCAGTGAACTGCTGGAGGTTACCGTTACCTTCACCGATGAGCTGGACAGCACCCAGGTTACCGCCACCAACATCGTCACCACCAACCGGCCTTCGGATTACAGCATTACCGTCAACACCGACCGGCTCAGCGGCATTACCTTTGTGGGGATGCCGGAGGACGTTGCCGGGCTGACCGGCGAGGACGTGGTGGTCACCCTGGACTTTGCCAACGTCCGCCTGACCCGGGGCGAACAGCGGGTGAGGGCGTCCATCAGCCTGAATAACGGCGCCATGGCCTGGGCGGTGGGGGAATACTATATTTCCATTACGGCAACCCCATCCCAAACCACACAGTAACACCAAACCCCGCAGGAACCCCTGCGGGGTGCTGTTTTTGAGAAGGAATCCTTTGGAAAAAGGGCGTTTGTCTTGAATCCGGGTTTGTTTTGTGGTATACTGACTGGAAAAGCCAGTCGGTCAGCTTGTCGAAAAAAGTTCGATGGCGTAGAAACCCTCTCCGCCTCACTGCGCTGGGCACCTAAGCATGGCTTTGCCATGTTGCCCAAAAGGGAGAGGCATTGACAGAAAATCTTTTTTGCTGTAAAAAAATGTGGCTATATGAAACAATTCAACCAGTGGTTCCCCCCATGGGGGAGCTGGCAGGGCGTAAGCCCTGACTGAGAGGAAAAAATTTACAGCAAAGAAAGGTTTTTTCTACCGTCTGACTGACCGGCAAAGCCCATCCGTACGGTTCTCACTTTGCCGCCGAAAAGCAAAGGCGGCATTTCGCCCGGCAGCGAAACCCAATGGAACCCAACGGATTTTTATGGGTATAATAACTCTATCTGATTCCAAACCACTTCCAGCCGTACGGAGGTCATTTTTGTGAGAAGCTATCGACGCCTTTTGGTGTTCTGCCTGAAGATCAGCCTGTTTCTGGTGCTCTTCGGCTTGTTTTTAGGCTTTTACGCCATTCCCAACTTTGCTCTGCGCCATCCCTCCCGAACCCTGGCCACCACCTGCCTGACCTTTGCCGTGGCGGGGATTGCCATGATGTCCATCTACGGGGGGTACAACATCGGCAAGCAGAAAAGCAAGCCCATTGTCTTTTCCATGTCCCTGTCGGCGCTGATCACCGATTTGGTGACCTATCTCCAGCTCTGTATCATGAACACCAATGAAAACCGCTATGCCCACTTCACCCTGGCGGATTTTCATTATCTGATTTATATTTTCCTGCTCCAGGTGCTGGCCATTGTGGCCTTTACCTATCTGGGCAATTACCTTTATTTTAAGATCACCCCGCCGGAGAAGGTGCTGATTATTACCTCCTCCCAGCAAAGCCTGGATCAAATTGCCCCCAAGCTGAAGCATTATCTGCGGCAGTACCGGGTGGCCCATGTCCGGGCTTACGACGCTCCGGATATCTTCCCCATGATCGACCGGTGCAACACCATTTTTCTTTACGATGTGCCCACCACCCAGCGCACCACGCTGCTGGAATACTGCTACCAGAACCAGAAAAATATCTATTTCAATCCCGAACTGGGGGATGTGGTGGAGGTCAACGCCAACCATGTGCTGCTGGACGACAAATCCTTTTTGAGCTGGGAGGCCGCCGATCTTACCTTTGAACAGCGGCTGATCAAACGGTGCATGGATCTGTTTATCAGCATTGTGGCCCTTTTGATCACCAGCCCCATCTTCCTGGTCTGTGCCATCGCCATCAAGTGCGGGGACGGGGGGCCGGTGTTCTTTACCCAGAACCGTGCCACTAAAAACGGAAAGATTTTCCGGATCATCAAGTTCCGCACCATGAAGGTCAATGTGGAAAACGTCAGCGCCACCACCGACGACGACCGGATTACCAAGGTGGGGAAGGTGCTGCGGAAATTCCGGGTGGACGAGCTGCCCCAGCTGCTGAACATCCTCAAAGGGGAGATGAGCGTGGTGGGCCCCCGGCCGGAGATGCTGGAAAATGTGGATAAGTACACCCAGGAACTGCCGGAATTTGAATACCGGCTGCGGGTGAAGGCGGGCCTGACCGGCCTGGCCCAGATTATGGGCAAGTACAACACCACCCCCAAGGACAAGCTGGTGCTGGACTTAATGTATATCGAAAGCTACAGCCTCTGGCAGGACATCAAGCTGCTGCTGCAGACCCTCACCGTCTTTTTCAAGGCGGACAGCTCCACCGAAGGCTTCCACGCCGAAGAAAGCGGCATGGTGTTCCTGAACGCCCAGGAACAGGCCAAGGTGCTGGA
>CASDQY010000018.1 GCA_949282975.1 uncultured Oscillospiraceae bacterium | reverse complement strand
CTCCTCTTCCTCTTCTTTGACTGGTTTGCGGCTGTGATCGGCGTAATCGGTATTTTGAATATCGTCACTTCGGTGAAGGATTTTCAATACAGCAAAACGGTGCTGGACAATCCCAGCGGAATCGTGGAAAAATATGAGCCGCTGGGCGATCCCATTGCCACGCTGATCTGGAACTCCATCTGCTTCTTTGCCGGCTGCCTGGCCGTGGACATTCTGGGCATTCTCATCGGCCTGATCGGTGTGGGCGGATCCATCTATCACCTGATCGGGGTCCGGGGATTTGTCATGAGCAAACGGGAGGCTTTTGCCGCCATGAATCCCGCCAAATCCTTCGGCGATCCCATTTTCAGCGATAAAAGCCGCCGCTACGATCCCACCGCCAGCGACAATCCCAACCGGGCCAATCCCCCCAGCGGAAATCCCGGCCGTCCTGCCCCGCCTCGCTCCAACGCCCCGATAAACGGCTGGCATTGCCCCAACTGCGGCAAAATCAATGGGGCGTATGTGAGAGCCTGTGCCTGCGGCCAAAGCAAACCCGATTGACTTCATAATTTGGAACAGACAAAATAAAATCGCCTTGAATCAGAATGAAACCGATTCAAGGCGTTTTTGTTTTTGTCATTTCTTTCGGATATCGACCGGAGACAGGGGCAAACCGTTGACCTTCCCCGGCTTCGCCATCGGAAGGAGGGTTTTTGTCTCCGGGTGCCACCGGCTATGGCTACATTGACCATCTGCCTAAGACCCTGATAACACTTTTAAGGATTGTTTGCAGGGGTTTCACCCCTTGCATCCCCACCAACTTTTTGAAGAAAAACGAAACAAACCTTCGGTATGTTTCTGGCCAAAAACTTATAAATTATAACACTACCGGCACCCTCTGCCCCGGCGTGACCTCATCCGGCCATACCCGGCAGTCCAATGCCGCAATCTCCACCCCGGCGTCCTTCGCCCGGCGCAGGGCACTGCCGAAAGTGGGATCGGTGGTATCATTGGGGGAAAAGGCGGTGACCCCATCCATCTGCACTACAAACAGCACCGCCGCTTCCATTCCGACCCGGCGGATGCGGATCAGTTCTTCCAAATGCTTGGCGCCCCGGGCGGTGGGAGCATCGGGAAAATACACCCTTCCCTCTTCTTCCAGGGTCACCCCTTTGACCTCCACATACTTGGTTCGTCCGGGGCGTTTCAGGCAGAAATCCAGCCGGGACGCTCCCCAGGTCTGTTCCCGGAGCACCTGGTCAAAATCGCCCAGCCCGCCCTGAATCAGCCATTCCTCCGCCACACGGTTGGGAAGCTGAGAATCCATATTGATCAGCCGATTTCCCTTTAAAACAGCAATCAGATCCCATTTTGTTTTCCGGGCAGGATTTTGGCTCTGCTCCAGATAGACCTTCGCCCCCGGAACCAGCAGTTCCCGGCAGCGGCCGGTATTTTTCACATGCACCGTTTCCTCTTTTCCGTGTAACAAAACCCGGGCGATAAAACGGTTGGGACGCTGCAAAAACACAGCGTCCTCCACAAATCCGTATTTCATTGCTTCTTTTTGGAAATCCGTTCCTGTGCGTGAAGCTTCTCGTATTTCTTGGGAGAAATACCCACCAGTTTGGTAAAAGCCTTCACAAAGTTGGTGTAATCCCGGAAGCCGCTCTTTTCACAGGCGTTGAGCACCGTGCTGCCCTTGGCCAGATACTGCTTGGCAATGGTAATCCGCCGGGCGGTAATATATTTATTGATGGTGGTGCCGGTCTGAGCCTTAAAAGCACGGCAGACATAAGCGTCGCTGAGGTAGAAATGGGCGGCAATGATGGAAATTTGCAGCCGGTCGGTGATATTTTCATTGATATACTTAATGATATCGTCCACCAGGTTGCTGTCATTGTTGGCGGAAGGCTGCACGCCCTCTTCCATGGCCTGGGCAAAGAGCAGGTTGAGCTGGACCATCAATTCGCTGAATACGCTCTGTTCCATAATGTCCTGTCCATAGCCGGAGGTATTGGTCAGGCGCTGCAGAAGCTGGTTGAGCTGGCTCTGCTGGGATTTGCTCAGCAGCACCTTATGGCTGAACCGTTCCCGGCCATCCCGCTGAAAGCATTGGGTCAGATCGGTTTGAGGGGTAGAAAGCCGACGCAAAAACGGAGGATGAATGTAAATCACTTTTCGCTGGTACATATTGGTTTTTTCCGCAGTGAAAAAGTGGCTTTCAAAATCGTTGATGAAAAACAGGCTGCCTCTCTCCACCAAATAATTGCGGTTGTCGATGAGCAGTTTTCCTCCGGAGCTTTGGGCGTAAAACAGTTCATAGCAGTTATGAACGTTTTTGTGGGCGATTTCGTCAAAATCATTCAGGTTTGCAATGACAAACGTTTTGCTCTGCTCTACAGCAGCTAACGCTTCCTGGCTGTTCGTGTATTCCTGCATAATGCCCCTCCTAATTCTGTAGTACTTTGTCGTTCTTTTCGGCTGTTTATCAGTATACACTGAGTTTTTTTCTATTTCAAGGCATTTCTTTCTTTTTATAGCAATAGACAAAAAATTTTCCAATCGTTGCAAATAATCCTACATTCCGCCAAGAAGCACAACCAAAAAGCCGCTTTCTCGGCTGTATCAAACCGCTGCAGAGCAAGACCTACTATTTTCTTTGGTCAAAAACAGGGTGAATGCACCCTGAAATCTGTTATTTTAAACCGGTTTACCCCTTTTAAACGCAAAAAAGCGTAGTTTTGCTTTCGTAAATAATATTGTGCAAAAATACAAAGTTCCTCTTCTTTCTCATTTGATTCTTGTGATTGTAAGACACATGTTGGCAATTTGTACAAAAATTTCATAATAACTACCAAAATATGACTTATTTTAAAAAACAGCGTTAAAATATTGGCGACTGCACAGAATGCGTACTGTATTATAATAGAGAGGTGAGAAGCATGAACAACTCCTATGTTCGTTCCAGAATTACTGAACTTCGTCTGAAGCGGGGCGTCTCCGAATATCAGATGAGCTATGATCTGGGACACAGCCGAGGATATATTAACAATATCTCTTCCGGCAAAAGTCTGCCTTCCATGGCGGAATTTTTATCCATTTGTGATTATTTCAACATCACCCCTGCCGACTTCTTTGATGAAGGACAGGAAAACCCCGAGCTGTTGGCAAAAACTTTCAAAAAGTTCCGCAGCTTGAACGAAACCGATTTGAAACTGGTGGAAAGCCTGGTCAATCGGCTTCTGGTGAATAACGAAAAAGATAAATGATCACAAACCCTTTCTGCGGCCGTCCCCCTAGGTGCGGCCGCAGTTTTTTGCGTCGTTTCAATTTCACAGGGCCGCACAAACCGTTGCCGGCCGGGAGGAAATTATGGAAACCAGTTTATTTTGCTGCCCCCTCTGCGGCAGATCGCTCACCCAGCGGAATCACAGTCTGTACTGTGAAAAAGGACATTGCTTTGACCTGTCCAAAGAAGGGTATGCCAATCTGCTGCCGGTAGGGCAAAAACACGCCAAATTCCCCGGAGATGATCCGGGTATGGTGGCAGCCAGAAGCCAGTTTTTGGTCGCCGGGTATTATCAGCCTTTGCGCAGGACATTGGAGCAGGCCGCTTTGGACTTTTGCCGGGGCCGAGCAGAGCCGGTGATCGTTGACTGCGGCTGCGGCGAAGGGTACTACACCGCAGGGCTGTACCACCATCTAAGGGAAGAAGGGCTTTCCCCACGGGTGGCCGGATTTGACATCTCGAAATTTGCCTTGCGCCGGGCAGCCAAACAGCTTCCCCAGGGGGAATTTGCCGTGGCCAGCGTGCACCGCATTCCCCTGGAGTCACACACGGCGGATCTGCTGGTAAATGTATTTTCTCCGCTGGACATCGGAGAATTCCACCGGATTGTCAAGCCCAAAGGCGGCTTTTTCTATGTGGTGCCGGGGGCCAGGCATTTATGGGAATTAAAGGAAATTCTTTACGAAACTCCCTATGAAAACCTTGAGAAGAAGGTGGAATACCCCGGTTTTCGTTATCGGGAAATCATCCCGGTGGACTATACCATGCATCTGAAAACCCCTCAGGCCATCCAGGCCCTTTTCCAGATGACCCCGTATTATTGGAAAACACCCCGTGCCGGAAAGGAAGCGTTAAGCAAAGTTCAGTCCCTGACCTGCCGGGTGTCCTTTGACATTCACTGCTTTGTCGCAGAATAACGTTTTACAGGAGGAATGGATATGAAAACATTATTAGCCGTACTGGGCAGCACCCGTCCGGGCAGCGCCTCCCATCAGGTGGCCAATCAGGTGATTGCCGGGGCAAAAAGCGCCGGATATCAGGTGGTGGAGTATTCCATCAACGAGCTGGACTTTAAAGGATGTCTTGGCTGCGGAGCCTGCCGAAGAACAGGCAGGGACTGCATCCAAAAAGACGGGCTGACCCCGATCCTTTCCGCTCTGCACCAGGCGGACGCCCTGCTGGTCACAGCGCCGAACTACTACTCACAGGTCAGCGGGCAGATGATTGCCTTTATGAACCGGCTTTACTGCATGACCAATTCCGACCACACCAACCGCCTCCCTGCCGGGAAAAAATTGATTACCGTGTTCTCACAAGGTGCACCGGAAGGATATCCCAAGTACCAGCCCCACTATGAATGGTACAACCAATGCCTTACCTCCAAGGGGCTGGAGCTGGCCGGCTGGATCAATGTGGGGGGCGACAGCGATCTGTCCGCCGAGGGAGAATTGATGCAGCGGGCCTATGGGTTGGGAGCCGCCTTATGAGTTTTCCATCTCCCTGGGGGGAACTGCCTTTGTCCCAGGCCGAATACAACGCCCCGGCCGACCATCTTGAGCAAACGCCTTTCGGCTGGAAACTGACCACCTATACCCTGCAATTCTGGGTACCGGCAGAGGGAATCCCCCAACCGGTGCACCCGGTGTTGGTGCAAAGCTGTATGCATCCGGAGCAGATCTCCATCCGGCCGTTGGTGCTGGAGGTGGCGGGAAACACCGCCACCCTTTCCGGATTGCAGGGAAGGTTTTCCTTCCCTGCCGCCGCACCCCTTCGCTGGGAGCACTGGGCAGGAAAGCTGCCGGACAACCCCCACTGCACCGACTGCACCGGATGCGGAAAATGCTGCTGAAACAACATCTTAAAAGGAGTATCTTTATGAGAAAATTTCTCAACCAACCGTTGGTGTGGACCAGAAAGCCGGAGCAGGTGGAGATCACCGGGGACAAGATAATCCTCACCACCCAGCCCCATACCGATTTGTGGCAGCGGACCTACTACGGATTCCAAAACGATTCCGCCCCGGTGCTGCAAACCAAGACCAGCGAGGAGTATTTTTCCTTCACGGTCAAGACCAGCTTTGACAGCAAGCGTCGGTTTGACCAGTGTGGGGTGGCACTGTATCTGGACAGCGAAAACTGGCTGAAAGCCTCCATCGAATACGAAAATGAGAGCTATCAGCGGCTGGGGAGCGTGGTGACCAACCACGGCTACTCCGACTGGGCCACCACCGACATTCCTGCCGACGTGAAGGAGATGTGGTACCGGCTCAGCCGCCGGGGCAGCGACTACTGCATCCAGTGCAGCCGGGACGGGGTGGAATTTGCCCAGATGCGCATCTGCCATTTATGGGAGGGAGCCGGGGAGATTTCCTTCGGCATCTACGCCTGCAGCCCAGAAGAATCCAGTTTTCAGGCGGAATTTTCTCAGATGGAGATTGGGCCCTGTGTCTGGGAAGCGCACAAGTAAACCACAAGCAAAACTCCCGCCGGGATTTCCAGCGGGAGCAATTTTTTTATTTACTGGTTCTTTTCCTTCCGGCTCTTCACCGCTTCGGAAATCATCCGCCAGATCTGTACAATCACCGAGGGGATCACGGAGAAGCCCACGATAACGCCGAAATGAGCGCCGCTCAGGGCCGCAACGTCAAACAACCCTTCCAGCGCAGGGATCAGCAGCACACAGGCCAGCAGCGCCGCACCCAGCAGGAAGGCGCCGATGCTGTATTTGTTGGTCAAAAAGCCAAGCCGAACCAGGGATTGGTTGCCCCGGCAGCAGAATCCATACCACAAACGGGCCAGGCAGATGGTAGCAAAGGACATGGTGCAGGCCACTTCCGGGCTGGTTTGCAGTCCGAAGAAGAAAGCGCCCATGGTGGCAATGGCAATGAGCACGCCCTGAAGCCCCACATCCCTTAGAAAATCCTTGGTGAGCAGGCTTTCCCGGCTGTCCCGGGGCTTCTGCCCCAGCAGATCCCGGTTCCCCGGCTCCATAGCGATGGCCAGGGCGGGAAGGCTGTCGGTAAGGAGGTTGATGAACAAAAGCTGCACCGTGGTGAAGGGCTGGGCCAAGCCGGCAATGGAGCAGAACAACACGCACAGAATGCCGGCGGCGTTGCCGGAAAGAAGGAATTTAATGGCGTTTTTGATGTTCTGGTACACGGCCCGGCCGTTGGCCACCGCCTGAACAATGGTGGCGAAGTTGTCGTCGGTCAGGATCATGCTGGCGGCGTCCTTGCTGACTTCGGTGCCGGTAATGCCCATGGCAACGCCCACATCCGCCTGTTTTAAGGCGGGTGCGTCGTTGACGCCGTCGCCGGTCATGGCCACATAGCGGTTTTTCGCCTGCCACTGACGGACAATGCGGATTTTATGTTCCGGGCTCACCCGGGCGTAGACCGAGATCTGTTCCAGATTTTCCGCCAATTCTTCATCGCTCATGGCGTCCAGTTCAGCGCCGGTCACGGCCCGGTCCCCTTCCCGGAGGATGCCGATTTGAGCGGCAATGGCGGAAGCGGTGGTGACATGGTCGCCGGTAATCATCACCGGCTTAATGCCGGCACGGATGCAGTCCGCCACCGCCTGTTTGCTTTCAGGGCGGGGCGGGTCCATCATGGCCACCAGGCCCAGGAAGGTAAAACCGGTTTCGTCTTCCAGAGTAAGGGTGTCGCCCTGTACCTCCCGATAGCCGAAACAGAGCACACGCAGTCCCTGTTCCGAATAAGCCTGGTTCTGGGCGGCAATCTGTTCCAAATCCCGAGGCGTCACAGGGCGGACCTGCCCCTGTTCTTCCACCTGGGTGATTCGGGCGCTCATCACATCCACAGCGCCCTTGGTGAACATCTGCATTTTGCCGTCCAGTTCCACCAGCACGCTCATCAGCTTCCGGTCGGAGTCAAAGGGCAGCTCGAACACCTTGGGATGGGCGGAAAGGAAGGCGTCCAAATCGGGGCGTTCCCGGCGGTACCACTGCTTCAAAGCGGTTTCGGTGGGGTCGCCCAGTTCTTTTTCGTCATCCACATAACTGTCGTTGCAGAGGACGGAAGCTTCCATCAGCAGGTTTTTCTGGGCTTTGTCGTAAGCATAGCTGTCGGTAACGGTCATCTTGTTCTGGGTCAGGGTGCCGGTCTTATCCGAACAGATTACCGACACACAGCCCAGACCTTCCACCGCCTGGAGCTTTTTCATAATGGCGTGCTGCTTGGCCATCTTGCTGGTGCCGATGGCCAGAGCGATGGTGACGATGGAGGACAAAGCTTCCGGAATCGCCGCCACCGCCAGCGCCACGGCAAACAGCAGGGAATCCAGCCAATTCATACCATGGAACAGGTTGATGACAAATACCGCAAGACATACGATCATAATGCCGATGGACAGCTTTTTGGAAAACTGATCCAGGCTCTTTTGCAGGGGGGTCTGGCGTTCCTTGGTCTGCTCCATCAAAGAAGCGATCTTGCCGATTTCGGTTTCCATCCCCACGGCGGTGACCAGCAGCTTGCCCCGGCCGTAGAGCACCAAAGAACTGGAATAGGCCATATTTTTCCGGTCGCCCAGGGCAGGATTCTCTTCGGTGAGGACCTGGTCGGTCTTTTCCACCCCTTCGCTTTCGCCGGTGAGGGCGCTTTCATTCACCTTCAGGCTGGCGCTTTCAATGATCCGCCCGTCAGCGGGCACTAAATCCCCGGCTTCCAACAAAACAATGTCCCCCACCGTGACCTCTCGGGAAGGAATGCTCAGCTCCCTGCCGTCCCGAAGCACCCGGGCGTTGGGGGCGGACATGGCCTTCAGCCCTTCCAGGGACTTTTCTGCCTTGACGTGCTGCACGGTGCCCAACACGGCGTTCATAATCAGCACTGCCAGAATCACCAGGGTGCTTTCCAGGTTGCCGGTTACCATGCTGATCAGCGCCGCCACCAGCAGCACAATCACCAGCATATCCGCAAACTGGGACAAGAACACCATAAAGACGCTTTTTTTCTTCTTTTCCTGCAGTTGGTTTAAGCCGTGGGCCTGCTGGTGGGCTTCCGCCTGGGCCTGGCTCAGACCGGACTCGCCGCTGTCCAGCTTGGAAAAGAGTTCTTCCGCCGAACAGTTCCAATCCTGTTTCATCCAACTTCACTCCGTTTCTTTTTTGGTTGTCATAAGTAAGAGTTTGCCCCGTTTCCACGAAAAAAAGAGACCTTCATCACAGAAACACTCTTGGATTCTGTGATAAAAGTCTCGCTGTTTCAAGCAGTGCGGGTTTTCTCGCCGGAAAACCGTGTATTGACGCAGGCTGCTCCGGAATATCCGGCGCTACTCCCTTTTATAACAAGGAAAATGATACCATTCTTTGGGGCCGCTGTCAACCCTGTTTTGAAAAAGTTTAAGATTTGGAAAACAGGGCTAACTGCTCCTTGGCGAATTCGTCGGTGTCAAAGTAATTCAGCTTCATGGCAGCCCGGACTTCGTCCAGGGTTTGCTGCGCCACCTTGGCCGCTTTTTCGCTGCCGGCTTTCAGTACATCCAGCACAAAGGGAATGTCCGCTTCATACTTTGCACGGCGCCGGCGGATGGGCTCCAACTCGGACTGGATCACCTGATTGAGGAATTTCTTCACCTTCACATCCCCCAGGCCGCCCCGCTGATAGTGGGCCTTCATTTCGTCCAGGTTTTGGTAATCGGGGCAGAACTGAGCGAAGTGCTCGTCTTTGCAGAAGGCGTCCAGATAGGTGAAAACCGTATTGCCTTCGATATGGCCGGGATCGGACACCTTCAGGTGGGTGGGGTCGGTAAACATATTCATCACCTTTTGCCGCACTTCCTCCGGGGAATCGGAAAGATAGATGCAGTTGCCCAGGCTCTTGCTCATCTTGGCTTTGCCGTCGGTGCCGGGCAGGCGCAAGCAGGCCTGGTTTTCCGGCAGCAGGATCTGGGCTTCGGTGAGGGTTTCCCCATAAGTGGCGTTGAACTTCCGCACGATCTCGTTGGTCTGCTCCAGCATGGGCTTTTGGTCTTCCCCGGCAGGAACGGCGGTGGCGTGAAAAGCGGTGATATCCGCCGCCTGGCTGATGGGATAGGTGAAAAATCCCACCGGAATGCTGGCTTCAAAATCCCGCATCTGAATCTCGCTTTTCACCGTAGGATTGCGCTGCAAGCGGGAAACGGTGACCAAATTCATATAATAAAAGCTCAGTTCCGTAAGCTGGGGCACCAGGGATTGGATAAAGATGGTGATTTTGTTGGGGTCCAACCCGCAGGAAAGATAATCCAAAGCCACCTGAATAATGTTCTGACGAACTTTTTCCGGATGGTCGGCGTTGTCGGTAAGGGCCTGGGCGTCGGCAATCATGACGTACATGGCGTCGTAATCACCGGCGTTTTGCAGCTCTACCCGCCGGCGCAGGGAGCCCACATAGTGGCCGATATGAAGTTTTCCGGTGGGGCGGTCCCCCGTAAGGATGATTTTTTTCATGATGTTATTCCTTCCTTAGCCTGTGTTTTCCATTCACTGGCTCTTAGTATAGCACAACTCCCAGAAGATTTCCAGTGCAGAGCGCAAAAACATCCGGCGGAGTTTCCCATTGCAAAACCGGGAGAAAGGATGTATACTCTTTTCAGACAAGGAGGTGCTTTTTGTGAACACCAAAAAAGGACATTTTCTCCGCTTTTCCCTCTCCCACGCCGAATGCGGCTACGACCATGTGCTGGTGTATGCCGTGTATTCCGGGGTAAAGGATCATCCCCGGGGCAACTGCAAGGTGGAATACTGGGTGCGGTTTGAGGACTACGGTTTTATGAGCCTGATGTTTACCGAAATTCTTTCTGTTACCCAGGAGAATATGCTGGATAAAATCAAATCCCATCTTTTCCGTCGTTTGGAGGAACAGATTCGGGAATACGACTACACCATCCGGCTTTTGGAGCAGAGCCAGCAGGAACACCCTCTGCCGGAGGACGAATTTGAAGGGCTGGAACCTTACCTTCAGGAAGCGGATCGAAAGGACTGAAAAAAGCGACTTACAGGGAATGTCCTGCAAGTCGCTTACTTTTATTGCACAGGAAGAGCGGAGCCCGTCAAGTTCAGCCCTTTTGGCTCTTGGTTTTTCTCAGCACGATCACGACTACCGTGACAGCCGCAATCACCAGGACAGCTCCAATCCCCCCTAAAATCCACCACAGGAAGGTGGCGTCTTCCGGATCGTTGATACCGGGAGCGGAGGTTACGCCGGAAGACACCGGGGGTTCCGTGGAAAGGTGGAAGGACTCTTCCTCCCCATTTTCATCGGTGGCGGTAATGGTGGCGTCTCCTTCGCCCACCATGGTGACCATCCCGTTTTCATCCACAACAGCCACCGATTCGTCGCTGCTGGTCCAGGTGACCGTTCCGGAAAGGCCGGGAGCCGCCAAAAGCTGGTTGTCTCCCTGGGGCAGGACAATGGTGCCGGAAGAAGCGCTTCCGGAAGAGGTGGTCTGAGACGAAGTTCCGCCGGAAGAAACCTCCGAACCATCGGAAGTGCTTTCCGAGCCGGAGGAAACCGGCGTGGAAGAAGTGCTTTGGGAATCACCGCTGACGGTCAGGGGCTGTGTCTGCACATTCACCGGATAGAAGCCTTGGGTGGTGTCGGTGGAACAGATGTCGGTTCTGGAGAAACTGACGTCCAGGGTTTCCCCCTCCGCCCCATTTACATAAAACCGTGCGGTGAAGAAATTCTGTTCCCCCAGATCAATGCCGGAGGTATTGACGTACAGCATATTAAACTGCCCCCGCTGGGAATCATTTACGGTGGCGCCAACGCTGGAACGGGCGCTTCCGTCAATGTAGCTGAGTTGGTCGGCATCATAATCAATAATCAGCTGTGCCCCGCCGAACCAGCCCTCAATATCCACCGTCAAGGTCACTTCCTGGCCATTTGCCGCAGGAGACGGGGAAAAGGATGCCGTGATGGTTCTGGTTTCGGTAAGCTCTGCCTGCACCGGGCGGAAGTTCCAGCCCGTCAGCACCAGCAGCAAAGCCGCCAGCAGAGCCAGAAGAACGCCGCTGCGTCGAATCAAAGGTTTCATAAAAACAACCTCGCTTTTTCTCAATCTTGTACCATTATATCTTTCTTTTCACAAATTGTAAAGGGCGCAATACAAAAGGAATACTGAAATTTTTTCGAAACAACTCTTTCCTTTTTATAAAACATTTGTTATACTGATTCAAAACAGCGATAAAATCAAAGGAGAGAATTTGCAATGCCGCTGAAAGTGCGGCCGGTGAGCTCCAAGCGGCGGGAAAACCGCCCCATCCGCCGGCTTTACCGCACCTCTTTTCCCAAAAAAGAACGGGTATCCTTTGGCTCTATGGTGCGCAGGGCCAGAAAAACCAATGTGGAATTTTTATCCTTTTACCGGGAAAGCGATCTGATTGGGATGGCTTACCTGTTTGTTTGGGAGGATGTGCTTTACCTCTATTATCTGGCCATCGTTCCGGAATACCAGAACCAGGGGAACGGAGGCAGAATCCTGGATCTGTTAAAAAGCCGCTATCCGGAACACCGCATCGTTCTTTCCATTGAACCGCTGGAAGAAGACGCCGTGAATTTCTCCCAACGGGAGCGGCGGCTGGAGTTTTACCGCAAAAACGGTTTTAGCGACATCCATTTGGCTTCCAGCTACCATGGTGTGAACTACTCCACCCTGGTGTATGGAGGCGGCTTTACAAAAGAAGAATGGAAACAGCTTTGGAAACATTATTAAAAGCCGGCCGTTCCCATTTAGAAAGGAGTCCACTCGAGGATGGAAGAATTAAAATCCATTATGGAAAAATTTGCAGCTTCCGGCTGGGATTTGATTGCAAAGCCGGCACAGGCATGGTTAGAAGGAAAAGAAGACCGCAAAGGGCTTATCGCAGCAATCAAACAGGCTGATGCCCAGTGCGGTAGCTGCGGATGCGAGTTAGATCCACTGTATCAACGGGCATTGGAACTGCTGTAACCAGGCCAAAAACTCCTTTCCAAACCAAATATAATAAAACATCCGGACGCTCCCATTTACGAGAACGTCCGGATCATTTTTAATTCATTGCCTTGGAAGGATTCAATCCTCTACCTTGCAGACGGGAACCACCCAGCCGAAGGGATCGTCGATCTTGCCCCACTGGATACCGGTCATGGTGTCATAGAGCATCTGGCTGATGGGCCCGATCTTTTCATCGTGAATCCGCATGACCAGATCGTGATACTTCAGTTCCCCAATGGGAGAGATCACGGCGGCGGTGCCGGTGCCGAAGGCTTCCTTCAGCTGGCCGTTTTGATAGGCATCCACCAATTCCTG
>CASDQY010000017.1 GCA_949282975.1 uncultured Oscillospiraceae bacterium | reverse complement strand
ATCCCGCCGCAGCAGGGAACTTCCATCCGCACGATCGTGACACTGCGGATGTCGTTCTGCCGGATGATCTCAGTAAGCTTTTGGGCATAATCTCCTTCATCCAATTTGGGGCAGCCGATCAGAGTAATGCGATTTTTGATGAAGCGGTTGTGAAAGTCGCCGTAGGCATAGGCGGTGCAGTCGGCGGCAATCAGCAGGTTGGCTCCGTCAAAATAGGGCGCTTTTACCGGCACTAGCTTGATCTGCACCGGCCACTGACGGAGCTGGCTGGGTACCGGGGTTTGGCAGCCTGAAACGGCAGACGTATCTTCTCGAACGATGGTTTTGCTCTGGCTTCCCGGACAGCCGCAGGGCAGGGGTGCTTTTGGGGATTTTTCAGCCTTGGCCGCTTTCACTGCCTGTTCGTCGTAGGCGGGAGCTTCCCGCATCTCAAAGGAAATGGCGCCGGTAGGGCAGGCGGGAAGGCAGTCCCCCAAACCATCGCAGTAATCCTCCCGGAGCAGCTTTGCTTTCCCATTTACCATGCCGATGGCTCCTTCGTGGCAAGCCTCGGCGCAAAGGCCGCAGCCGTTGCATTTTTCTTCGTTGATTTTAATAATTTTGCGTACCATATTTTCCTCCTGGTCATTGCGGGTTGGTTGCTTTGTTGGTGTCATTATAGTATAATAACAAAGAAAAATCTGTTGTAATTACAACAAAACGGAGGAGCTTTATGGAAAAAATATTGCTTGCATCCCTTCCTCTGTTTCAGGGGGTGGACTTAAAATCCATAGGGGAAACTTTAACCGCCCTGCATTCGGTGGAGACAACCTATCCGTCCGGACAGTTTTTGCTGCATTCAGGGGAAACGACCTCCCGGTTTGGCATTCTGCTGGAAGGGCGGGTGAAGGTGCTGAAAGAGGATTACCGGGGCAGCGCCACCCTCCTTGCCCAGGTGGAACCGGTGGACCTATTTGCAGAAGCATTTGCCTTGTCCGGGCAGCGGCTGACGGTATCGGTCCAGGCGGCGCTGCCCAGTAGGATATTGTGGCTGGACAGTGGTCAGCTTACGCAACCGGGATTGGTCCGGGTGCAGCAGAACCTTCTTCGGCTGCTGGCTCAAAAAAACGTTTTTCTCACCGGCCGGATCGAGCACCTTTCCAAACGCAGCCTTCGTGAAAAACTGCTGTCCTATCTGTCGGAACAGGCCTTTCAAGCGGACAGCCTGGAGTTTTCCATTCCGTTTAACCGGCAGGAATTGGCGGACTTTCTGGCAGTGGACCGCAGCGCACTTTCCGCCGTGCTCAGCGGCTTACAAAAAGAAGGTATTTTAAAGTATCACAAAAATCATTTTTCTTTGCAGGCAAACCAATCCCATTCTTTTTTGGGCGGTGCCGGCAGCCTTGACGGATGAGCCGGTTGTCGATATAATAATGTAGGAAGATTTTCATAAAAGGACGGGATACTATGCGCACAGCACAAATCCACCGTGTCACCAAAGAAACGGACATTCAAGTGAAGCTGAATCTGGACGGCAGCGGCGTCTGCCATACCGATACCAGCATCGGCTTTTTCGATCACATGATCTTCGCCCTAACGGTGCATTCCGGCATCGACCTGGATTTAAAGGTGATCGGCGATATTATTGTGGATTGCCACCATTCGGTGGAGGATGCCGGCATTGTGCTGGGACAGGCTTTTGCCCAGGCTTTGGGCGACCGAAGCGGTATCGCTCGCTACGGGCATGCCTTTATCCCCATGGACGAAGCATTGGCTCGGGCAGTGCTGGATATTTCCGGCCGGCCTTTTTTGGTGTTTGACGCCTCTTTTTCCGCCGATGCAGTGGGAGATCTGGATACCCAAATGGTGGAGGAGTTTTTCCGTGCCTTTGCGTTCCATGCAGGAATCACCCTGCATATCTGCTGTGAATATGGAAAAAACGATCATCACAAGATCGAAGCCATCTTCAAGGCGGTGGCGCATGCGCTGAAAATGGCTTTTGCACCATTGGAACCGGGGAAAACCCTGTCAACCAAAGGTGTGCTGTGACCCAATAGAAAATCAAGGACATCGAAAGGGAGTGGAAGGATGATTGCGGTTATTGACTACGGGGCCGGAAACCTGTTCAGCGTGAAAAATGCGCTGGAATACCTGAAACAGCCCTATGAAATTACCAATGACATCCAAAAGATCCGTCAGGCAGATGGATACATTTTGCCGGGGGTAGGGGCGTTCCCCTTTGCCATGAAGCAGCTTACCGCTACCGGCGTGGTAGAGCAGTTAAAAGAACAGGTCAAGCAAAAACCCCTGTTGGGAATTTGTTTGGGGATGCAGATGCTGTTTGAGGAAAGTACGGAATTTGAACTCACCGAGGGCCTGGGGCTGATTCCCGGCCGGGTGGACCACTTGGTGGCGCCGGGGCAGAAGATCCCCCATCTGGGCTGGAACCAGCTGGAGATGGAACAGCCGGAGAATCCCCTGCTGCAGGGAGTCCATCCAAAAGACTGCGTTTACTTTGTGCATTCCTACATGGCCTTTACGCCAAAGGAATATATTGCCGCTTGGTGCGACTATGGCGGTGTACAGGTTCCTGCCTTGACAGTAAAAGGCAAGGTATACGGGTGCCAGTTCCATCCGGAAAAAAGCGGGGAGACAGGATTAAGGATCCTCACCAACTTCTGCCAGCTTTGCCAAGGGAAGGAGGATGCCTCGTGCTGACCAAACGAATCATTCCCTGCTTGGATGTTCGGGAAGGAAAAGTTGTAAAGGGAATTAACTTTATAGGAATCAAAGAGGTAGGCGATCCGGTGGAGTGTGCCAAGGAGTATAATCGCCAGGGCGCCGATGAGATCGTCTTTTTGGATATTACCGCTACCCACGAACATCGTGGCACCATGCTGGATGTGGTGGAGCGCACCGCTAAGGAAGTGTTTGTTCCTTTGACGGTGGGGGGCGGCATTCACTCCATCGAGGACTTTAAAAACACCCTTCGTGCCGGAGCGGATAAGGTCAGCGTCAATTCAGCGGCGGTGAAAAATCCCCAGTTGATCTACGACGCTGCCGACCAGTTCGGCAATCAGTGCGTGGTCTGCGCCATCGACGCCAAGCGGATTGACGGCAGTTTTCATGTGGTGGTGCATGGCGGCCGGATTGATACCGGTCTGGACGCCATTCAGTGGGCCAAAAAAGCGGTGAGCCTGGGCGCCGGGGAAATTCTCCTTACTTCCATGGACACCGACGGCTGTAAAAACGGCTTTGATTTGGAGCTGCTCAATGCGGTCTGCGATGCGGTCAGCGTGCCGGTGGTGGCCAGCGGCGGCTGCGGCAGTCTGGAGCATTTTTCCCAGGTGTTTGAAGAAACCAAAGCGGATGCCGCCTTGGCCGCCAGCCTGTTCCATTATCGGGAGCTGACGGTGGGGCAGGTCAAAGAGCATCTGCAAAGCCACGGCATTCCGGTGCGAATGAACCGATAAGGAGAAAGGCCATGGATCTGGAACAATATTTTGTAAAAAGCGATTTGATCCCCGCCATTGTGACGGAGGAAAGCACCGGCCAGGTGCTGATGCTGGCCTATATGAACCGGGAAAGCCTGCAAAAAACCATGGAAACCGGCTACACCTGGTTTTGGAGCCGTTCCCGCCGGGAACTTTGGAATAAAGGCGCTACCAGCGGCCATCTGCAAAAGGTAAAGGAGCTGTACGCCGACTGCGACAACGACACCCTGCTGGTGAAGGTGGAGCAAACCGGCGCCGCCTGCCATACCGGCCATCATTCCTGTTTTTACAAACAGATTCTGCCGGTGCAGCGGGAACTGGAAGAATAAGACGATTATCAGGGAGGAAGTATCTATGGACCAAAATTGTGCTGCTTTGGCGGAAATGTATGAGGTGGTAAAATCCCGGAAGGGAGTGCACCAGGAGGGCAGCTACACCTGTTATCTCTTCGAACAGGGCTTGGATAAGATTTTAAAAAAATGCGGTGAAGAATGTGCCGAAACCATCATTGCTTCCAAAAACGATAGCAAGGAAGATTTGGTGGGGGAGATCAACGATCTGCTGTACCATCTGCTGGTGCTGATGGTGGAAAAAGGTGTGACCATGGAAGAGGTTATGGCGGAATGCGATAAGCGTAGCCAGAAAATCGGCAACCTGAAACAGTTCCATCAGGTGGATAAACAGAGCTGAGGCATCAAATGGAAAGGCGATTTGCTTTACAGAAGAAAAGCGGCCGCTCAAAGTGGAAACTTTGGAAAAAAGCTGCTTGGGTGGTGCTGCTTGTTCTGCTTCCTTTAGTGCTGTTTACTTCCTGTCAGTTCTCTCATGAGTTGACTAAACAGGAGAGTGTTGTTGCCCTGTTCCAAAAGAACGCCGACTTGTTCCAATCTTCCGTCCAATGCAACGATTACACTGTAGTGAAAAAAATTCCCGGCATTCAGGATGTGTATGCTTCCGATCATGGCGTTGTGGAATTTTCCTGCGGCGGCAAGGGATTTGGTCCCAGTACTTTTTATTGTGGCTTTTTCTATTCCCCGGACGATCGTTTGACCGCTTGGAACGGGGGTATTTGTCCGCAAGATGAGTTGGAACCTTTGTGGGAAAGGCTATCTTTGGCGGCAGCAAGAGGGGGATAATTGGTATTATGTAGAACAAATCGGGACGCATTTTTTCTACTACTCTGCTGGCTTTTGAGCGTAAATGCAGATCATCTGCCCCTTATCTTGATGCAATAAAATAGCAAAAGCAAACGGTCGTTTTTGTATCGCAATACAAAACGGCCGTTTTACGTTATATGTTGCAGTGCGTTTGGGCGTTATCCTTCAAAAATTCCTGTAATCCGGATATCTGCGTAATTGTAACTCAAATCGTTGAACAGCCGCTGGATGGGTTCCTGGTTGAAGTTGCCTGCAAAATCAATGTGGAACACCATTTCACCGGGGCTGCTGATGTCGGGGCAGCTGCGGATCTTGGTCAGGTTTACTCCATAAATGGAATACTTGGTCAGCAGCCGGTTCAAGGCGGAGCGCACATCCGGCAGCTTGATGCAGATGCTGATGGTGTTGCAGGCCGGAGAGGTGAGCAGCTTGTCGGAAATCAGGATGCACCGCTGCTGGCCCACCTTCCACACTTGGTTGACGTACAGGGGAATCCAGCTCATCTGCTCGTAAACCCAGTCCATGGAGCCTTCGGTGGTGTTTTCGAAGGGAAGCAGGGCTGCTGTAAAGCGCTTTGCCAGTACACCGTCCAAAAGGGGCTTCATGGTTTCGCTGAGCGCCGGACGGCACTGGGGATAGGCTTGGAGCAGGGATTTCTGCAAAGCCGGGTCCTTGCTGTAGCAGCCGATTTCGGCCCGGCTGAGATCCAGCGGTTCCTGGCTGAAGGGCGGGGCATAGGCGGGCTTGGTTTGGTTGATCTGATGGCATTTGCTGGTTTCCATCAGGTTGATGAAAAAGGATTCCGTATACAGCTTTAAGTCCTTTTCCCCAGCAGCCAGCTTGTTTTGAATGACCTGTTCCTCTCGCTGGGCGTTGAGGATCGGCAGATCGTGGGCCACTTTGTAAGCGGCCACTTCTTCCGATACCCGCATCCGCCTGGTGAACAGGTCTAAAAGCTGCCGGTCAATGTCGTCGATTTCCCGGCGGCAGGTGTCTAAATCTTTCATAAAATTCTCTCCTTGCATGGGGTCTGTCAAAATTATAGCTGGTCTGCCTCCGTTTTGCAACTCTGTTGGGGAGAACGGAAAAAGGGCGGTTTGACGGCAGGGTCGAGCAATTCGCCGTAGGCCTCCACCTTGCGGAATGTGTTTCCCATCATCTCCCGGCTTCGGTAATTGCGCAACTGCAGCAAATCAAAGTCTGCGTAAAAGATTCCTTCTGCACCTGGCTCGGTGCACAGAAGCTGGTTTTCCACGCACCGGCCTTCTTCGTCCCAGCAGATGGGGGAGTAGGCGCAGGAATTCCCTTTGTCCGCTCCCGGAGGATTGGCCATAGCGATTCCAACCATATTTTCGTAAGCCCGGGTGGAAAGGGCCTGCAGCCGTGGCCTCATGGAACTGCAATCGTTGGGCACCAGGATGATTTCTGCCCCCTTGAGCATCAGCACCCTGGCGCTTTCCGGGTATTCCCGGTCGTAGCAGATCATCACTCCAAGTTTTACTCCGTGATAATCACAGACCAAAAATGCATTGCCGTGTTCCAGACAGCATTCGTCGGCAAAATCGCAGGTGTGGACTTTATCGTACCGCATCAGCAGAGAACCTTTTCGATCAATTACCCAGGCGCTGTTGCGGGGTTTGGCGGCGCCTTTGGAAAACCCTGTGGCAACCACCCCGATGTTCCATCTTGCCGCAGCCTGCCTGAGCTGGGGCAGGTACTCTTCTTCCAGGTTCGGTATGTCCCGGTTGGAAACAGGGAATCGGTATCCTGTCAGGAAGCATTCCGGCGGCAGCAGCAGATCCGCATCTTCTGTTTTGGCCTGTTCCATTGCTCGGAGAAGCGTTTTCAGATTGGCGGCGGGGGAAAAAGGAACCGCTTCCTGCTGCAAAAGCGCAATTCGGAATACCTGGGAAGCCATGAAAAATCCCTCCTTCTGTTTATTTTTCCATTATAAAGGATCGCTTCTTTTTCGGCAAGAAATCCCGGCCAAATCGCCGGGAAAACGGAAATTTCCCCAAAATCACAAATGTGATAGAAAGAACAAAAACGTTTTAAAAATAAGCAAAACAGTCAAATTTGACGTTATCTTATCTAAAATATAAAAATTTTTTGAAGTGAAACCGTCAATCTGCACAAATAAATTCGTTAAATTTATCACAAACGGAGAAAATGAAAAATTCTTCCGGGATTCGTTGAAAAACGGGAAACAAAGTGCTATTCTAGGGTTGGACGTGGGGATTCAAAAGACCCCCTCGAAAGCTGTACACCCAAAAGATGTGCAAAAATTGGAGGTAATTATTATGGCACGTTTTACTTTACCGAGAGACATTTATCATGGAGCAGGATGCTTGGAAGAGCTGAAAAACCTGAAAGGGAAAAAGGCTATCCTGGTGCTGGGCGGCGGTTCTATGAAGCGGTTCGGCTTTGTAGACAAAGCGTTGGAGTACTTAAAAGAAGCCGGCATGGAAGTTCAGCTGTTTGAAAACGTCGAGCCCGACCCCAGCGTGGAAACGGTGATGAAGGGCGCCAAGGCCATGCAGGAATTTGAGCCGGACTGGATCATTTCCATGGGCGGCGGTTCTCCCATTGATGCGGCCAAGGCCATGTGGGCGTTCTATGAATATCCGGATATCACTTTTGAAGATCTGATCACCCCCTTCAGCTTCCCCACTCTGCGGACCAAGGCGAAGTTCTGCGCCATCCCCTCTACTTCCGGTACTGCTACCGAAGTGACCGCTTTCAGCGTCATCACCGATTATGAAAAGGGCATTAAGTATCCTCTGGCCGACTTCAACATCACTCCCGATGTGGCCATCGTGGATCCGGATTTGGCTCAGACCATGCCTGCGAAATTAACCGCACACACCGGTATGGATGCTCTGACCCATGCCATCGAAGCCTATGTGTCCACGGTAAACTGCGAGTTCACCGATGCGCTGGCGCTGCGGGCCATCCAGATGGTGTTTGAATATCTGCCGGATTCCTTCAAGGGCGATAAGGTCGCTCGGGAAAAGATGCACTATGCACAGTGCATGGCCGGTATGGCTTTCTCCAATGCTCTGCTGGGCATCGTACATTCCATGGCGCACAAGACCGGTGCCGCTTTCTCCACCGGCCATATTCCTCACGGCGAAGCCAATGCCATCTATCTGCCCTATGTCATCAAGTACAATGCAAAGGATGAGGTAGCTGCAAAGCGGTATGCCAACATCGCCAAGTTTGTGGGCCTGGAAGGCAGCACCACCGAAGAGTTGATTCAGGCTCTGCGGGATAAGATTGACTCCTATAACGTAATTCTCAACATCCCCAAGACCCTCAAGGACTTCGGCATTGTGGAAGATGAATTCAAAGAAAAACTCAGCAACATCGCCACCAACGCCATCGGCGACGCCTGCACCGGCTCCAACCCCCGTCAGCCCTCTCAGGAAGAGATGGAAAAGCTGCTGACCTGCATCTACTACGGCGACGAAGTAGACTTCTAATTTGCCATTGCAAATAGTTTTCCCCAGAAAGGCTGTCCCTTGCGATAGCCTTTTTGGGCGTTGACATCAGGATTTTTCAGAAAACGACCAAGAAAAAGGAGGCTGAATCCCATGAATCAAAACCTGATCATTACCATCAGTCGGCAGTATGGCAGCGGCGGACGGGAAACCGGTGTGCTGCTTTCTCAACAGATGGGCATCCCGCTGTATGACCGTGAATTGCAAACCGTTGCGGCTGCCAGAAGCGGCATTGATTTAAAGCTGCTGGAAAATGTGGACGAAACAGCCTCCAACAGCCTGCTCTACAATCTGGTGATGAAATCCGGCAGCAATATCACCGATCCCAGCACCCTTCCGCTCAGCGACAAATTGTTTGCTGCGCAAAGCGAAATTATTCGGGAGTATGCTGCCCAGGGTTCCTGCATTTTCGTGGGGCGGTGCGCTGATTTTGTGCTGCGCAATCAGCCAAATGTAGTAAAGGTGTTCATCCATTCTGAGATCAACGCCAGGATTAACCGCATCAAGCGGCTCCATCAGGTCAATGCCAGAGAAGCGGAGGCGGATATTTATAAAACAGACCGCCGCCGGGCCAGTTACTACAACCGCAACACCCAGCGCCGCTGGGGGAAGGCGGAGTATTACGATCTCAGCCTGTCCAGCAGTGAAATCGGTGTGGAAGGCTGCGCCCAGATGATTGCGGATTTTGTAAAGATTCGCAAGGATTTTAAGCTGCGGCGGATTGATCTGTAAAGTAAATGGGCTTTTCATCCTTCGAGCATAGAACCTGAAACATTGCAGAAACAGCAGCCCCTGTTTGAAAGAGCAGGGGCTGCTTTGCATATCTCTCCCTGTATTACCCATACTAACCAAAAATCAGGGGGAATTCTTATGTGTGAAACGTTTCAGCCGGAAGAACTGGAACAACAGCGTCAGGATATTGTGGATTTTGGCTTGGTGCGGGTGGGAGGAAAGCACGCTGTTCAGTGCTTGTCCATCATCGGTCAGATTGAGGGGCACTATCTTTTGCCCTCCAACAATAAAACCACCAAATACGAACATATTTTGCCCCAGTTGGTGGCAATCGAAGAGGACAACCAAGTGGAAGGGCTGTTGATTTTGCTCAACACCATCGGCGGGGACGTGGAAGCTGGTTTGGCTATGGCTGAACTCATTGCCGGAATGGCAAAACCCACGGTGTCCCTGGTGCTGGGGGGCGGGCACTCCATCGGGGTCCCTTTGGCGGTCAGCGCAAAAACCTCCTTTATTGTCCCCAGCGCCACCATGACCGTTCATCCGGTGCGCACCACCGGCACTGTGGTGGGAGTGCGTCAGAGTTTTGCCCATTTTGAAAAAATGCAGCAACGGATTGTTCGGTTTATCTCCGATCATTCCCGGATCACTGCGGCCCGCCTCAATCAACTGATGATGACAGTGGGGGACCAGGCTTTGGATATGGGGGTCATCCTTTCCGGCGATCAGGCAGTGGAAGAAGGATTGATTGACCGGGTGGGCAGCTTGCAGGATGCCTTAAAAGAATTGTACCGGTTAATTGAAGCCGCAGCCCCGGCATCGACGCCGTCTCAAACGGAATCGGAGTAAAACCACCTGCCGCCGCAATTTTGCGGCGGCAGATTCTTTCTTATTTTAAGAAATTTGCCCCATATCCTTTTCGTTGTTCAGGATCTGCCTTGCGCTTTCCGGTTTCTCTTGCTATAATTGACATATCAACTGTTGCCTTATCAACAATGGAGGGATCGGAATGGAAGACCGTTTTCATATGCTTTTATATCGGGCTTCTCTGGCCCAGCGTAATTATCTCCGTGCCGGGCTGAGCAAGGTGGATGGATTGGAGCCGGGACAGCCCAAACTGCTGGAATACCTGGTGGTTTACGGCCCCTGCCGCCAGCGGGAATTGGCGGATTATTTTGAAATTGATTCCGCCGCCGTTTCCCGAATGCTGGACGGCATGGAGCGGGAAGGCTTTGTAACCCGGCGCATCCAGGCATCCAGCCGCCGCTGCAACCGGGTGGAAATTACCGAAAAGGGAAAACAGGCTTACCATGTCTGGAACGGCCATTGCCGGGCCATGGAAGAAGCATTGCTGCGGGGATTTTCTGCGTCGGAAAAAGAAGCGCTCTTTTCCTATCTTTCCCGCATCTATCTGAATTTCCAAAAAGAGAAGGAGGAACGTTCATGCAGGATTTAAAGCGGCTGCTTTCCTATCTTGGCCCATACCGAAAAGATATGATCATCGGCGCCGCCTTGATTGTGGTGGAGACCTTTTTTGAACTGCTGATTCCATTGCTGATGGCGGATCTGATTGATGTGGGAGTGGTGAATCATGATATTTCTTATATCTGGCAGAAGGGAATCCAGATGGGGATCTGCGCCCTGCTTTCTTTGATCACCGGCCTGCTGTATTCCCGCTTTGCCGCCAAAGCAGCCTATGGCTGGGGCGCAGAAATCCGCCAGGCGCAGTACGAAAAGGTGCAGGATTTTTCCTTCTCCAATCTGGATCACTTTGAAACCTCTTCCTTGGTCACTCGCATGACTTCTGATGTCACGGTGCTGCAAAACGCTATCAACGGCGGGTTTCGTCCATTGGTGCGAAGCCCCATCATGCTGCTGATGGGGATAGGGCTTTCCTTTTGGATGAATCCGCTGCTGGCCCTGGTATTTGTGGTCTGTGCGCCGATTTTAGGCTGCATTCTGTTTTACATTGTCCGCAAAATTGCCCCCATGTACCGCTGGCTTCAACGGGCGGTGGACCGGTTAAATAACGTGGTCCAGGAAAATTTGACAGCCATCCGTGCTGTCAAAGCGTTTGTGCGGGGGGAATATGAAGAAGAAAAATTTCAGGAGGTCAACCAAACCCTCACCCGGCAAAGCCGAAAAACCTTCCACTATGCGGTGCTGAACCTTCCTGCGTTTCAGTTTGTGATGTATCTCTGCCTTGTGCTGATCATGTGGTTTGGGGGCAGCATGGTGCTGCAAAATACCCTTCAGGTCGGCCAGCTTACCGGATTTTTGAGCTATGTGTTTCAGGTGATGAATTCCCTGATGCTGATTTCCAATGTGTTTTTGCTGCTTACCCGTTCTTTGGCCAGCGCCCGGCGGGTCTGCCAGGTGCTGGAGGAAGAAGTGACCCTCACTTCGCCCGCCCATGGGAAAACCACAGTAGAACACGGAGGAGTGGACTTTGAAAATGTCTCCTTCAAATATCATGTAAAAGCCAAAGAATTCGCCCTGTCCAATGTCAACCTCCATTTTGCGCCCGGCCGGACCATCGGCATTCTGGGCGGAACCGGTTCTGCAAAAACCACCCTAGTGCAGCTGATCCCCCGGCTTTATGATGCCACCCAGGGCCGTGTTTTGGTTGGGGGAGTGGATGTTCGGGATTACGATCTCCAATCCCTTCGAGATGGGGTGGGGATTGTGCTGCAAAAAAATGTGCTGTTTTCCGGCACCGTGCGGGATAATCTTTTGTGGGGAAATTCTGCCGCCACGGAGGAGCAGCTTTGGCAGGCTTGCCGCCAGGCCTGCGCCGATGAATTTCTGGAAAAGATGCCCAAAGGTCTGGATACCGATCTGGGGCAGGGGGGCGTCAACCTCTCCGGCGGCCAGAAACAGCGGCTCTGCATTGCCCGCACTTTGCTCAAACACCCCAAGGTGTTGATTTTTGACGACTCCACCAGCGCTGTGGATACCGCTACCGAAGCCAAAATCCGGGCCTCTTTAGCGAAGCTCACCGATGTGACCAAAATCATCATTGCCCAGCGGGTGACTTCGGTGTTGGAAGCCGATCAAATTGTGATTCTGGAGGACGGAGCCGTCCACGCCGTGGGCAATCACCAAAGCCTGCTGAAAACAGATCCCATCTATCAGGAAATATACGATTCGCAGTTTCAGGGAAAGGGGGCGGACGCTTCATGAGACAGCTCAGCGGCAGAAAGCCGAAAAATTTGGGGTACACCCTTGGTTCTCTCCTCTCCTATCTGGGGCGGCATAAGCTGCTGTTTTTGGCAGTGGCGGTTTTGGTCAGCGTCAGCTCTTTGGCCAACCTTCTGGGCACCTATATGATTCGTCCGGTGGTCAATCACCTTACGGCCGGAAGCTGGAACGAATTGATCCGTGGCGTGCTGCTTACCACGGCAATCTATATCATCGGGGTGCTGACCGCTTACGGCTACACCCAGATCATGGTGAAAGCCGCCCAAAAGGTGCTCTATGACATCCGCCGGGACCTGTTTTCCCATCTGCAAACCCTGCCCCTGAAATATTTTGACCGGCACCGGCATGGGGATATTATGAGCTATTTCACCAACGATGTGGATACCATCTCCGATGCCTTAAACAACAGCTTTGCCATGCTGATTCAATCCTTTATTCAGATGGCAGGCACGCTGGTGATCCTCTATCTGTTAAACTGGCAGCTTTCTTTAATTGTCACTGTGTGCTATGGGGTGATGTTCTGGTACATCCGCTTCAGCGGAAAGCGCAGCAAAGCCTATTACGCCAGTCAGCAAAACAGTTTGGGCGACCTGGACGGCTATATTGAAGAGATGGTCAACGGACAAAAAGTGGTGAAGGTGTTTCATCACGAACAGGCCAATCTGGAAACCTTCCGGGCCAAAAACGAAGCCCTGCGCAAAGCGGGAACCGGCGCCCAGGCCTATGCCGGCACCATGATTCCCGCCGTGGTCAGTATCTCTTATATCAACTATGCCATTGTGGCGGTGTTGGGCGGCATCATGGCCCTTTATGGCTGGACCGATGTGGGAAGCCTGGCAAGCTATCTGGTGTTCGTCCGCCAGGCGGCAGCCCCCATCAACCAATTTACCCAGCAGAGCAATTTTCTGCTGGCCGCTTTGGCCGGCGCCGAGCGGGTGTTCCGTGTGATGGACGAGCGCCCGGAACGGGATAAAGGGACTGTGTCGCTTGTGCAGGCAAACACAGGCTGGGCCTGGCAGCGGCAGGACGGCAGCACCGTTCCTTTGCGGGGGGATGTGCGGCTAAAGCAGGTAAGCTTTGGATACAATCCGGGCCGCATCATCCTTCATGACATCAGCCTTTACGCCAAGCCCGGCCAGAAAATTGCCTTTGTGGGGTCCACCGGCGCCGGAAAAACCACCATCACCAACCTGATCAACCGGTTTTACGACGTCCAGCAGGGGGAGATTGTTTACGACGGCTTTGATGTGAAGGAGATCAAAAAGGAATCTCTCCGCCGGAGTCTGGGTATGGTGCTTCAGGATACCCATCTGTTCACCGGCACCATCGCCGATAACATCCGTTTCGGCAAGCTGGACGCCACCCAGGAAGAAATCGAAGCCGCCGCTAAAATTGCCAATGCAGATTCCTTCATCCGCCGCCTGCCTCAGGGCTATGAAACCCCGGTGCGTTCCGATGGGGCCAATCTCTCCCAGGGGCAGCGGCAGCTATTGGCCATTGCCCGTGCGGCAGTGGCGGATCCGCCGGTATTGGTGCTGGATGAGGCCACCTCTTCCATCGACACCCGCACGGAAGCCCTCATCGAAAAGGGGATGGATCAGCTGATGGAAGGGCGGACGGTATTTGTCATCGCCCATCGGCTGAGCACCGTGCGCAATGCCGATGCTATCATGGTGTTGGAGGATGGCCGGATTGTAGAGCGGGGCAGTCATAAGGAACTCCTGGCACAAAAAGGCGTATATTACCGGCTTTATACCGGAATGCTTGAGTTAAGCTGATTTCCGCCTTGAAATTTCCTTGACGGAAAAGAACAGAAATGCTACACTGTTACAGGATTACGCATGGCATATTTCTGTAAAACATACAGTGGAATACAAAATTTGAATAAGGATTGGTGAAAGAGCATGGGCAAGTATTTCGGCACCGACGGCTTTCGAGGGGAAGCCAATGTCACATTGACTTATGACCACGCCGTAAAGATCGGCCGGTTTTTGGGTTGGTATTACGGCGCCAACCGGGGCAAAAAATGTCAGGTAGTGATCGGCAAGGATACCCGGCGTTCCTCCTATATGTTTGAATACGCTTTGGCGGCGGGGCTTACTTCTTCCGGTGCAGACGCCTATCTGATGCACGTTACCACAACCCCCAGCGTTTCCTATGTCACCCGCACCGAAGATTTTGACTGCGGCATTATGATCTCTGCCAGTCACAACCCCTATTACGACAACGGCATCAAGCTGCTCAACGAAAAAGGGGAAAAAATGGATGAGGAAACCATCCTCAAGGTGGAGGATTACCTGGACGGCAAAATCCCGGAACTGCCTTTGGCAAAGCGGGGGGAAATCGGCTGCACGGTGGACTATATTGCCGGCCGGAACCGGTATGTGGGATATTTGATCTCACTGGCCATTCATTCCTTCCGGGGCAAACGGGTGGGGCTGGACTGTGCCAACGGCAGCTCCTGGCAGATTGCCAAGGCCGTGTTCGATGCTTTGGGCGCTAAGACTTACGTCATTAACGCACAGCCGGACGGGTTGAATATCAACGAAAACTGCGGCTCCACCCACATTGACGTGCTGCGCAAGTTTGTGCTGGAAAACCAGTTGGACGTGGGCTTTGCTTATGACGGCGACGCCGACCGCTGCATCGCCGTGGCGGAGGACGGACGGATTATCGACGGCGATTTGATCCTCTATATCTATGGCTGCTATATGAAGGAAAAGGGCAAGCTGACCAATAACACCGTGGTGACCACCGTTATGTCGAATTTCGGCCTTTACAAAGCCTTTGATGAAGCCGGCATTCAGTATGAAAAGACTGCGGTGGGGGATAAATATGTCTATGAAAACATGGTGAAAAACGGTCACCGTATCGGCGGCGAACAGTCCGGCCATGTGATTTTCAGCAAGTATGCCACCACCGGCGACGGTATTATGACCTCCATTAAGCTGATGGAAGTGATGCTGGCCAAAAAACTGCCTTTGTCCAAATTGGCGGAGCCGGTAAAGATTTATCCCCAGGTGCTGAAAAACGTCCGGGTCAAGAGCAAGCCGGAAGCCCAAAACGATCCCGATGTGCAGAAGGCAGTGGAAGAAGTGGCACAGGCTTTGGGGGAAGACGGCCGGATCTTGGTGCGGGAAAGCGGCACAGAACCGGTGATCCGGGTAATGGTGGAGGCTTCCACCAAAGACCTCTGCGAACAATATGTCAATCAGGTGATTGATGTGATCTGTGCCAAAGGCCATGTGGACGCCGCTGATTAAAACCTGCAAATGCTCCTTTGCCGCTGATTTTTGGCAAAGGGGCGTTTTGATTTTGACGGCTGCCTTCATTTATGTCAACCAAAATAATTTTTAGGTTGACATGAAAACGGGGAACTGGTATACTGGACCCAGAACAAAACCAGGAGGTCCCCTATGGAAACCATTTCGAAAACACATTCCCGGCTGCGCAGCATGGTGTTTGTTGCGTTGATGGCCGCTTTTCTCTGCATCTTTTCCCCGATTTCCATTCCCCTTTACCCGGTGCCCATCACCCTGCAAACCTTTGCTGTGTTTGTGGCTTCGGCTTTGCTGGGCTGGAAAAAAGGCGTCATTGCCGTATTCATCTACCTGTTGGTTGGGTTGATCGGCCTGCCGGTGTTTTCCGGTTGGACCGGGGGTTTTTCCAGCTTTGCCACCCCCAGCAGCGGCTACATCATCGGTTTTCTGTTTACCGCTCTGCTTACCGGTTTTCTCATTGACCGTTTTTCCCGCCGGATCTGGATTTACCCGCTGGCAATGATTGCGGGGCTTTTGGTCTGCTATCTTTTCGGTACGGTTTGGTTTTTGGTCTATATGAATGTCTGGATGGCCACGCCTTATACCCTCTGGCAGGCGCTTTTGGTCTGCGTCATTCCGTTTTTGGTGGGGGATGTCCTGAAAATCATTGCGGCTGCGGTGCTGTGCTATCCCCTGCGCAAGCAGCTTGTGCACAGCGGAATTCTATCGGAAAGGAACTGAAATCATGATCCATCTTCGCCCGCATCATGCCCTGTGCCTGCAAACCTATGTGGGGAAGGGGTACAGCGATGCCTTTGCTAAAAACATGACCCAAATCAGCGAAAAGCTCGCTCAACGTCCGGCTCAATTGGTTCATTTCAACCTGGGAGCAGATGAAATCTGCCAGGCTTGCCCCCATCTGCAAAATGGAGTATGCAGCAAGGAAGCCTCTTGCGCAGAATTGGACCGCCTGGCCTGGGATGCCATGGGGTTGGGATGCGGAGAGGTGCTGACCTGGGCGGAAGCAACTCAGCTGGTGGAACAAAACCTTTTGCAAACCGGGAAGTTCCACCAGCTCTGCGACGGCTGCACCTGGGAGGAACTCTGTACCGCCCGGCGGCAAAGCTTGACAAACACCCCCAAATAACAGATAATAAAACCAGTATCTGTTCTGGAGTGTGAATGCCATGAAGCAATGTATGGATGCGGATAACCTGCATCGCCGCCTGAAAAAAATTATCGGCCAGGTCCAGGCCATTGACCGAATGGTGGATCAGGATGTTCCCTGTGAGGACATCCTTTCTCAGATCAACGCTGCGAAATCCGCCCTTCATCGAGTGGGGCAGGTGGTGCTGGAAGGGCACATTAAGCACTGTGTCCGGGATGGCATCCAGCATGGAGATGCTGACAAAACCATCGAAAGCTTTACCAAAGCCGTGGAGCGCTTTTCCAATATGGGTTGATCAGAATTGAAACAGAACCGGAGAGTGGGGACTCTCCGGTTTTTTGGCGGAATGTAGTTTGTCTTTTCTAATTTTCCTTGACAACCCATACCCCTGCCGGTATAATAAGGGTATACCCCTATGGGTATAGGAGGAATGCGGAATGAAGAAAGCAATGGAAAAGTTGGAGTGGTTTTTGGGATTGGGCGGCATGAAAAAGGACATTGTCCTGCTGGTGATTTCCGGCGCTGCCCTTCTGGTCAGTTTGTTCTGTCCTGCCTTTTTGCCGTTTGACATTGCCTGGGTGGCCATCCTTCTCTGCGGCGTTCCCATTGTGCTGGAAGCGATCATTGGTTTGGTTACCGCCTTTGACATCAAGGCGGACGTGTTGGTTTCCATTGCTTTGGTGGCGTCGGTTCTGATTCGAGAGGATTTTGCCGCCGGGGAAGTGGCGTTTATCATGCAGCTGGGGGCGCTTTTGGAGGATTTAACGGTGGCCCGTGCCCGTGCCGGCATTGAAAAATTGGTTCACCTCACCCCTCAAACCGCCCGGGTGCTTCGGGCCCAGGGGGAGGAGATCATCCCTGCCGAACAGGTTCAGGTGGGGGACCGGCTGCGTGTGTTGCCCGGGGAAACGGTGCCGGTGGACGGCGTAATCACCAAAGGAGAAACTTCGGTGAATCAGGCGGTGATGACCGGGGAGTCCCTGCCGGTTGACAAAGCAGCGGGGGATGAAGTCTCCAGCGGCACGGTCAATCAATTCGGAGCTTTTGAGATGGAGGCCACGAAAGTAGGGGAAGACAGCTCCATTCAGCGGATGATCCGTCTGGTGCAGTCCGCCGACGCCGGCAAAGCGAAGATCGTGGGCATTGCCGACCGCTGGGCCACCTGGATTGTGGTGATCGCCCTGACTGCGGCAGCCCTGACCTGGCTGATTTCCGGGGAAATTCTCCGTGCCGTAACCATTTTGGTGGTATTTTGCCCCTGTGCCCTGGTGCTGGCTACCCCCACCGCTATCATGGCGGCCATCGGCAACGCCACGAAGCACGGCTTTCTGGTCCGGGAAGGGGACGCATTGGAGCGGCTGGCCGGGGTGAATCGGATTACCTTTGATAAAACCGGCACCTTGACCTACGGCGCTCCCCAAGTGGTGGCTGTGGAAACCTTTGGATCGTATGACCGCAATCAGCTCTTTGCCTTCTGCGCCGGGGCGGAACAGTTTTCCGAACACCCTTTGGGAAAAGCCGTCGTGCGCTGCTATGGGGAAGAGCAAGGCGGAGAACTTCCTCCCACCCGGGATTTTTCCATGCTGCCGGGGCAGGGCGTTGCAGCCACTGTCCGGGATAAACCGGTGCTGGCCGGAAATCGCAGGCTGCTGGAGGAAAGGGGAATTACCGTGCCTGCTCAAGCTTTGGAGCAGGGTGGCCGTTACCTCCAGCAGGGTTGCACCTTGATTTATTTGGCGGTGGATGGATTGTTTGCCGGGTTTCTGGCTTTGTCGGATACCCTGCGCCCGGAAAGCGCCGCCATGATTAAGCAGTTGGCCGAATTAAAGGTGCAGCCGGTGCTGCTGACCGGCGACCACATCAATGCCGCCCAGGCTATGGCGGAAAAACTGGGAATCCACGAAGTTCATGCCGGTTGCCTGCCGGAAGAAAAGCTCCGTTGGATTGATTCTTACCAACAAGAAAACCAAAAGGTCTGCATGATCGGGGACGGCATCAACGATGCGCCCGCCCTGAAAAAAGCTAACGTAGGCATTGCTATGGGCGGCGTGGGCAGCGATATTGCGGTGGATGCCGCCGACATTGTACTGGTGGACGACGAGGTGAAGGAACTGCCCCATTTAGTGGCTTTGGCCAAGCGCATGATGGTGACCATCCAGTGCAATCTCAGCTTTTCCATGGGGCTTAATTTTGTGGCCATCGTGTTGGCCATCACCGGGGTGCTCAATCCGGTGGTGGGAGCTTTGGTGCACAATGCCGGGTCCGTGCTGGTGATCGTGAATTCCGCCTTTTTGCTGGGCTGGAAAAAGCGGCATAAAAAATAAATCCAAACAGAAGCACCGTCTGTCCCCTTTCGGAACAGACGGTGCTTTTATGCGCTGTCAGAACCAACCGCCTTTTTTCCCATCTTCTTTTCCGGTGGGTTTGCCGTCCGGGTCGATGCCCCGGCGGTTGAGTTCATCAATGATGGTTTGGTTGATGATGCGGATGGTCTTTACCCGGGCATATTTTTTGTCGTTGCTTTCAATGATGTGCCAGGGGGCAAAGGGAGTGGAGGTGTATTGCAGCATGTCGTTGACTGCAATTTCATACTGATCCCATTTATCCCGGTTGCGCCAATCCTCCTCGGTGATCTTCCATTGCTTGCTGGGCGTGTTCTGACGGGCGGTGAACCGCACCAGCTGTTCGTCTTTGTCGATGTGGATCCAGAACTTGATCACGATGGCGCCGCATCCCACCAGCTCATCCTCAAATGCATTCATTTCGTTGTAGGCACGGGTCCAGTCGTCACGAGTGCAGAAGCCTTCCAGCCGCTCCACCATCACCCGGCCGTACCAGGTGCGGTCGAAGATGGCAATGTGCCCGTCTTTGGGAAGATTCTTCCAAAACCGCCAGAGGAAATGCCGTGCCAACTCGTCTTTGTTGGGGGAGGCAATGGGCACCACTTCAAATCCCCGGGGGTCCAGCGCCGCCGCCACCCGCTTGATATTGCCGCCTTTTCCGGCAGCGTCCCATCCTTCGTAAGCGATAATGACTGGAATTTTGTTGTGGTACAGCACCTGATGCAGCTGGCGAAGCCGCTTCTGCGCTTTTTTCAGCTCCACGCTGTATTCCGCTTCGGTCAGGGATTTATTCAGATCCACTTCGCTGAGCTTGGGCATTTCCAAAGTCGGATAACGGGTGTACAGGCTGGCAGGGGTTTCAATCCCGCTGTCCACCACCGGGGTAAAGGCCTGTTTCCGCCCCGCTTCGGCGTTGATGGCGTTGATCACGTCCCGATAGATCTTGGTCAGCGCCACATAGCGGTTGTGGCTGGGAATAATGTGCCAGGGCGCATTGGCCGTGCTGGTCTTTTCCAGCATTTCGTCAAAGGCTTTGTAGTAGGTGTCGTATTCCTGGTTGCAGCGCAGATCCTTTTTGCTCACCCGCCATTTGGTATGGGAATCCGCCGCCAGTTTTTTCAGCCGCTTGCGCTGCTCATTTTGCGAGATGTGCAAAAAGAACTTCAGCACAACATAACCGTTGTCGGTAAGGGTCTGTTCCATCTGGCGGATGTACTGGATGTGCTTTTTCCATTCCTTGTCGCTGATATCCTGCTGCACCCGGTACATTCCCACTTCCTGATACCAGCTTCGGTCAAAGATGGCCATATTGCCCCAGGCCGGCATCCGCTGCCAGTACCGCCAGAACCGAGGATACCGCTTTTCTGTTTCGGTGGGTTCCGCAGTGGAGTATACCTTAAATCCTCTGGGGTCCAGGTTCAGGATCAATTTGGAGATCAGGCTGCCCTTTCCGGCAGTGCCCCAGCCCTCAAACAGGATAATCACCGGGATCTTGTATTGCTTGATGGTCTGCTGCAGCGCCACCAGCTGCTCCTTTTGGATTTTGGAGAGTTCCCGATACGCTTCTTTGGTCATGGTCTCTTTTAAATCAGCCATTTCCAGCATTGGATCAACACCTCTTCTTCTCTTTTTTGGCAAGTTATGCCGTGGTTTGTATACCTCTTATTATATCCAATTTCTTTTGGAAAGTATAGGGGAAAAAAGACGGAATTTACAAATTTTTTTCAGCTTTTTGCACAAAAGAAGAGGAGAACTGCGCAGTTTTTCTTAAACGTGCTTGTATTTGATTGATTTATCGTTTAACGGCGCTCACGGACCAAAATCAAACCGCCTTTGCGGGGGTATCCGGTGTCCCAAAGGCGGTTGAAATCCAGCCAGACCCCTTCGCCGTAGGTGGCGGCAAGGACCTGAAACCGGCCCGCTTCTTCCCGGCAGCCCACCAGCAAAAACCAGTGCCACACAAAATCCGAAAAGGATTTGTCCTTGTGGTTTAGCACCAGGCAGGGCAGGGGGAACCCGTTTTTCAGCCGGTCTGTTACAGCGTCTTTCGCCTGGCTGACCGGCCGGTCGCCGTAAAGAGGGGACAAAGCCAGTGGCTGCCCTTCGATGGCGGAAAGATACTCGCCAAAGCCGTCTAAGAAAAGCTTCAGGGTATCCACGCCGGTGATCCGGGGATGCAGGTATGGTTTCATCTGTGCTGCAAATTTGCGGTAGGTTTGTTTTTCAAGGGACTGGCCGGAAAAAGGGTACAGTATGGTGTAGCCCTTGGTTTGGGCAAGCTGAATGCAGAGATCGCAGGCCGTCAAAGCGGCGCATCCGCCCATGCGCATCTGGGGGTCCAGCATCCATGACTGGCTTCCGCCGAAGGCGCCGTCGATGGAAAAATAAGGAAGCTGTATTTGTTCCACAAGATTTCCTCCCTAAATTTCTCTGCTGTCCGGCAGCAATCGCACGCTGATTTCCCCGGAGGACAGCACCTGCCGGGCCCCGTTTTCCTCTACAATCAGGTTTCCGGCTTCGTTGATGTCCACTGCCATGGCCTGGTGCTCTTTCCCCTGGAGCTGATACCGCACCGTTTTGCCCAGCACGATGCACCGCTGTTTGTATTCTTCGATCAGGGCGGCGGGCTGTACCGGTTCCGTCAGGGCGAAAAGATGGCTCAGCACCCGCCCCGCCAGACGTGAGCGCAGCCCGGGCGCCAAAAATACACTTCCCGCCTTTTGCCCCAGTTCTCCCGGAAACTCCAAGGTAGATACATTGATCCCAATTCCCACCACGGCGGATTCCAGAACGCCCGTTTCCCAGTGGCTGCTTCCTTCGGTGAGAATACCGCAAACCTTTTTGCCCTTGATGTAAATATCATTGACCCATTTGATGCCGGGCTGCTTGACGCCCAGTTCTTCCAGCCCCCGGCAGACCGCATTGGCAGCGGCCACGGTAAGGCAGCCCACCTGTTCCAGCGGAAGGTTGGGCAGTAGGATGGCGCTGAAATAAAGCCCGGTGCAGGCGGGAGAATAAAAAGACCGGCCAAGCCGTCCCCGGCCCTGGGTCTGTTCTTCGCTGAAAATGACCGTGCGGTGCTTGGCATGATCCAGCAGGCGGCGTTTGGCTTCCTGGTTGGTGGAATCAATGGTGTTCAGAAGAATAAGAGGGATATCCTGATAGCCGGGATCCAGCGCCTGGCGAATGGCCTGGGCGCTCAGCCGGTCGCTCTCTGGTTCCAGCCGGTAGCCACGGCGGGGCAGGGCGGTGATTTGGTGCCCCTCCTGCTGGAGCAGATGGATCGCCTTCCATACGGCGGAGCGGGAGGCTTGGGCAGCGTCGGCAAGCTGCTGTCCGCTGAGGGTTTCTCCACGATTTTGTTCCAGGCAGGACAATACGATTTCTTTTACGGTCATGGTCTGAGCCTCCCAAAAGGTTTTCTTTATTATACTGTTTTCCACTCTTTCCCGCAAGAGCGTGGAATGGGGCACCATACTTGCCCGAAAAGAAGAAGGCGGTTTTCAGCAAAAGAATTGCGCCTTCTGGTATGTTAACTCCAGGTAAGAAAATCTGTGAACATTTTTTAACCAACTCAAAACTTCTTGCGTTATCCCCGCAAAAGAGTTATACTAAGATGGAATACATGAAAAAACACCCGGAAAGGAACAGGCTTAATTATGGGTTTATATGAAGCATTGTTTGGCAGCTATTCAAAACGTGCGTTGAAAACCATTCGCCCGATAGCGGACAAGGTTTTGGCGCTGGAAGAAAAATACGCCGCCATGAAAGATAGTGAGTTGCAGGAACAGACCGCTGTTTTGAAAGAGCGGCTGGCCAACGGAGAAACCACCGACGACATCCTTCCCGACGCTTTTGCCGTCTGCCGGGAAGCTGCCTGGCGTGTGCTGGGCATGAAGCACTTTCCGGTGCAGGTCATTGGCGGCATCGTGCTGCACCAGGGCCGTATTGCCGAGATGCGCACCGGTGAAGGTAAAACCCTGGTGGCTACTTTGCCGGCCTACCTCAATGGTTTGACCGGAAAAGGGGTTCACATCGTCACCGTCAACGACTATCTGGCCAAGCGGGACTCGGAATGGATGGGGAAGTTATACCGCTGGCTGGGTTTGTCGGTGGGTCTGATCATCCACGGCATGAACCATAAGGAAAAGGTGGAGGCCTATAACGCCGACATTACCTACGGCACCAACAACGAGTTTGGCTTTGATTACCTGCGGGACAACATGGTCATTTATAAAAAGGACAAGGTCATGCGGGGCTTCCATTTCGCCATCGTGGACGAAGTGGACTCCATCCTCATCGACGAAGCCCGTACCCCGCTGATCATTTCCGGCCCCGGGGATAAGTCCACCGAACTGTACACCCTGGCCGACCAGTTTGCCGCATCCTTGAAATGCTACCGCATTGTGGAAGCGGATTCCAAAGAGTTGATGGACGATGTGGACGGGGACTATATCGTCGACGAAAAGCACAAAACGGCTACCCTCACCGCCAGCGGCACCAAAAAGGCGGAAGCCTTCTTCCACATTGACAATCTGGCCGATGCCGATAACCTTACCCTGGCTCACCACATCAACCAGGCCATCAAGGCCCGTGGCGTGATGAAGCGGGATGTGGACTATGTGGTCAAGGACGGGGAAGTCATTATCGTGGATGAATTCACCGGACGATTGATGATCGGCCGCCGCTACAACGAAGGCCTGCACCAGGCCATTGAGGCCAAGGAAGGGGTCACGGTGGCACGGGAAAGCAAAACCCTGGCCACCATTACCTTCCAGAACTTCTTCCGGCTGTATCAAAAGCTTTCCGGCATGACCGGTACCGCCATGACCGAAGAAGGCGAATTCCAGGAAATCTATAACCTGGACGTGGTGGAGATCCCCACCAACAAGCCGGTGATCCGGGAAGATTATACCGACGTGGTATATAAAACCGAAAAGGCCAAATTCAACGCCGTCATTGACCAGATTCAGGAATGCCATGAAAAAGGCCAGCCGGTGCTGGTGGGCACCATCAACATTGAAAAGAGCGAACTGCTCAGCCGGATGCTCCGCCAGAGAGGCATCAAGCACCAGGTGCTCAACGCCAAATATCACGAAAAAGAAGCCAAGATCATTGCCCAGGCCGGTAAACTGGGTGCGGTGACCATCGCCACCAACATGGCTGGCCGTGGTACCGACATTATGTTGGGCGGAAACGCCGAATATCTGGCCAAAGACGCTCTGCGCAAAAAAGGTTACGAGGACGAACTGTTGGCGGAGGCCGATGGTTTTGGTGAAACCGACAACGAAGAGATTCTCGCCATCCGGGAAGAGTACCAAAAAGCCAAGGACTCTTTCCGAAAAGAGATCGAAGGGGAAGCGGAACTGGTCCGTCAGGTCGGCGGATTGTTCATTGTGGGCACGGAACGCCATGAATCCCGCCGGATCGACAACCAGCTCCGTGGCCGTGCCGGACGTCAGGGCGACCCCGGCGCCAGCCGTTTCTTCCTGTCCTTGGAGGACGATATCCTGCGTTTGTTCGGCGGCGACCGGGTACAGCGCATGATGGATATGTTCAAGATCGAGGACGATATGCCCATCGAGAACAAAATGCTCACCAACACCATCGAAAGCGCCCAAAAGAAGGTAGAAGCCCAAAACTTCAACATCCGGAAAAACGTGCTGCAGTTTGACGATGTGATGAACCGCCAGCGGGAAATCATCTATACCCAGCGGGACAAGGTTCTGGATGGGGAGGATCTGCGGGATACCATTATGGAGATGCTCCACCAGAGCCTGGAAAAGTCGGTGGAGACCTATTGCCCCGCCCACGCCATTCACGACGACTGGAATATGGATGGGCTGCGCAACTATTTCTTAAACTTCCTGACAACCGAAGAAGATTTCCGCTACACCAATGACCAGCTTGCCGATCTGGAGCCAAAAGACCTGGTGGACTTTTTGGAAAAGCGTGCCGTCAAGATGTACGAGATGAAGGAAAAGCTCATTACCCCGGAACGGATGCGGGAGCTGGAACGTGTGGTTCTGCTGAAAACGGTGGACCGCTATTGGATGGATCACATCGACAACATGAGCGAACTCAAGCAGGGCATCTATCTGCGGGGTTACGGCCAGAAGGATCCCGTCACCGAATACAAGATCGAAGGCTTCGATATGTTCGACGCTATGGTGGAACAGATTCGGGAGGATACCGTGCGGATCCTGATGACCATCCGTATCCGCACCGAGCAGGAAGTGAAGCGGGAACAGGTGGCCAAGCCGACGATGGCCAGCCATGGCGGCGACGGCGGCAAAAAAGTGGTCCGGAAAGCTCCCGTTCGGGTGCAAAAGGTGGGGCGCAACGATCCCTGCCCCTGTGGCAGCGGCAAGAAGTACAAAAAATGCTGCGGCGCTCATGAAGAAGTGACCCAACCCCGGAACTGATCCGAGAAAGGACGTTTCAGCAACAGGAGGGAAAAACGATGTTGGATTTGAATTACTATATGCCTGTAGAAATTATTTACGGCAAAGGCGTAGTGAAGCAAAGCGGGGAGCGGTTTGCCGGTTTGGGCAAACGCTGCCTGATCGTCACCGGAAAACATGGGGCCAAGGCCTGCGGCGCTCTGGATGATTTGACACAGACCTTGGATCAAGCGGAAATTGCCTATGAGGTTTTCGATGAAGTGGAACCAAACCCCACCGTCTCCACCTGTAAAAAAGCGGGGGAAATGGCCAAAGCCATGGAAGCAGATTTCCTGGTTGGGGTGGGTGGCGGCTCCCCGATGGATGCGGTGAAAGCGTCGGCGGTGTTTGCCTGCAACGATATCTCTCTGGAAGAACTTTACCAGAAAAGCTACAGCAAGTCCCACCTGCCTTTTGTCTGCATCGGCACCAGTGCCGGTACCGGCAGCGAAGTGACGCCTTATGCCATCCTGACCCAGGATTTCACCGGGTATAAGAAGTCGGTAAAAGGGCTGTGGCCGGAGTTTTCCCTCTGTGATTACAGCTATAGCTGCACCATGGGATATGAGGGCAGCATGTCCACCGCATTGGACGCCCTGTGCCACTGTGTGGAGAGCTATTTCTCGGCCAAGAGCAACAGCATTACCCGGAAGTTTGCCATTGCCGGCGCCCGGGAGGTAGTGGGGGTGTTCACCGATCTTCCCGCCGATGGGCAATTCACCGATTCCCAGCGGCAGAAGCTTTATGCCGCCTCCATCTACGGCGGCCTATGCATTGCCAAAACCGGTACCTGCTATTGCCACGCCATGGGTTACTTTTTAAGCGAGGATCACGGTGTGCCCCACGGGGTGGCCTGCGCCGTGTTTTTGCCCAGCTTCATTCAAAGAAGCTGCGATTATCTGACCAAACGTGCCAACAATTTCTGCTACGATCTGGATTTTGCGCCCAGCCGCTTGAAAAGCCTCATTGAAAACGTCACCCCCAAACCGGACATCCATCTCAGCGATGAAGAAAAGCAGGCGCTGCGCCAACGCTTTTCCGCTCCCGGCTTGTTTGCCACCTCTCCCGGCGAATTTGATGTGGACAACGCCATGGATCTGATCAAGGAGCTGTTTGAATGAGCCGAGCAAAAAAGCATGTTGTGGCGACAATGGCCGGCCTGCTGATTTGTGGATTGCTGCTGCTGTTTTGCGGCTGTGCTCAGCAGTCGGAACCGGCTACGGTGGAACTGCCCCAGCCGGTGGAAGGAACGGTGCAGCTTCAAAACAATACCGGCAAAACGGTCACCGGTTTGGAGTACCGCACCATGGAAGAAACGGAATACACTGTCATTACCCTGGAAGAGGGCAGCTGGCTTTCCGGAAACTGGATCCGTTTTGAACGTCTGGAAGAGTACCGGGAACAGCCCTTTGCCCTGCGCCTGACTTTTGAAGACGGCACAACCATGGAAGTGACCGATCTGCTGCTGTTTGACAGCGAATATGTTTCCATGGACGGAGAAGGAAATGTCACCACCTATCTTTATCAGGATCAGCTGACTGCGTCTGAACCCCAATCGGTTGCGCAAGCGGCTTCGGCTGTATAGCATCCATCACTACAAATATTGCCGCCTGTGGGGCTGTCCGTTCCCCACAGGCGGTTTTTGGGTTATTTCCAATCTTCCATCAGCTGACGGATTTGTGCGGCAATTTTGTTGAGGGTTTTGTTGGGGCGGCCCTGACAGTTTTCCACAAACCGGGTAAGATCCTGTGCCGTAAGCACCAATTCCTGATAGGCAGGGGTGCCCTTGATCCGGGTTTGTCCGGAGGGCATCTTTTCCGGAGGAACGCCGGGTTCCAGGCAAATGTTTTCCAAAAGGTCGTAACTGGATTGGAAATAGGGTGCCAGCGCCGGAAAGCCCTCGGATTGGAGGTAATGCTGGAAAGTTTGGCAGGTTTCGTTTTCGCCGTGTACTACAAATACCCGGCGGGGCATATCCTGTCTGAAAGAACGGATCCACTTTAACAGCCCGGCGTGATCGGCATGGCCGCTCATCCCCACCAGATTGTGGATCTGGGCCTTCACCGAAATGGGCTCTCCAAACAGCTTGACTTCTTTGGCTCCCTCCAAAATGATTCGCCCCAGGGTGCCGGCGGCCTGGAATCCCACGAATACCACCGAGCATTCCCCTCGCCAGAGATTGTGTTTCAGATGGTGCCGGATCCGGCCGGCTTCGCACATCCCGCTGGACGAGATAATGACTTTGGGTTTTTGATCGGCATTGAGGGCCATGGATTCCTCGGCGCTTTGGCAGATGTGCAGGCCGGGAAAGTACAGCGGCCGGAATCCCGCTTTCAGCACCGCCAGAGTGTCTTCATCGGCGTAACCGGTCAGGTCGCCGTCATAAATGCCGGTAGCGGCGGCAGCCAAAGGGCTGTCCACATAGACGTCAAAATTTCCTGCTTTGGGAGTCAGGTACTGCTCCTTAATTTCCCGGATAAAATAGAGAAGCTCCTGGGTGCGCCCCACCGCAAAGGAGGGAATGATTACGTTGCCCCCACGGGCCAGGGTGGTGTCGATGATCCGGGCCAGCTGGGGTTTTAACGGCTCCACCACATCGTGGTTGCGGTCGCCGTAGGTGGATTCCATCACCACATAATCCGCCTTGGTTAAGTACTCCGGATCCCGGATAATGGGCTGGTCCAGATTGCCGATGTCCCCGGAAAAGACGATCACCTGGGTGGTGTCCCCTTCGGTAACGGTAATCTCAATGCTGGCGCTGCCCAGCAAATGCCCCGCATCCACAAAGCGGGCGGTGATGCCTTCAAACAGCGGGACGGTCTGATGGTATTCCACCGGGCTGAACAAGGAAATGGTGGCGTCGGCGTCCTCCATGGTATAGAGTGGGGGAGCCGCTTCTTTTCCCGCCCGCTTGCCTTTGCGCTGGCGCCACTGGGCTTCGGCTTGCTGGATATGTGCGCTGTCACGAAGCATAATTTCCATAAGCTGACAGGTTTTGCTGGTGGCGACGATCTGCTTGCGGTAACCTTCCTTCACCAAAAGGGGAAGCCGTCCCGAGTGGTCGATGTGGGCATGGGTGATTAAAACTAAGTCTACTTGGTCGGGGGAAATGGGCAGGCGGTTATTGTCTTTTTCGTCCTGCCCCTGCTGAAGGCCGCAGTCGATCAGAATTTTCCTGCCGCAGACTTCCAGACAGTGGCAACTTCCGGTAACTTCCCGGTCCGCCCCCAAAAATCGCAGCTTCATGGTGAAACCTCGCTTTCTAAATTGGTGTTTCTTGCTACAGTATACCAAAAAATTCGAAGAATAACAAGAATGTTTTGTGGATAATCCCGGAAGAATTGTTTGGAATTTTGACAAATTATCCGGTATCTTGTGGGATATCTATCGTTTTTTTGGGAAACTTTTTTCACTTTTCATTGACACCGGTTCCGCCATGCAGTATAATATCTTAGAGAAAGAACCACGAAACAGACGGGGTGTATCATGAATCAAAATCGTTTAGTAGTCACAGGCATGGGCGCAATAACGCCGATTGGCATTGGGGTAACGTCCTATTGGGACAATCTGGTCAAAGGCGTGTCCGGTGTGGATCGCATCCGTGCTTTTGACCCTTCTCAGCTTCCGGTGCAGATTGCAGCGGAAGTGAAAAACTTTGATCCGCTGGATTATCTTCCCAAGACTTTGGTGCGAGCCACGGACCGGTTTATGCAGTTTGCGATTATCGCCGCCAAACAGGCTTTGGCGCAGAGCAGGCTGAATATCGCTCAGGATTCTTATCGGATCGGCATTGTCATGGGTACTGCTATGGATGGCGTAATGGGCGTGGCCCAAACCCAGCATTCCTATTCTACCGGCGCAGTGAAAAAGATCGGCCCCCGGTTTGTTCCCATGATCATCGGCAATATCGCAGCGGCGCAGGTTGCCATTGAATTCGGGATCCACGGTCCCAGCTTTACGGTCAATACCGCCTGTTCCTCCGGCGGGGACGCCATTATGCTGGCGGCCATGTTGATCCGCAGCGGGGAAGCTGACGCCGTATTGGTGATGGGCGGCGAATCCATCCTCACGCCTGTGGTGGTGTCCAGCTTGGCCCAGTCCAAGGCCTTGTCCCGCCGCAATGAGGATCCTGCTGCTGCCTGCCGTCCTTTTGATGCAGATCGTGACGGATTTGTCATTGGGGAAGGGGGCGGCGCCCTGTTATTGGAAAAAGAAGAATATGCCCTAGCACGCAATGCGGATATTTATGCCCGGGTGCTGGGATATGCCAACACCAGCGATGGTTATCATGTAACCGCTCCCATGCCGGATGGCGACGGCGCAGCCCGCTGTATGCGTCTGGCGTTGCAGCGTGCCGATTTGGAGGCTTCCGCCATTGATTATATCAATGCTCATGGCACATCCACCCTGCTGGGGGATCAGGCGGAAACCGCCGCCATCAAAACAGTATTCGGCGGCATTGAAACAGCTCCGCCGGTCAGTGCAACCAAGAGTGCCACCGGGCACCTGATGGGGGCCGGCGGCATTACCGAAGTGATCGCCTGCATCCAGGCAATCCGGGAAGGGGTGCTTCCTCCTACCATCAACTACGACACCCCGGATCCCACCTGTGATCTGGATTATGTTCCCAATCAGGCCCGAAATGCAAAAGTCCGTTGTGCCATGTCTAATTCTTTGGGCTTTGGCGGACAAAATTCCAGCATTATTGTTGGAGCATATTAAACGAGAATCGTTTTTTAAAGTCGTACCAATCGGTACGGCTTTGATTTTATTTTTGGATTGGCTTATGCATAAATCAAATCAAGAGCATAATTTTACAAAAAGATTGCATTGTAAGGCGAGTTGACATATTTTTCAAACTTCCGTATAATTTGATTATAGCATAAGTTCATGCAAAACGTGAATGAAATCCCCCAACGATGGGAAGACTGGCTGATAATAACAGCCGGATATGGGAAAGTGAGGCTCTCTTCATGGAATTTACCTATGATGTAACAATGTTCCAGGATACCTTCGAACACGAATTCACCTACTTAAATGGTTTTCTCCGCAATGTTTCTAAAAACGGCGATCAGCCCGCCATGGTATGTCCCCTGACCAACCGGAAGTGGAATTATCGTCAGTTAAATCAGGACTGCAACCGCCTGGCTCACGCCATGAAGGCGGATGGCGTGGGGAAGAACGACGTTGTGATGTATATGCTGCTCAATTCGGCGGAATTTGTGTTCTGCTATCTGGGCGCACACAAAATCGGCGCCATTAACTGCCCGGCCAATTACCGCCAGGCCCCCGGCGAAATTGCCCTGATGCTGGAGGACAGCCGCCCCAAAGTGTTTTTCTACGATGCGGAGTTTCGTAAAGTGGCCCAGGACGCCTTAAAAATGTCCCACTTTACCCCGGAACGGGTGGTAGTGGTAGATCTGGAAAACCAGGCTCAGGCCGATCCTGGAGAGATCACCTACCGGGATTATGTGGCCGGACAGAGTGAAGAAAATCCCCCCATTGACTTTCACCCTCATATCTACGACGAAACCACTCGCCTTTATACTTCCGGCACCACCAACCGCCCCAAAGGCGTGCCCATCAACAATATCAACGAGGTCCTTTCCGCCCACGATGTTATGATGCATTTCCCCTTAAACGCCCGGGACTGCACCATGAACATGACTCCCTGGTTCCACCGGGGCGGTATCCATTCCGGCGGACCCTGCCCCACCTTTTATGCCGGGGGCCAGGTGGTCATCCTGCGGGACTTCAATCCCCGCCGGTGCCTGAATTATGTCAAGGAATACGGCATTACCTATCTGATCGGCGTTCCTTCCATCATTGAAATGCTGGCTCGTGCCCAGGAAAACAATCCTGTGGATCTTTCCGGACTGCGGGGGATTGTCACCATGGGCGCACCGTTTGAAAAAGCGGCCTGCGAAAAGTATCTGAAGCTGCTTACCCCCAACATCTTTAACGGTTACGGCACCACCGAAAGCTTTTGGAATACCTTCCTTCGCCCCTATGACCTGCCGGAAATGAGCGGCAGCGCCGGTCAATCCTGCACAGACGACGAAGTGCGATTGGTGAAGGTCTGTGAAAACGGACATTCCGAACCGGATGAAACGGTGGCCAAGGATGGCCAGGAAGTGGGGGAAATTATCATCAAATCCCCCGCCAAAAGCGCTTATTGCTATTTCAATAACCCGGAGATGACCGAAAAACGGTTCTATAAGGGCTATATGTATACCGGCGATCTGGGTGTCTGGGATGAACATGAATTTGTTACCGTCGTGGGCCGCAAGGACGACATGATTGTTTCCGCCGGGGAGAACATCTATCCCACTCAAATCGAAGCCATCCTCAACGAGCATCCCAAAGTGCGGGAAAGCGCTGTCATCGGCATCCCCGACCGGATGCGGGGGCAGATTGTGGCCGCCTATGTGATTGCAGAAGAAGGGGAGCAGCTTACCGCTGAAGAATTGAAGGAGTATTGCGCCAATCATCCCATGCTTTCCCCTTATAAGCGCCCCCGGCAGTATCATATCGTAACCGAGCTGCCCCATACCGCCACCGGAAAGCTGATGCACTATGTGCTGCGCAAAAACCATCAGGAGTAAGGCGGAAAATTCCTTTCCAGGTCTTGACAGCGGCATTGGTTCGTGCTATAATCAATATGCTTCAATAAGGTATCTACTGAAGGCTGGGTTGACAAACCCAGCCTTCCGATTTATGTAGCGGCTGCTTTCTGACGGCCGTTCAGAGAAAGGAGCATTTTATGGGAAAAGAAAACAATAAGTCTCAAACCATCCAGCGCACCCGGGCATTGGCGCAGCCCATTGCCGATGAGCTGGGGCTGATTCTTTGGGACGTGCGCTTTGAAAAGGAAGGCGCCGACTGGTTTTTGCGGATCATTATTGATTCCAAAGAGGATGGCGGCGTATCCTTTGATCAGTGCGAGGCCCTCAGCCGCCGGCTGGATCCGCTGCTGGACGAGGAGGACTTCATTGCCCAAAGCTATTATCTGGAGGTTTCTTCTCCCGGCCTGATGCGCCCTCTGCGCCGCCCGGAGCACTTTACCGCAACCATCGGCATGGAGATCGAGGCAAAGCTCTATCAGCCCAGAAACGGACAGCGTCAGTTGATCGCCCTGCTCACCGATTATCAGGACGGGGTGATGACCTTAACGCAGGAGGAAGAGAGTTTCTCCCTTCCGGTAAAGGACTGTGCCTGGGTCAAACGCCATGACGACATTGAGTTTTAACTTGTTTTCGCCCCAAAGGGCAGGGAAAGGATGATTCGCAAAATGAGTAGCAGCAATAACAATATGGATATTTTCGATGCACTGCACCTGCTGGAGCAGGAAAAAGGGATCGACATCGACGATTTGCGGGACGGACTCATCAATGCCATTGCAGTTTCTATCAAAAAGAACTACAATGTAGATGACGAACACGTCCATGTGGAACTGGATGTGGAAAACCGGAAGTTCACCGTCAGCACCATCAAAGATGTGGTGGAAGAGGTGGAAGACCCCTACACCCAGATTTCCCTGGAAGATGCTCTGGCCAAAAACAAACGGATGAAGATCGGTTCCCGGCTGGAAACCAAACTGGACACCAAAAAAATCGGGCGCATCGCCGCCCAGGCAGGGAAAAACCTCATCCACCAGGCCATTGCAGAATCGGTGAACAATCACATCCGTGCCAGCGCCGGCGAAGTTGTTTCCGGGGTGGTGCAGAAGATTGAATCCCGCACCGGCAACGTTACGGTGGAAATCGACAAAAATGAATTTGTTCTCTTTAAGAATGAACAGATTCCCGGGGAAAAGCTTACCGAAGGTGACCACGTCAAGGTATATGTCAGCGAACGGGTAGTGGATAAGGAAACCGGCCGCAGCGTCATTAAGATCAGCCGTGTCAGCCGGGAGATGGTAAAGCGGCTGTTTGAAAAGGAAGTGCCGGAAATTTATAACGGGGAAGTGGAAATCAAAGCCATTTCCAGAGAACCGGGCAGCCGCACCAAGATTGCCGTTTGGAGCCGGGACGAAAACATTGATCCCAGAGGCGCCTGCATCGGCCCAAAGGGCACCCGTGTGGCCAGCGTGGTCAGCGAGCTGAATAACGAAAAGATTGATGTGGTGCTCTACAGCGACGATCCGGAAAAGTTTATCGCTTCCGCCCTCAGCCCGGCCACGGTCCTCAGCGTCAGCATTCTGGATCCGGAGGAGCGGACCTGCCGTGTGATTGTGCCGGATAATCAGCTGAGCCTGGCCATCGGCAACAAGGGGCAGAACGCCAAGCTGGCCGCCCGCCTTACCGGCTACAGCATTGATATCAAGCCGCAAAGCAGCCTACTGCAGTCCTCCGGAAGCGACGACGAGCAGTATGTCAACCGCCTGGTCATCGATCTGGGCGAAGAAAAAACAGATGCCGGGGAAGACGGGACGGAACAAGAGGTTTCGGAAGAAGCCTGAAACAGAAAGGAAGGACGGCCATGCAGACCAAAAAAGTACCCATGCGCAAATGCACCGGTTGCTTAGAGCAAAAGCCGAAACGAGAATTGATCCGTGTGGTGCTGAACAAAGAAGGAGAGATTTCTTTGGATGCCACCGGAAAAAAACCGGGGCGTGGGGCATATCTCTGCTGTAATCCGGAGTGCCTGAAAAAAGCCAGAAAGAACCGGGGCCTGGAGCGTGGCCTTTCCACCCGTATTGATCCGGAGATCTATGAAAAATTAGAGCAGGAGATCGGCGGCTATGAATCAAAAACTGATTGATACTTTGACCTTCTGTAAGCGTATCGGCGCTTTGAAGCTCGGTTTCGACCCGGTTAAAAGCGCATTGGAGTACGGGCAGGCCAAACTGGTGCTGCTGGCAAATGACCTGTCTTTCAAAAGCAGGGATTCCGTGCTGTGGATCTGTGAGCAGGACGGCTGTCCCACCGCTGAACTTCCCTTTACCATGGATGAAATCTGGTTTCTGGTGGGGAAGCGAAGCGGCATTCTGGCGGTGACCGATGCCGCCTTTGCCAAAAAGCTCTCTCAACTGTTGCAATCTGTCGATGAAACGAATCGGAGGGATCCTATTTGAATATTAAATACAAATTAGGCGATGTTGCCAAAGATTTAAACAAGCCAAATAAAGAAGTCATCGAGCTGCTGAGCAGCTATACCGGGGAACCACGCAAAAGCGTTTCGGTGCTCAGCGAAGATGAACTGAACTACGTCTTTGAGTATTACACCCAAAAGAATCAGCTTCAGAATATCAACGATTATTTCAGCGCCACCAGTGCGCCGCCCCAGCCCAAGCAGGAAAAGGCCCCTGCTCCTGCCAAGAAAAAGCCGGCGGCCGAAAAGAAGGAGAAAGCAGCCGATAAGCAGGCTGCGCCGCAAGCTGCTCCCGCCAAGAAGAAGGAAGAAAAACCAGCCCAGAAGCCGGTCAAGAAGCAGCCGGAAAAACCGGTGACTACCGGCAAGGAAAAACAGGAAAACAAGGCGAAATTCGATGCTTCCCGGTTTGAAAGCGTAAAGAAGCGCACCGAAGCGCCCCAGCCCAAGAACAAGCCGGCGGCAAAGCAAAAGCCCAAGAAGGAAGCGCCGGCCCAGAATTTCAACACCAACATGGGGGACAGCAAGAACTTCGAGCAGCAGATGCGCCATGTGGATACTTCCAAAATGGAAATCAACCTGGATAAGTACAACGAAAAGTACGACCGCATCGCCCCCTCCAATTCCAAGCAGTATGCCAATGCCACCCGGAAGCAGAAATTCGCCAACAAAAACGCCCAGCGGCAGAAGGCGAAATATTCCAACAAGCGGGAAACCGAAGCTCAAAAGCTTCAGCGCCTGGAACTGGAACGGGCCAGAAAGCAGCAGCTTAAGGTGTTGATCCCCGATGAAATTGTGGTCAGCGAGTTGGCCAGCCGCCTGAAGGTGAATGTCACGGAAGTCATCAAAAAGCTGATGATGCTGGGGGTGATGGCAAGCCAGAATGAAACCATTGATTTTGACACCGCAAGCCTGGTGGCGGAAGAACTGGGCGCCAAGGTGGAAAAAGAGGTCATCGTCACCATCGAAGAGCGGCTGTTTACCGAAGAAGAGGACAAAGCGGAAGATCTTCAGCCCCGCTGCCCGGTGGTGGTGGTTATGGGCCACGTGGACCACGGCAAAACATCCATTCTGGATAAGATCCGCCACAGCGACGTCACCTCCACCGAGGCCGGCGGCATCACCCAGCATATTGGCGCTTACCAGGTCACTTTGGAAAGCGGCCGGAACATCACCTTCCTGGACACGCCCGGCCACGAAGCGTTTACCGCCATGCGCAGTCGGGGTGCCCTGGTCACCGATATCGCCATCCTGGTGGTGGCGGCGGACGACGGCATTATGCCCCAGACGGTAGAATCCATCAATCACGCTAAGGCCGCCGGCGTCAGCATCATCGTTGCCATCAACAAAATTGATAAGGAAGGCGCCAATGTGGAACGGGTGAAGGAACAGCTTACCGAATACGAACTGGTGCCGGAAGAATGGGGCGGCGACGTTGTCTGCGTGCCTGTTTCTGCGAAAACCGGGGAAGGTATCGACGAACTGCTGGAAATGGTGCTGCTCACCGCCGACGTGCTGGAATTGAAGGCCAATCCCAACCGTCTGGCAAAGGGCACTGTGATCGAATCCCGGCTGGATAAGGGCCGTGGCCCCATCGCCACCCTGCTGGTGCAGAACGGTACCCTCAAGCACGGCGATATCATTATTGCCGGCACTTCGGTGGGCCGTGTCCGTGCCATGATCAACGACAAAGGCGTGGAGGTGCAGACCGCCGGGCCTTGTGTACCGGTTGAGATCACCGGCTTAGGGGAAGTGCCTCAGGCCGGCGATGAATTCAACGCCGTAGAGAATGAACGTCTGGCCAAAGAATTGGTGGATAAGCGCAAGCATGAAGCCAAAGAGGAACAGTTCAGCCACTATCAGAAAGTCACTCTGGATAACCTGTTCAGCCAGATGGAGCAGGGCGAACGCAAAGAACTGGATCTGGTGGTAAAGGCGGACGTCAACGGCTCGGTGGAAGCAGTAAAGCAGTCTTTGGAAAAACTCAGCAACGACGAAGTCCGTGTGCGGGTGATTCACGGCGGCGTAGGCGCCATCAACCGTTCCGATGTGATGCTGGCCCAGGCTTCCAATGCCATTATCATCGGCTTTAATGTGCGCCCGGATAATACCGCCAAAGAAATGCAGGCGTCCGGGGATGTTGAGATTCGTCTGTACCGCATCATTTACGATGCCATTGAAGATGTGGAACAGGCCATGAAGGGCATGCTGGAACCCAAAATTCGGGAAGTGGCCCTGGGCCAGGCCGAAGTGCGGGAAGTATACCGGATTACCGGCGTCGGCACGGTGGCCGGCTGTTATGTCACCGAAGGCAAAGTGGCTCGAAACGCATTGATCCGTTTGGTGCGGGACGGCGTGGTGCTCTGCGAAGACAAGATCAGCTCCTTGAAGCGCTTTAAAGACGACCAGAAAGAAGTGGCCCAGGGGTATGAATGCGGCATCGGCCTGGAAAAATATAATGATATTAAAGTCGGGGACGTATTTGAAAGCTTCATCCTGGAGGAGTACCGGGATTAAAGCCCCGGCTCCAACAGGGAGGTTTGATCATTATGGCAGGATTTAAAATCGGTCGGCTTACCGAAGATATGAAGCGGGAGCTTTCCGCCCTGATTCGGGAACTGAAAGATCCCCGGATCGACCCCATGCTCAGTGTGGTGAAGGTGCATCTTGCAAACGACCTTTCCCACTGCAAAGTCTATGTCAGCACCATTCAAGGCATGGAGCAGACCAAAAATTCGGTGAAGGGATTGGTCAGCGCATCCGGTTATCTCAAACGGCAGATCGGCCAGCGGCTGCATCTGCGCAAAATCCCGGAGCTGACCTTTGTGGCGGACGATTCCATTGCCTATGGAAGCCACATCATCCAAATCATGGAAGAGCTGGATCAAAAAGAGGGGGAAGATCATGATTCGTCTTTATGAGATCGCCAAAGCCTTGGAGGAACATCAGCGCATTGTGATCCTGACTCACGAAAATCCGGATGGAGATACTTTGGGCAGCGCCTTTGCCCTGTATTACGCCTTGACCGCTATGGGCAAACAGGTTCGGGTGGAAAACTGCGGACCCATTCCCACACAGTTTTCCTACCTTACCGCCGATTACCGCCGGGAAGAATTTGAGCCGGATTGGATTTTGGCGGTGGATGTGGCGGATATTAAGCTGCTGGGTTCTTTGCGTCAGCAATATGAAGGGAAGATTGATTGCTGCATTGATCACCATCAGGAAAATCGCAGCGGCGCCAAAGAATGCTATGTGGAATCCGCCAGCGCTTCCACCTGCGAGTTGATCTGGCTTTTGCTCCAAACCATGGATGCGCCGGTTTCTTCTATGGCAGCGGACTGCCTGTTCACCGGCGCCGCCACCGATACCGGCTGCTTTCAGTTTTCCAATACCACGGCCCGAACCCACCGCATTGCGGCGCATCTGATGGAGCTGACGCCCCGCACTGGCTGGATCTGCCGGCGGTTGTTCGGCACAAAATCCAAAGCACGCCTCCAGGTGGAAAAACAGGCATTGGAACAGATGGTGTTTTATCGAAAGGACACGGTGGCCTTTTTGACCATCACCCTGGAACAGCAGCGTGGGATTACCGGCGCTGATTTAGACGGCATAACCGGAATTCCCCGGTCGGTCGAAGGCGTTCTGATCGGCGTGGTGCTCAAGGAAAAAGAAGAAAATGTCTATAAAGTGAGTATGCGGAGCATTGAGCCTTATAACGTGGCGAAAATCTGCAAACAGTTTGGCGGCGGCGGCCATGTCTGCGCTGCCGGCTGTTTGATGAAGGGCACAGCCCAGGAGATTACAAAACGCCTGCTGGATTCCATCAGCAAGGCGATGAACGAGGTAGAAGTTTGAACGGAATCATCTGTGTCAATAAACCAAAAGATTGGACTTCCTTTGATGTTGTAGCAAAATTTCGGGGAATTGCCCGCACGAAAAAATGCGGGCATACCGGCACGCTGGATCCCATGGCGACCGGCGTGCTCCCTATTTTGGTGGGCAATGCTACCAAACTCAGCAGCCTGATTCCGGATTCGGATAAGATGTACCGTGCCGGGTTTCAGCTTGGCGTCACCACAGACACTCTAGATGTCACCGGAACTGTGCTGTCTACCCAGCCTGTAGAAGTGTCTCGTTTACAGATGGAAGAGGTGTTGGATTCCTTTCGAGGAACCATCTCTCAGGTGCCGCCCATGTATTCGGCGGTACAGGTCAATGGACGGCGGCTTTACGATCTGGCACGAAAAGGTCAGATCGTGGATCGTCCCGCCCGGACGGTAACCATCTACCGGCTGACTCTGTTGAACTTTGACCCTGAGACAGGGAAGGGCGAACTGGAAGTGTTTTGTTCCAAAGGCACCTATATTCGCTCGTTGATAGATGATGTTGGAAAAGCGTTGGGGTGCGGAGGAATATTGACTTCTTTGATTCGATGCAAGGCAAACGGCTTTACACTGGATGACTGCCTGACCTTGGAAGAATGCCAGATTTTAGCCGACGCTGGGGAGCTGGAAGCCCGGGTTTGCTGTGCGGATCAGGTGCTGCAGGAGTTTCCTGCCCTGCGTTTAAATCGAGTTCAGGGAGAAAAGTTTCGTCACGGCGTGAAATTGGATCTAAACCGCCTGCGGCTTCCAAAGGAACGGCAGGGAAATCTGCGGGTTTACGATGAAACCGGGATGTTTTTGGGGCTCGCCCGCTGCGATGAAAATGCAGGCGAGCTGGTGATTGTCAAGTTGTTGGCGGCGTGGCCGGAGGTGAAAAAAGAATGATCTGTTTTTCTCATTTGCAGCCTTCCCAAGCCCCCACCAGTGTGGCGCTTGGCTTTTTTGACGGAGTCCATCGAGGGCATCAAAATGTGCTTCATGCTGCAATCGTTGCAGCGTCAAAACAAAATTTGGTTCCGACCACCTTTACTTTCACGCTGGATGATCAAAAACCAAAATCCAAACAGCGTACCGGGCGGCTTCTGAGCCTGAATGGTCAGCTTCAAAAGCTGGAGGAGTTGGGATTTGCCTGCTGTTGGCGGCCGCCCTTTGCGGAATTTCATCAGCTGACGCCGGTGCAGTTCGTGAAACAAATTTTGCAGGACACAATGCAGGCAAAGTATGTTTCCTGTGGGGAGAATTATCGTTTCGGCGCCGGTGCTGCCGGTGATGCTCCGTTATTGGTCAGCCTTTGCGCCTTATTTGATATTCAGGCAGAAATTGTTCCCACTTGTGTGGAAGGGGGCGAGCCGGTCAGTTCCACCCGAATTCGCTCCGCCCTGCAAAGCGGAGACATGGAAGCTGCCAATCGGATGCTGGGGTATCCTTGGCAGTTTCGGGAAACGGTGGTGCTGGGCAATCAGCTGGGGCGGACCATGAATTATCCCACCATCAATCAGGTATTTCCCAGGGAATTGGTGCTTCCGAAATTGGGGGTGTACATCTCCTGCACTGAAATCGGCGGAAAACGTTTCCCGTCCATTACCAACATCGGCTATAAACCGACGGTGGGCGGCGTTTCTTCTCCTTTGGCGGAGACCCACATCCTGGACTATTCCGGAGATTTATACGG
>CASDQY010000016.1 GCA_949282975.1 uncultured Oscillospiraceae bacterium | reverse complement strand
CTTAGTATAGCCCTTGGTTTTAGCACTGTCAAGGGGAGAGTGCTAAAATTTACAAAGGAAGAACAAAGTTAACAAAAAAACAAATTGCTTCAAAATCTATTCATAATCAGACGTTTGTCTGATGCAGCTTGTCGAAAAAGTCCGGTAGCGCAGAAACCCTCTCCGCCTCACTGAGTTCGGCACCTCTCCCAAAGGGAGAGGCATTGACAGAAAATCTTTTTTCTGTAAAAAAGTGTGGTTATATGAAACAATTTAACCAGTGGCTCCCCCAATAGGGGAGCTGGCCGGGCTCGAAGAGGCCGGACTGAGAGGGTAAGATTTACGGCAATGAAAGGTTTTTCTACAGTCTGAATCAGACATTCGTCTGATAGAGCGCAGTCATCTCCAGGGCAATTTCCCGGAATACAGGGGCGGCGTCCATATTGCCGCTTTCTGCCTGCTGGCTCAGTACCACTACGGTATAGTCCGTACCGCCGGCGTTGAAAAATCCGGCAAACCACCCGTTGTTATATTCTTCTCCGTTTTCATCCATCTGACCGGTTTGAGCGGTGCCGGTTTTTCCCCCTGCGACATATTCCTCGTTGGGCGCTGTGGCATTTTGATCCGGCTGCTCCATGACGCAGGCCAACAGGTCGGCCTTTAAAACAGCGGCGGTTTCTTCACTCATGACCCGAGTGGGCTGAGGGGACTGGCGCAGTTGAAGGTCGGTGCCGTTTTGGGTCGTGCCTTCCACCAGGCTGGGGGAAGGCGCCAATCCGCCGTTGACCACACAGCTTACCGTCACCGCCAGCTGCACCGGCGTGGCAGTAAGATTGCCCTGCCCGAAACTGAAGTTGGACATAGCGCCGGAATTTTCCAAATCTTCCGGATCCGGCAGCACGCCGGAAGCGGTGATAAGATTTTCCCCCAGTTCGGCGCTGCATCCAAAGCCAAGCCCACAGGCGATCTGCCAAAAGCGGGTAGGGTCCAGTTGCTGGCTTAAGGCAATAAAATAGGGGTTGCAGCTTTCCATCAGCGCCCCCTTTAAATCCAAAAGGCCGTGGCCCGCCAGGTGGTGGCAGCGAAAGGTGGTGCCGTCCACCGTGATGGCCCCGGTGCAGTTGTGGGCAAAGTCCGGGGAAATGCCCTGCTCCAAAGCGGCTGCCGCCGTGATGATTTTAAAGACACTGCCCACGGCGTAGGCGTGAAAAGCCCGGTTGATGAGAGGGGTGTTCTCTTCATCGGCAACCGCATCCGCCAGACGATCGATGGAATAGGTGGGAAAAGAAGCCACCCCACGCAGCTTGCCGGTGGTGGCCTCCATCACGATGATGGCCCCTTGCTCCAGATAACGCTGTCCGGCTTCTTCACAGATTTGCTGGATTTCCTGATCCAGAGTAAGCACCACCCCGGCGGGATTGTCCGTTTTGCCGGTGGCTTCCTCCAGGGAAACCCCCCGCCCAAAAGCGTCCACTGTAAAAGTTAAGGAAAGCCCGCCTTCTTCTGCGGCCAACAGGGAGTCATAGCCCCGTTCCACGCCGGCGGCGCCCTGGCCGGTGGAGTCGGTGTAACCCACAACATGTTGGGCCAGTTGGTGTTCTCCGTTCCGGATAGGAATTTGATAGATCCAGGTGTTCGGGCTTTCAAATTCGCCGTCCACCTGAACCACACAGGGCTTTCCCTGTTCCCAGAGCTGTTCCAACTCCTGCCGGGACAGTTTTACCGCATGGGAAGCCACAGCGGCGAAGTTTTCGTCGCTGGGCATAACGGCGGCCAGGAAACCGGATTCGGCGTTCACCAACCGGTTCCCGTTGCAGTCATAGATGGTGCCCCGACCTTGGGTCAAAGCCAGGGTGTACCGGCTTTGGCTTTGGGCGGTTTCGGCATAAAAAGGGGTGGAGACCAGCCAGGCGATGCGCAGATACAGCAGAGAGAAACTCAGCACCAGACTGCAAAACACCAGAATTCCCCTGCGTTGAAACCGGCTCAGGATTCCATCACCCGGCCCAAAAATCCCGCTGCGGTTTCCAATAATTTGGTTTGGGAGAGGTTGACCGGATTTTTTCCTCGATCCGAGAGATACATAATAGCGCCGCAGCAGTCAGAGGAAGAGATAATGGGGTAGCAGGCGCTGGCGATTTGATCCACCCCTTCCACCGGGTGGAATTCCTGCTCTTCGTCGCCCTGCAGCACCCCCCGGCGGGCCAGCAGAAGATCCATCCCATGGCTTACCCGGCGGTCCAGCAATTCTCGCTTGGGAAGCCCGGCCACCGCCACCACATGGTCTTTGTCACAGACCATGACCGGGCGGCCGCTGGCTTTGCTCAATACGTCGGCGTAAACGCCGGCAAATTCACCCAGTTCGCCCACCGGAGAGTATTTTTTGAAGATCACCTCGCCGGAGGCCGAGGTGTAAATTTCCAATGCATCTCCTTCTCGAATGCGCAGGGTGCGGCGGATCTCTTTGGGGATGACCACCCGCCCTAAATCATCAATCCGGCGGACAATTCCCGTAGCCTTCATAGTACCAGTTCGCTCCTTTTCCGGTTTTATTTTGCTGTAGTATTTGAGAAAACAAGTGGGATATACTTGGAAGGAAGTGGGAGAACCGGCGGTAAGCAGGAAAATCCCCCGGCGTTTTTGCACGCCGGGGGAAACAAAACAAAAATTTAATCTTCCTGGGGAATCAGTTCGCCGGTTTCGGTGTTGATAATGTAGCCCCGAATTACCACATCCTTCGGCATTAAAGGATGATGACGGAGCAGGTCCACCGATTCCTTCACCGAGCATTCCACGGAATCGAAACCCTTCAGCCAGCTTTCAAAATCAATGCCGCAGTAGCGCATCATATCAATGTGGTCCTGGGAGACTCCTCGCTCAATGAGGTGCTGGATGATCTTTTGCGCATTCATGCCGGAAACCCCGCAGTCGGTGTGGCCGATGACCATGACTTCCTCCACCCCCAACTCCACAATGCTCACCAGCAGGCTGCGCACGGTGCTGTCAAAGGGACCGGTGATCATGCCGCCGGCATTTTTGATCATCTTTACATCTCCGTTGCGGATCCCCAGGGCAGCAGGGAGCAGCTCCACCAGCCGGGTATCCATACAGGTGAGGATGGCAATTTTTTTGTTGGGGTACTTGCTGGTGGTGAATTTGCGGTACTCCTGATTTTCAACAAAAGCTTGATTGTAGGCAAGGATTTCTTCGATCATGGGAAAGGCTCCTTTTCTGTTTTCCTCCAGCATAGCGGAAAATGGAATAAAAAGCAAGTTTCCAGAATAATCCCATGAAAAAGGGAGGCCGTTCGGCCTCCCTTACAGACTGTCGAGAAACCCCTGCACCGCAAAAATGCAGAGAAAAGAAAGAAGAAAGAAGAAAGAAATTGGAGCATATTCCAATATTTTGTTTGAGCCATGGAGCCCAAATTGGCTCCATGGCTGCATTTTTGCTCCCGTCGTCAAAAACAGCTTGACGTATCTGCATACGCCTGACGCCGTTTTTTCCTAGGTTGCAGGTGTCTCTCGACCTCTGCCAGCTTGTCGAAAAAGTATTTTTGACAAGCTGAAAGGGAGGCCGGATGGCCTCCCTTGGAAAGCAAGATGAAATGAAACTTACAGCACACCGGCGGCCTTGAGGACTTCTTTTTCACGGCCTTTGACGGAGCTGTTGATGATCTGGTCCCGAACAGACAATACCATGCCGGGAGAAACGCTGAGTTCGTCGATGCCCATGGCCAGGAATACTTCGGTCAGGCTGGTATCCGCCCCCAGCTCGCCGCAGATGCCGATCCAGCAGCCGTGTTTGTGGGCGTTGTCCGCCGCCATTTTGATCATGCGCAGAATGGCGGGATGATGGGTGTCACAGAAAGGCTCCAGTTTGGGGTTCTGCCGGTCACAGGCCAGGGTGTACTGGGTCAGGTCATTGGTGCCCACGCTGAAGAAGTCCACTTCCTGGGCCAGTTCGTCGCTGATAATGACGCTGGCGGGGGTTTCAATCATAATGCCGATTTCCACATCCGGTTTATAGGGGATCCCTTCGGCGTTGAGCTCTGCCTTCACGGTTTCCAGCATCTTTTTGATCTGCTGTACTTCGCTCACCGAAATGATCATGGGGAACATAATGGAAAGATTTCCGTATGCCGATGCCCGCATCAATGCCCGGAGCTGGGTTTTGAAAATATCCGGTCGGGTAAGGCAGATACGGATGGCCCGATAGCCCAGGGCGGGGTTTTCTTCCTTGTCCAGATTGAAATAACCGATCTGCTTATCAGCGCCGATGTCCAGGGTGCGGATGACGACTTTTTTGCCGCCCATGCTTTCCAATACGGTGCGGTATGCGGCAAACTGGGCTTCTTCGCTGGGGAAGTCCTCGCTTTCCAGATAGAGGAATTCACTTCGGAACAGGCCCACGCCCCCGGCGTCGTTCATCAGAACAGCGCCCATATCCTGGGGGCTGCCGATGTTGGCAAAAACATTGACTTTTTGGCCGTCTTTGGAGATGTTGTCTTTGCCCTTGAGTTCCTGAAGCAGCTTCTTTTTGCGCAGATCTTCCGCCTGCTTTTTTTGCATTTTGGCCAGGGTGGCGTCGTCCGGCTCGATGTAAAGGGTGCCGGTAAAGCCGTCCACAATGCCCATTTTGCCGTCGTATTCGGCGGTCAAAGATTCCCCTAAACCGATGATGGCCGGGATGTTCATGGTTCGGGCCAGAATGGCGGTGTGGGAGTTGGTGGAGCCGTAGCAGGTGGCAAAGGCCATGACGCTGTCCTTATCCAACTGTACGGTTTCGCTGGGGGCCAGGTCATCGGCGCAGAGAATGACTTTTTCGTCGCCGGCAGTCATGCCGCCGGATTTGTTCATCAGGTTTTTCAGAAGCCGGTCCGAGACGTCGTGTACGTCGGCAGCCCGCTCCCGCATGTAATCGTCCTCCATGGAGGAGAACATCTGGGCAAAATGATCCGCCGTGGTGGCTACCGCATATTCCGCATTGAGCTTCTGAGAATTGATGATGTTGGCGATGGATTCGTTGTAGTCCTCGTCTTCCACCATCATTTGATGGATTTCAAAGACGGCGGCACTGGCCTCGCCCACTTCCTTTCTGGCTTTCTCATACAGATTTTGCAGTTCCTGCAAGGTAACGGTTTTGGCCTGCTCCAGTCGATCCAGTTCCGCCTGGGCATCCTCGATATGACGGCGTTTGACGACGAGTTTTTCCCGGGAATAAAAAGAAATGCGGCCGATGGCAACGCCTCCGAATACACCCTTCCCCTGAATGGTTACCATGCTCATGATTCAGCATCCTTTCCGTTGAAATTTTAAACCCTGCGCAAACGGTCCTGATCTGCGCAGTGATTCCCCCTGACGCAAAGATTCCGTTGGGCTTCCACTGGTTTTCGCCGTCAGGCGAAATGCCGCCGTTGCTTTTGGGCGGCAAAGTGGGAACCGTAATGATTGGCTTTGCCAATCATTATACCACATCCCAAGGAAAATATCACGCAATTTCAACAAATTCGGAATGGTAAACAATTCGTTATTAGGATTATTATACAATCTTTACAGGAAATAATTGGAAACTGCCGCAACAGTAACGGTTTTCTCTTCTCTGGGAAAGAAACGGCGATTAAGTTGAAGGCCGCAAAAACACAAAACCCTCGCCGAACCGGTGGGCAAGGGGAGGTAAATCTTTTTTATGGATCCGTTACTGCTTTTCTTCCCGGAGACGGCGGCGAATTTCCTGAATCACCGCATCCTCTCCCTGCTCTTTGAGGAGCAGTAGAAATTCCTCCAATAAGGCACGGGTGTTGGGATGAAGCAGGTAGTGGCTGCGGGAACGGTCATAGTACTCCCAGGCGTCGGCATCGGTGTAAGCGTCGCCGTGGTAGTTTTTGCAGGCGGCAATGCGGTCGAAGGTCATCTCCGCCACATACCGCAGGGGCATTTCACAGCCTGCCATTGGCTGAAGATGGGCCATGTCGTAATCAATCCAGTATTCCAGGTGGTGCTTGTTCCGCCCTTTGTGGTGCAGCCAGGCCAGGGAATAGCCCAGTTCCTCCCGCTGGGCGGCGTTGGGGGAACGGGTGCCGTTTTGATAATACCGCACTCCGGACCAAAACTCCACCGGGGAATATTTGCTCAGATCGTGGAGCAGCCCTTGTTTGTACATCCCAGCTCGAAAGCAGAGGGAGCGCACCAATCGTTTGTGGTTGCGGATGGTGTGGAGATGGCCTTTGAAGTTGCTCCAGCGCAAAGGCGGTTTGCGTTTTGCTGACATTTCATTTTCCTCCTTTGCCGCAAAGGATTTATCCTTGCTCCGGGGCGGCTGAAAACTTCTGTTGCGCAGCCTGACGGATGAGTTGAGCAGTCAGCTCCAGCCCCAGATCGGTGTTCAGCACCAGATCGTAGTTTTTCCGGTCGCCCCATTGGCTGACGGCGTTGTACTGATAATAGCTGGCCCTCTTTTTGTCCTGTTTGCGCAGGGCGGCGGCACTGTCGCCGGGTTCGTGGTATACCTCCCGGATGCGTTGGATCCGGCTTTCCACCGGGGCCCATAAAAAGACCTTTAACACCCGGGGATAATCCCGGAGGATGTAATCGCCGGCAGCGCTGACAATCACGCAGCACTGATTCTGGGCCAGGTCCCGAATGATTTTGCTTTTGGTCAGAAACACCTGATCCGCCAGGGAAAATTGGGCGGCGGTAGTGTAAATATTAAAGAGGAAGCTGCCGGGGGAACGTTCTGCCAGATCCTGCACCGTCTCATGGGCCAGGCCGCTTTCCTTGGCGATCAGGTCCATCAGTTGGTTGTCGTAAAAAGGGATCTCCAGGCTCTGGGCCACCTGCTGGCCCACCATCCGGCCGCCGGAGCCGTATTCCCGGTCAATACAAATCACATAGGGTATCACAATGTATCATCCTTTCTGATGAAAATATTATAGCCCACCCGCCGCTGCTTTGTCAAAGCCACCGGATAGAATAGGAAGGAGTGCTGAAAATCCCGGGATTTGGAGCAAAAATTCATGGAAATTGGTGGGACAATATGGTATAATGATTGGCAAAGCCAATCATTACGGTTCCCACTTTGCCGCCGAAAAGCAGCGGCGGCATTTCGCCTGGCGGCGAAAACCAGTGGAAACCCAATGGATTTTTCATGGTATAATGATTGGCAAAGCCAATCATTACGGTTCCCACTTTGCCGCCGAAAAGCAGCGGCGGCATTTCGCCCGGCGGCGAAAACCAGTGGAAACCCAATGGATTTTTCATGGTATAATGATTGGCAAAGCCAATCATTACGGTTCCCATGGCATACTGTTGAAGAAATTTTTGATGAATCCGGGAGGAGAATCCCATGAAATATTATTCGTTATCCGACGGCAATTCCGTTCCCGCCGTGGGATTCGGCACCTATCTGGCGGGGGAGACGGCTGCTGCCCTTCCTCTGGCGGTGGAAGCGGGGTACCGCTACTTCGACACGGCCGCTTATTACTTTAATGAAGAACTGGTGGGGAACACCCTTCGGGAAAGCGGATTGAAACGTGAGGAATACCAGATTGCTTCCAAGGTGTGGCACACCCAGCTGGGCTATGAAAAAACCACCGCCTCTTTTTTGGCTTCTCTGAAGCGATTGGGCTGCGGCTACCTGGATGTGTTTCTTATCCATTGGCCCCGGACGCCCAACGGCCCGGAGGACTGGCAGACCCCGCTGTTGGAAAGCTGGAAAGCGTTGATTCATCTGCAACAGCAGGGATTGGTGCGCTCCATCGGGGTGAGCAATTTTCTGCCCCATCATCTGAAGGTGTTGGAGGAAACCGGCGTGGCCCCGGCGGTCAATCAACTGGAATGCCACCCCGGTTATTTACAACGGGAAGCGGTGGACTACTGCAAGGAAAACGGGATCTTGGTTCAGGCCTGGAGCCCGTTGGGACGGGCCAGGGTGCTGCAAGACCCGCTGCTGAATGAAATTGCCCAGAACCATAAGGTGAGCCCTGCACGGATTTGTCTGGCCTATCTGCTGCAGCAGGATATTATGGTACTGCCCAAGGCTTCTTCCAAACAACGCCTGGAGGAAAACCTTTGTGCAGAAGAGTTGATTCTTTCTTCGGAAGAAGCGGCCCGGATTGCAGCCATGCCGGTGACCGGCTGGAGCGGGGAACATCCGGACACCGCCATTCCCGTTTAAACAAAGGAGGCATCCCCCATGGAATTGATGGAATACTTGACCACCCGCCGCAGCATCCGCCGTTATCAGGACCGTCCCATTCCCCGGGAGGTGATGGCGGAGCTGATCCGCATCGCCACCCTGGCCCCCACCGGCTCCGGAGAACAGCCCTGGGGCTTTTTGGTGATGGACAACAAGGAAGAGATTGATTCTCTCAGCGAAGAAATCAAAGCCTGGTTAAAGGAAAATCTGGAGCAATACCCCTGGCTGGCCCGGTATGAAAAGTGGTACACCAACCCGAAGTTTCATGTGTTCAACCGGGCCAATACGGTGCTTTTTATTTACGGCAATACCCAGTCCCACTGGTATGTCTATGACGGAAGCCTGGCGGCAGGGCAGGTGATGGCTGCCGCCGCAGAACAGGGCATTGGCTGCTGTTGGATCGGCTTTGCCCAGGACTACTGTAATACCGATTCCTTTAAGCGGGGGCACGGGGTGCAGCCGGGCTATGAATTGGTGGCCGCCCTGTCCATGGGATATGCGGACGAACGGCCGCAGCCGCCCCAGAGACGGCCGGCAGTGATCTTTACCCAGGAATAGGATAGAATATCCTATAAATATGGAATTTAGTTGCGCCTTTATAGTAATATAAAGGCGCAATTTCTGCGTTTTACATAAAATTTACATTAAAAGTTTGTGCATTCCGACAGTTGCAAAAGATTGCATTCTGCGGTATAATGCTATATTGCATCATAATGGAATATTATGACCCTGAATCAAATTTTTGGATTTGATTTTGGGAAAAAACGGCGCACAAAGCCGACAAACTTTTCTGAAAAAGCAAAGTTTCTTTTGTACATCCGTACAAAGTTTTTCTGCTGTTCGGAAGGGAAGGGGCTGCGTCCGGCAACCGTACCGAGGAAAACGGCGGCTTTTTCTCGGCCAGAGAGACTGGAATGGAGTGATCAAAGTCTATGCCAAACGCCAAGATTGTCAAACAGGGAACCACCGAGCGGTACTGTTACTCCAAGATCAAAGAAGTCCTGGAGATGCCCAATCTGATTGAAATCCAAACGGATTCCTATCAGTGGTTTTTGGATCAGGGGCTGAAGGAAGTCTTTGAAGACGTGGGTGAGATTACCGACTATAACGGCACCCTGGCGCTGAGCTTCCCAAGTTACCGGCTCAATCGGGGCGAATACAAGTACAACGTGATCGAATGCAAGGAGCGGGACGCTACCTTTGCAGCCCCCTTGCGGGTAACGGCACGGTTGGAAAACAAAGAGACCGGAGAAATTAAGGAAAGCGAAATTTTCATGGGGGATTTCCCCATTATGACCGATGCCGGCACCTTTGTTATCAATGGTGCGGAACGGGTCATTGTATCTCAGTTGGTTCGTTCTCCCGGGGTCTATTACGCCAATACCTTTGACCGCACCGGCAAAAAGCTCTTTACCACCACCGTCATTCCCAATCGGGGCGCCTGGCTGGAATATGAGACGGACTCCAACGACTATTTCTATGTGCGGATCGACAAAAACCGGAAAATCCCCATTACGACCTTCCTGCGAGCTCTTCTGGTGGTGCGGGACGACATGGATCCCGATCAGGTCAGCGCCGATTTTAATGTGGGCCTGATTCCCTCTGCCCAGGGCAGCGACCAGGAAATCTATGAAATTTTCGGCGAGGACCGTCAGCTTGCAGCGACCATCTTTAATAAAGATGTGACCAAGCATGGGGACGAAGCTTTGCTGGAAGTGTATAAAAAGCTCCGCCCCGGTGAACCGCCCACCATCGAAAGTGCGGTGAAGCACCTGGTGCCCCTGCTCTTTGACGAGCGCCGGTACGAGTTGAGCAAAGTCGGCCGGTACAAGTACAACAAGAAGCTGGCCCTTTCGCCCCGTTTGGCGGGACAGGTTGTGGCGGAAAACGTCATCGACCCCCTCACCGGCGAACTCTTGGCTGAGGCCGGAGAAAAGATCAGCCGTCAGCGTGCGGTGGAAATTGAAAAGACCGGCGTCAGCGCCGTTTGGATCAACGTGGAAGAAGGCGGCGAAACCGTCAAGATCAAGCTGATCTCCAACGGCATGGTGGAAATCACCGACTTTGTTCCGGTGGATAAAGAAGCGTTTGGCATCAAGGAAAAGGTCCGTTTCTCGGTGCTGAAGGAGATCCTGGATCAGAACGATTCCCAGGAAGAAATCGAAGAAGCCATCCGCAAGAATATGGGACGGCTGATTCCCAAGCACATCATCAAAGACGACATCTTTGCTACCGTCAACTATCTGAACACACTGGCCTACGGCGTGGGCACGGTGGACGACATTGACCATTTGGGCAATCGCCGCATCCGCTGCGTGGGCGAACTGCTGCAAAATCAGTTCCACATCGGCCTTTCCCGTATGGAACGGGTAATTCGGGAACGGATGTCCACCCAAGCCAACGATATGGAGCAGGTGACGCCCCAGGCATTGATCAACATCCGCCCGGTGGTGGCTGCTATCAAGGAATTCTTCGGTTCTTCTCCTTTGAGCCAGTTCATGGATCAGAACAACCCTCTGGCGGAGCTGACCCACAAGCGCCGTTTGTCCGCTTTGGGCCCCGGCGGTCTGTCCCGTGACCGGGCCGGATTTGAGGTTCGTGACGTACACTATTCTCACTACGGACGGATGTGCCCCATTGAGACCCCTGAAGGCCCCAACATCGGTTTGATCTCTTATCTGGCCAGCTTTGCCCGGATCAATGAGTATGGCTTTATCGAAGCCCCTTACCGGAAGGTGGACAAGGAAACCGGCCGTGTGCTGGACGAAGTGGTGTACATGACGGCCGACGTAGAGGACGAGTTCATCGTCGCCCAGGCCAACGAGCCTTTGGACGAGGAAGGCCGCTTTGTGAAGCCCCGTGTCACCGCCCGCTATCGGGATCAGATCCTGGAAGTGAAAAACGAAATGGTAGACTACATGGATGTCTGCCCCCGGATGATGGTGTCCATCGCCACCGCCATGATTCCCTTCCTGGAAAACGACGATACCAACCGTGCACTGATGGGCGCCAACATGCAGCGCCAGGCGGTGCCGCTGTTAAAGACGGAAAATCCCATTGTGGCCACCGGTATGGAGTACAAGGCTGCTGTGGACTCCGGCGCCGTGGTGCTCTGTAAGGCAGACGGCGTGGTTACCGGCGTGGATGCCACGCATATTGATGTTCGTGGCGACGACGGAGAAATTTACAACTACCCCATTATCAAGTTCCTGCGCTCCAACGCCGGCACCTGTACCAACCAGCGCCCCATTGTCAATAAGGGCGACCGGGTGTACAAGGGCCAGGTGATCGCCGATGGTCCGGCTACCAGCCAGGGCGAAATTTCCCTGGGCAAAAATGCTCTGGTGGGCTTTATGACCTGGGAAGGCTATAACTATGAGGACGCCGTTCTGCTCAACGAACGGTTGGTGCGTGACGACGTATATACCTCCATCCACATTGAAGAATACTCCACCGAAGCCAGAGACACCAAATTGGGGCCGGAAGAAATCACCCGGGACATCCCCAATGTGGGCGAAGATATGCTCAAGGATCTGGACGAAAACGGCATCATTCGGGTGGGCGCTGAGGTCCGTGCCGGGGATATCCTGGTGGGCAAGGTAACCCCCAAGGGTGAAACTGAGCTGTCCGCCGAGGAACGTGTGCTGCGGGCCATCTTTGGTGAAAAGGCCAGAGAGGTGCGGGATACTTCTTTGAAAGTTCCCCATGGCGCTTATGGTACGGTGGTAGACGTGAAAGTATACCATCGGGATAATGCGCCGGAATTAAAACCCGGAGTAAACTGCGAGGTCCGCTGCTACATTGCCCAGAAGCGGAAGATCAGCGTGGGCGATAAGATGGCCGGCCGCCACGGAAACAAGGGCGTTGTGTCCCGGATCCTGCCCCAGGAGGATATGCCCTTCCTGCCTGACGGCACTCCCCTGGATATTGTGCTGAATCCCCTGGGCGTGCCCAGCCGTATGAATATCGGACAGGTGCTGGAAGTGCATTTGGGCCGTGCTGCCCGGGAACTGGGCATCAAGGTGATGACCCCGGTGTTCGACGGCGTGAAGGAAAGCGGCATCCGGGATCTGCTCAAAGAGGCAGGGCTGGACGAGTCCGGCAAGACCATCCTTTATGACGGCCGTACCGGCGAACAGTTCGACAACCCGGTTACCGTGGGCGTCATGTATTACCTGAAGCTTCACCACCTGGTGGACGATAAGATCCACGCCCGGTCCACCGGCCCCTACTCTCTGGTGACCCAGCAGCCGCTGGGTGGTAAAGCCCAGTTCGGCGGCCAGCGGTTCGGCGAAATGGAAGTGTGGGCGCTGGAAGCCTACGGCGCCGCCTATACCCTGCAGGAAATCCTGACGGTAAAATCCGACGACGTGGAGGGCCGTGTCAAGACCTTCGAAGCCATTGTCAAGGGTGAAAATGTTCCCACTCCCGGTGTGCCGGAATCCTTTAAGGTGCTGGTGAAGGAACTCCAAAGCCTGGCGCTGGATGTCCGGGTGCTGGATGTGGACGGCAACGAGATTGATTTGAAGCAGAACTTCGATGACGACGATTATCTGCCCAATATGCCGGTGCACTTCGATGAACAGAATGTGGAAACCGACGAAATGGATGGGTACACCATGGAAAACTCCGACGAGAAGGCGGAAGAATTGGGCCAGACCGACGAAGACCTCACCGATCTGTTCGACGATTTGGACAGCGACGATTATGAGGACGAACAGCCGGATCTCAGCGATCTGGTGGATCCCGCCATGGAGGAAGAAGAATTTTAACAGCACACCCGTTCGATTGGATAGTAGAGGAGTCTGAACATGGAATATAATTCTTTTGATTCGATCAAAATCGGTTTGGCCTCTCCGGATCAGATTCGGGAATGGTCTTACGGCGAAGTGACCAAGCCGGAGACCATCAACTACCGAACCTTAAAGCCGGAAAAGGGCGGCCTGTTCTGCGAGTGCATCTTCGGACCTACTAAGGACTGGGAGTGCCACTGCGGAAAATATAAGCGCCAGCGTTATAAAGGCCAGATCTGTGATAAATGCGGCGTGGAAGTCACCCGGGCCAAGGTGCGCCGGGAACGGATGGGCCACATCGAATTGGCGGCCCCGGTTTCTCACATTTGGTATTTCAAGGGCGTTCCCTCCCGGATGGGACAGATTCTGGATCTGGCGCCCCGCCGGTTGGAAGAGGTGCTGTACTTTGCCAAGTATATCGTCACCGATCCCAAAGACAGCGGCCTGGAAAAGTGCCAGCTTCTTACCGAAAATGAACACGCTGAAATGGTGGAACGGTTCGGCAGCGACGGCTTTGAAGCCGGTATGGGAGCAGAGGCTATCCAGAAGCTGCTCAAAGAGATGGATCTGGACCAGCTCAGCGAAGATCTGAAGGAACAGTTGGAGAGCGCTTCCGGCCAGAAGCGGGTTCGGCTGCTCAAGCGGCTGGAAGTGGTGGAAAGCTTCCGCCAGTCCGGCAACCGTCCGGAATGGATGGTGCTGGATGTGGTTCCGGTGATTCCTCCGGAACTGCGGCCTATGGTGCAGTTGGACGGCGGCCGGTTTGCCACCTCCGATTTGAACGATCTGTACCGCCGGGTCATCAACCGGAACAACCGTTTAAAGCGCCTGTTGGAACTGAATGCGCCCGACATCATCGTTCGCAACGAAAAGCGGATGCTTCAGGAAGCGGTGGACGCTTTGATCGACAACGGCCGCCGTGGCCGTCCGGTGACCGGCCCCAACAACCGTGCGCTGAAGAGCTTGTCCGACATGCTGAAGGGCAAGCAGGGCCGGTTCCGCCAGAACCTGCTTGGTAAGCGGGTGGACTATTCCGGACGTAGCGTTATCGTGGTGGGCCCGGAACTGAAAATGTATCAGTGCGGCGTGCCCAAGGAAATGGCCATTGAATTGTTCAAGCCCTTTGTTATGAAGCGGCTGGTGGAAACCCAGAAGGCCAATAACATCAAGGGCGCAAGAAAGATGGTGGAGCACGGCGATCCCGCCATCTGGGACGCTTTGGAAGTGGTGATCAAAAACCACCCCGTGCTGTTAAACCGTGCGCCCACCCTGCACCGTTTGGGCATCCAGGCCTTCGAGCCGGTATTGGTAGAAGGCAAAGCCCTGAAGCTGCATCCGCTGGTGTGTACTGCTTACAACGCCGACTTTGACGGCGACCAGATGGCCATCCACCTGCCTTTGTCCGCAGAGGCCCAGGCAGAGGCCCGGTTCTTGATGCTGGCAGCCAACAACCTGCTGAAACCCAGCGACGGCAAACCGGTTGCTGTGCCCAGCCAGGACATGATTTTGGGCGCCTATTACCTGACCATGATTCAGGAAGGAGCCAAAGGCGAGGGCAAGGTGTTCCGGGATTACAACGAAGCCCTGATGGCTTATCAGGCCGGGGTGGTGGATCTCCATGCCAAGATCAAGGTTCGGATTACCAAAAAGGTTGGGGATCACAGCATCAGCAAGATCATCGACACCACCGTGGGCCGGATGATTTTCAACGAACCCATTCCCCAGGATTTGGGATTTGTGGACCGCACCAAGAGCGAAAACGAGTTCAACCTGGAAATTGATTTCCTGGTAAAGAAAAAGCAGATTGGCCAGATTGTGGACCGCTGCATTCGGGTTCACGGCACTGCCATGACCAGCGAAGTGCTGGACAACATCAAGGCATTGGGTTATAAATATTCCACCCGCAGCGCCATTACCGTGGCGGTGTGCGATGCTACGGTACCGCCCCAGAAGGAAGATCTGATCCGCCAGGCGGAGGATAAGGTGCTGCAAATTCAGGAGGAATATGAAGACGGCTTCCTTTCCGACGATCAGCGGTACGGCAAGGTGCTGGAAACCTGGAACGAATGCACCGATAAGGTGACCGAAGAACTGCAGGCCGGCCTGACACCGGATAACCCCATCTTCATGATGGCGGATTCCGGCGCCCGTGGTTCCATTGCGCAGATTCGTCAGCTGGCGGGCATGCGGGGCCTGATTGCCAATACTGCCGGTCAAACCATTGAAATTCCCATCCGTGCCAACTACCGGCAGGGCCTGAATATTCTGGAATACTTCATTTCTTCCAGAGGCGCCCGGAAGGGCTTGGCGGATACCGCTCTGCGTACCGCTGACTCCGGTTATTTGACCCGCCGGTTGGTGGACGTGTCTCAGGAAGTGGTGGTGCGTGAGCACGACTGCGGTACCCATGACGGCATTGAAATCAGCGCCATTACCCAGGGCAGAGAAATGATCGAACCCCTGGAAGACCGGATCGTAGGGCGTTATCTCTGTGACGACCTGCTGGATCCTGTCACCGGAGAAGTGATGGTGAGCAAGGATAAGCTCATTGACGAAAAAGACGTGGCAAAGATCGAAGCAGCCGGTATTACCACAGTAAAGATCCGTTCCATCCTTTCCTGCGAAAGCAAACACGGCGTTTGCGCCAAGTGCTATGGCGCCAACCTGGCCAACGGCAAGCCGGTGGCGGTGGGCGAAGCCGTGGGCATCATTGCCGCCCAGTCCATCGGTGAACCCGGTACCCAGCTGACCATGCGTACCTTCCACACCGGCGGTATCGCCAATGCGGAAGACATCACCCAAGGTCTGCCCCGTGTCGAGGAGCTGTTTGAGGCCCGCCGCCCCAAAGGTGCCGCCATCATCTCTGAAATCGAAGGCAAGGTGCGGTTTGAGGAAGTCAAGCGCAGCCGCACTGTGGTGGTGACCAACAGCGAGGATGAGCGTTCCTACATGATCCCCTTCAACTACCGTTTAAAGGTATCGGAAGGCGACTATGTGGAAAAGGGTCAACCTCTCACCGAAGGTTCCATCAATCCCAAGGATGTTCTGGCAATTTTGGGCGAGCAGGCAGTGCGCAACTACCTGATCACCGAAGTGCAGAAGGTGTACCGTCTCCAGGGCGTGGACACCAACGATAAGCACATTGAAGTCATTGTCCGGCAGATGATGAAGAACGTCCGGGTGGAAGACGGCGGAGATACCGATCTCCTTCCCGGCACCATGGTGGATCGTGCGGATGTACGGGAAGCCAACCGGAAGATTGCGGCCCGGGTTGCTGCCGGAGAAGAAGGACTTCGTCCCGCTGTGGTGGAACCGGTGCTGTTGGGTATTACCAAGGCCAGTTTGGCCACCGAAAGCTTCCTGTCTGCCGCTTCCTTCCAGGAAACTACCCGGGTGCTCACCGAAGCCGCCATCAAGGGCAAGGTGGACCCCCTGGTGGGCCTGAAGGAAAACGTCATTATCGGCAAGCTGATTCCTGCCGGTACCGGCATGAACTGCTACCGCAATGTGCATGTGGTTCCCACCCAGCCCCAGGGCACCATGGCAGCCGCTTTGGAAGAAGCCCTCAGCGACCGCTGAAAATAACAATATAGCGTAAAAAGAGCTGGCAAAATGGTGCCGGCTCTTTTTTTGTTGCAGAGCAATCCCAAAAGGGATATACTAAGAAAAAGGCTTGTTGGCCGGATGTGATAAAAAGAAAAGGAGAGATCATATGAATCGGCACAGAAGTAAAAGCAGCCGGGTTTTGGCGGCTCTTCTCAGTGTTTTGCTGGCAATCACTTCCTTTGCGGCATCGGCGCCCTATTCCGCTTTGGCGGCGGAGGATTTTCCGGCAGACGCTTTGATTACCGTTGGCGGAAAAACAGTGGAAAAAGGGGATGGCATCCAGGAGGTAACCGCTTTGTTCGGCGAACCCAAACTGGTTACCGATTCACCCTTTGGCGGCAGCGCCTACACCTTCTACGGAGATAATTACAGCGATTACCTCTATCTGGAAACCAACGCCGACGGCAGTATTGCCGCCTATGGCAGTGTCAGCCAGGGATTCCAGACCAAAACCGTGGACTTTGGCGACACCTACACCAGCAATCAGGTAACCAGATACCGGGTGGCCACGGATGGAGACGATTCTGTTTATGGCTTTGTTGGGTACACCAGCCGGGCTTCTTTGTCCGTTGCCAATTACCACAAAACCATTGTGGAGGACATCAACCGCTATGATGCCGCTCTGTGCCAGCATTCGGTTTTGATGTTCAATGCCGTTTCCGCCTTGTATGGCAGCAACACTCCCATGGTGTATAATCAGGAAACCTACGAGCGGACCATGCAGATGGCGGAAAACGGAAGCAATGTTTACAACTATGCCCGTGCCACCGGGAAAACCGGTGATGTGACCTTATTTGGCACAGGCATCTATACTTTTCCGGATTGGATGAACATCAACCCCCTTTATTTTGCTGAGTCCGCTTTGAATCGCAGTGTTCCGGAGGAAGGCAACCAGGCGCAGTTTGTTTTCTATCTTTCCAATGGGAGGTATTCTCAGTTTACCGGCTGCATCAATTCCAACCTCTATGATTCCGTTTCGGTTCCTTTGACCGAACAGGAAGAACAGACCGTTGCCGAAATGAAGGAAATGTACCAGCATTATGGTGATCTGCTGGATTCCATCGGGGCAACTTCTTATGATGATTATTATGAGGAGAAACCTTCCTGCGACACCCTTCCCATTACCCCCGGTGCTTTCAAACCGACACTGTTGGAAGCGGTGACGGAGTATTTGAATCTGATCCGCTACGGCGCAGGGTTGGATCCGCTGACCTTAAGTCAGCAGTTAAGCGACGGCGCTCAGGCAAAGGCGGCCTATACGGTCTATTTGGCAAAAAATAATATCAGCAATCCAAGCCCTCACTATCCGCCGAAGGTGGAAGGAATCAGCGATGAATTTTACAATCTCACCGGTGTGGGTTCGGGAGAAAATCTGTATGGCGGAAATATTGACGCCAGCATACGCAATGCCTTAAACGACGGGGACGGCGACCCCATTCGCTGCGGACACCGGCATCTGCTCTTGAGCCCATCCTTTACAGAAGTCGGCTTTGGCGAGGTGGAAGGACAGTCGGTCCACAAGTTTGGCGGGCAGCAGGATGTGGATGTGGAAGCCGTCTGCTGGCCCTCCGCTGGGGTGACCCCCATGCAGGCCATTCGGACCAATAATTTCCGCTGGTCGGCCCAGCTGTACGACTACACCACCACCAGCAGCACTGCCGTGACGGTCACCCGGCTGAATACCGGCGATCAGTGGCAGTTTAGCGGCAGCAATCTGCACCGGGAAAGCAGTTTCTTAAGCTGGATAGACAGCGACCTTTCCGTTTCTGCCGGGGATGTGTACCAGGTGACCATCTCCAATCTGGAGGATGAATCCGGCAATTCTGCGGAATACAGCTATCGAGCTGTTATTGCCAACATTTACCAGGACGAAAGCGATGAAATCACCGATTTCACCCTGGATCAAACCTCCTATTCCGGCCAAGTCGGAGATACGGTCAAGCTCAATGCAGTCATCACTCCCAATGGGGTGAGAAACGCCCTGGTGACCTGGTACTCCTCCAATGAAGCGGTGGCGTCTGTGACCCAGAATGGCGTTGTCACGCTGAAATCCACCGGCACCGCTGTGATTACAGCCAGCGCCGGGAATGGAAGCTTTACCGCACAAGCCAAAATTGTGGTGGGCGCCGGTTCCCTTTTGTACGATATCAATCAGGATCAGGAGGTAAATGTAATGGACGTCATGGAACTGGCACAGATGATCGTGAATCAGGAGCCCTATCAAAGCCAGTTCGATTACGACCAGAATCAAGAAGTCAATGTAATTGATGTAATGCAGTTGGCACAGCACATCGTAGAATTTGCATAATAGAGAGGAATGGGAACAGCCTGCTTCAGGCTGTTCCTGTTTTATACCAGAAAATGAGAAATAACGTCGTGGTGTAACCTTCCCCCAGCTTTTTCCCACAAATAGGGTGAAATCAATCCGAAAGGATGGGAAACATGAAACACCTTGGCTTAAAAATAACGGCGGGAATCCTTTGCTTGTTGCTTGGACTGGGCGCCGGCGGTTTTGTTGCTGCGCCTGCCGTGGAACTCACCCTTCCCCAAAGAAGCTATCAGGAATACCGTCCGCCGGAGGAACTTTTGGAGCATGTGTCGTTCTACCCCGGCTGCACCGATTATGAAGCGGTGTCCGGCTTACAGCCGCATCTGGTTCAGGAGATCAACCGGCAGTTTGGAGAAAACCTGTCCCGAAAAGCAACGCTGGAGGATGTTCAGGCCGGAGAGTATTACCGCATTTACATCACCGACGAAAATCTTTACCGCCTGCACACCACACAGCAATTGCTGGAAACCCTGGAACAGGGGGAAGTGGGCTGGGACTGCTACATTACCGTGGAGGATGATCCCATTTTGGTCAAGCTGCGGCTCCTTTCCGTTACGCAGGATGGACAGCCGGTGACCCAGCCTCGGTATTGGACCATTCAGTCTATGGAAGCGGTGGAGGATGATCAGGACAGGGCAGGCTATGATGCCGCTGTTCAAGCCGGTTTGCAGTACGATCCGGACGCTGCCCAAGTTTTTTTAGTGCGCAACCCGGAACTTTACGGGTTCAACGTCTGCCTGCTTTGTTCCGATACCATCAACACCCTGGTGACAGTGGGGGAGACCAGCCTGTATGGAAGCGCTTCGTTTTTGCAGCAGGTGCTGGAGCCCCAGTCCACATTAGAAGAAGGGGTGTTTTCCTTCCCACAGCTTGCGGCCAGGTGCACTTCTTTTCAGCCAACTTCGGCGTTTCTTCCGGTGGAGTTGGCGCTGCGCTCGCAGCAGTGGGGCTACTCTCAGCCCAATATTATACAGCGGCAAAGCCTGACCCCGCTGCAAGGGATTTTGCTTACAGCAAGTTTGCTGGGGGCGGTGGCAGGCGGAGTTTTTCTGTACCGCAAGCGGCAAAAAAGAAAGCAGGTTCAAAACCGGGCGCCGGAAGGGAAAAACCAATCCTAGGGAGCGCAGGCCACCGGTGTGCCGGTTTGGCGATACCGGAAAAGCATGGGTGTATCTGGATGATTCACATGGCGGCACTGTGATTGACGGCACACACATGCAATACACAAAAACGTTTGTCTACGAAGGAGGGGGTTCCATGAAAAAAATCTGTTTTTCGGTTTTGACGGTTTTGGCGCTGTTTGCTTTGTTTCCGGTTACTGTGTTTGCCGCAGAACCGGAAGGGCTTGAAATCCCAACCCGCACGTACCGGGACTGTGATGTACCAGCTTCCATTCAGCAAAACATGACGTTACAGTCCGGCCAACCGGATTATCCTGTGATGATGGCGTTGCGTTACGATATGCTGACCGAAGCAAATGAACTGCTTGCCGTCGATCTGCCCCGCTCCATGACATGGGAAGACATGGGGAAAGCCCAGTGGTACAAAATTTATTATGTGGAGGAAGATATATTTCACATCACCAATACGGAAGAGCTTATGGAACGGTTAAGCCAAAGCCGGATTGCCTGGGAATGCTATATCCCGGTGGAGGACCATATTGTCAAAATCAATGTGGTTCGACAGAAATTTGTCAATTCTGATTCTTATGAAGACGGTTATTGGTCGGTTTCTTCGTTGGGCGTTTTGGCTGACAAGGGAAAAATGCGTGGTTATGACGCCGCAGTGCAGGCCGGAATGGAGGCCTCCCCCAAGGAAGTGCAACAGGCAGTGCTGGTGAGCAACGGATGCGGAGATATTGTCTGTCTGCTCTGCTCGGATACGGTGGACACTCTGGTTACGGTAAACAAAACCCAGGTGGTGGGAAACCAAGCGTTTTTGCGGCGTATTGCCTTGCCCGGCACCCAACCGGAGGATGGAATCTTTGACTACCGGCAGGTGGCGGCCAACTCCGAGCCGTTTGTGCCGGAACCATTATCGCCCCAGGAATCGGAGGAGGCCGGGATTGGAGGATTTAGAAGTAACGGCATCGTCCAGCGGCAGGGGCCAAGCATCCAGACGATTCTGCTCTGGTGTGGTGTGGGCGCTGGGGCGGCTGCTGCCGGTGTGCTGGTTTGGCGGCGTTGGAAAAAACAAAAACAAAGTTGAAATTTCCCCCATCCTTCATTGGGTGGGGGATTTCTTTGCTTCCAACGTTCGCTTTTCCCGCCAAACCGCCCAGAAACAGCAGGCCAGTACCAGAGCGTAGCAGAGATCGGTAGCTATGGCAGCGCCCGCCAGCCCAAGCTGGGGTAGAGGGATCAGCACCAGATTTCCCGCCATCTTGACCCCGCTGCCGATGAGCAGAAACCACACCGGAAGATCCGCCCGGCCCAATCCCTGCAGCACGCTGTACAACGGCACCGCCAGCCCGCAGCACACTGCCCCCGGCGCCAACAAGGCCATGGTTTGGGCAATGATCTCCCAGCCATCCTGGGCACCGTAGAGGATGCGGGTAATCAGCGGGGAGGCAAACTCCATGGCCAACCCTGCCGGGATGCAGAGCAGGGCGGAAAACCCCACCACCAGTTTTAACTGCCGTCCGGTGGAATTTGAGTTTTTCCCCATCCGGCTTTCGGTTATGGCAGGCAAAGCGGTTTTCCCCAACAAACCGGTAAAGGAAGGCACCAGGTGAAATACGGCCAATGCCATGGTATAAGCGCCGTAAAGCAGCTCCGAAAGCTGTTGGCCCGATTCCAGGGTCTGGCTCAGGGAGGCATAGAGTTGGGGGGCAGCCATAGCCGCCCGGCGTACACCGGAGGGAATGGTGAACAGATCAATCAGGGAAGTAACACTGGTGATCACACTGCTGAAGGTAATGGGAAGGGCCAGCTTCCAAAGCTGCCGTATCTGCTGCCGGGGATGAAGCGTAGGGGGCGCTTGTTGCGCTAAGAAAGAAGTTACCGGAGGCTGGCGTTTAAGCAGCAGGGCCAATACGATGGTCCCGGCCAGAGTGCTCAGGGTAATGCCCAATAAAGCGGCGGCGCTGGCCCAGGGCAAAAGGATGGCCTGAGCCTCTTCCCAGTTGGCGGCAGTCTGCCCCAGCACCAGGCCGGTGCGGGCATATTCCCGCTGGCCCCACCACAATACCCCCATGGACAATCCCACCGAGGCAATCAATTTTACGCCCGCCTCCGCCACCTGGGAAAGGGAGGTGGGGGTCATGTTCCGAGTGCCCTCAAAATGTCCCCGCAAAGCGGCGGCCAGGCAGGAAAACACCACGGCCGGCGCAATCATCCACAGCCCGGGCTGACTTTTCGGGCTGTGAATCAGAGCGCAGAAGAAGGGGGATAGCCCCAACAGCAGCAGGCATCCTGCCAGCCCGGCCAACGTGTACCATTTTAAAGAGCCGGAGAGCAGCTTTTTGCAGTCGCCGTATCGCCCTTGGGCCATAAGTGAGGCAGTGCACTGACTGGCGGCCCCGGTCAGTCCGGTAACGGTCAGCCCGTAAACAGCGGTAAATAGGGTGTAGGAAGCGGAAAAGTACCCCATCCCCGCAGTGCCCAAAATCCGAGATAAGGGAATCTTGCACAAAAGCCCCAACAGCTTGACCAGAAGCATTCCGGCGCCCAACACCATGGCGCCGCTGAGAATGGACTGCCGTTTCATGCACTCACCTCCACCTTTTGTATGTATAAGCGGGCCGGGGGCATTTCATGACCGAAAGCGGGAAAGAACCCGAATTAAAGGTCAGCCACTTGACAAAGACCGGAGGCAGTGGTATCTTGCCAATAAGGCATAGAGCAGCAGATCGGCAAAACCTGGAAAGCGAAGTGATGAAGTGAAGCCATGTATGGAACCGGCCCAATGTGAACAATGTGACCAGCTTTGTGTTCACCGGCAGATTGTGGATGCGGTAAAGCCGAGAATCCCCAAAGACGAAGTGTTATACGATGTGGCCGAACTTTTCAAAGTATTTGGGGACAGCACCCGAATTAAGATTCTGTATGTTCTTTTTGAAAGCGAAATGTGCGTCTGCGATATTGCGGATCTGCTGGGAATGACCCAGTCCGCCATTTCCCATCAACTCAGAGTATTGAAACAGGCGGGGCTGGTAAAGTTCCGCCGGGATGGAAAAACGGTGTACTATTCCCTGGCGGATCACCATATCGTCACCATCTTCAATCAGGGCCTGGAGCATGTGCTGGAGTAAGGAAGCGTAAAAAAGGAACCGCTTTTTAAGCGGTTCCTTTTCCTTTTGCTGTGGATCTTGTTCAGCGATACCGATATGGACGGCCGATCCCTTCCTGGATAATGCCTTCCCGATAGGCTTTGAGCAGTTCCCGAAGGTCCTGGATTTCTTCTGCTATGGCTTTGCCGTTGTCGGTGTCGGCAATGTTCACCCGCTGGGGCATCTTTTCCACTACTTGAACATCCGGGGTGTTTTCCGCCTCGTTTCGGTGGAAGGGGCGGTGCTCCGCCAGCCGCAGGCTGTGGGAGTCATAGATCAGGGTGTATCCCGCAATCCCGGTGCGGGATTGATAGGCCTTGGAAATGCCGCCGTCGATCACAAACAGCTTGCCGCCGGCCTTGATGGGACTGTCGCCGTCAATCTTCTTCACCGGGACATGGCCGTTGATAATGTGGCCGTGGGCGGCGTCCAGCCCAAACTCATTGAGAATCTTATCGCAGATTTCCACTTGATTGTTCAAACGGTAATAGGGATCGTAGGTCTCTTTGTAAGTGGATTTATCTTCGATAAAGTAATGCTCAAAGGCGGTCATTTTGTCTTTGCCGTACAAGGGAGAATCCTGACCGCACCAGAGATACCACATAAAGTCAATGGCGCATTGGCGCTTTTCTTTGGAGCAGCCGCCGTAATAAGCCCGGGAAGCAATTTTGTTGATGTGATCCAGCATGGCTTTGCCGGAATAAGACCCTTCGGTAAAGGTGTAGCTGCGGAAGTTGCCTTCTTCGTCCATGGGGATGCAGCCGTGATACATCAGATTGTTGTTGTATGTACGGTACATGGACCCGTGGGAATAGAGGAATTTAATGTGCTTTTGCAGCTTTTCACTGTGTTCAAACGAAGCCGCCAGCACATCCATCAAGGCGCCCTCTTCTTTGGTCAGTTTGCAGGGATCTTTGGGGTCAATGGTGGGCAGGCAGGTGTCCCGCATGGGATAGTTTTTCCCTTCGATGGACACGGTCATATCCTCAAAGTTCACATTGTTCAGCCCGATATGCCGGGTGAGATTATATTCCGGGTGCCGGGTGAGGAGCTGGCCTTCCAGCTTAAATTGGATGATAGCAATGGCCTTGTGCATTTTGGCCGCCAGGTTCAGCCCCACCGGATCGTATTTGTTTCGGTCCAGCGTATGGGGGGCAAAATAGGTGCAGGGATCGTCATGATAAACGCTGCCGGCAAATTCCGATAACGCCCGCAGGTTGATACCGTAACCGTCCTCCAGTTGGTCGAAGCTGTTGTAACTGGTGGCGATTCGCACTACATTTGCCATCAATGCCCGGTTGCCGGAGGCGGCGCCCATCCAGGAAATATCGTGATTGCCCCATTGGATGTCTACGTTTTCAAACCGGATTAACTCGTCCATGATAATGTCCGCCCGGGGCCCCCGATCGAAGATATCCCCGATGATGTGGAGCTGGTCGATGGACAGGCTTTGGATCAAATGGCAAAGGGCGGTGATAAAACTGTCTGCAATGCCGGTGTCCAGAATGGAGTGGATGATTTCTTCATAATAAAAGTCTTTGTTGATGTCCTCGGTGACATTGAGCAGTTCATCCAGCACATAGGAAAATTCCTGGGGCATCCGTTTGCGCACCCGAGACCGGGTGTATTTGGCGGAAACGGCTTCGCAGACTTGAATCAGGCGATAAATGGTGAGTTTGCGCCATTCGTCGTCCAGTTCGCCGCTGGCCCGAAGCTGTTTCATCCGCTGTTCCGGATAATAAATCAGTCCGGCCAGACTTTCCCGAGAACTGGTGTTCAGTGTTTTTCCAAAGATCAGGTCGATTTTAGAGCGGATCATACCGGAAGCGCTTTTGAGCAGATGCAGAAAGCCTTCATATTCTCCGTGCAGATCGCTGAAAAAATATTCGGTGCCTTTTGGCAAGCTGCGGATAGCGCTGAGATTGATGATCTCGGTGGAAACTGCTTCGGCGGAGGGGTATTCCTTGGCCAGCAGCTCCAAATATTTTAAATCCATATACCGTCCTCCCTTTTGGATTATTTTACTCCATTATACACTATTTTCCTCCGGTTTGGCAACTGTTTTTAGGAGGAAGGGAGAAGATCCGCAGTTACATGCCGGATTCAGACTGTCGAGAAACCCCTGCACCGCAAAAATGCAAGAAAAGCAAGAATATAGAAATCGGAGCATTTTCCCATGGTTTTTTAAGCCGTGGACCCAAAATTGGCTCCACGGCTGCATTTTTGCTCCCGTTGTCAAAAACGGCTTGACGTATCTGCATACGCCTGACGCCGTTTTTTCCTAGGTTGCAGGTGTCTCTCGACCTCTGCCAGCTTGTCGAAAAATACTTTTTCGACAAGCTGCATCAGACAAACGTCTGATTATGAATAGATTTTGAAGCAATTTGTTTTTTTGTTAACTTTGTTCTTCCTTTGTAAATTTTAGCACTCTCCCCTTGACAGTGCTAAAACCAAGGGCTATACTAAG